>NZ_BNED01000005.1:3920000-4239062 GCF_016755875.1 Streptomyces spororaveus | reverse complement strand
GCCGAGGTCGTCCAGGAGCCGACCGAGCAGCCGTACGGCGTCCGCGACTGCGCCTTCCGCGACCCCGCCGGCAACCTGATCCGCATCCAGGAACTGCGCTGATCCGGCAGCGCGACGAAGGAGGCTCTTCCATGTGTCGTCCCGCGTGGAGACAGGCACTGATCGAGGCATCGCACCTGAAGGACCTCGCGCGGCTGCGCCGGGTCCGGGACCGGATCGACCGGGAGCACGCGCGTCCGCTGGACGTGGTGGCGCTCGCCCGCGCCGCGGACATGGCGCCCGGGCACCTCGGCCGCCAGTTCCGGCTCGCCTACGGCATGTCCCCGTACGCCTATCTGACGGCGCGCCGCATCCAGCGCGCGGCGGACCTGCGGCGAGGCGGCGACCTCGGCGCAGCCGAGGTCTGCCGCGCCGTCGGCTGACCCACCCGGACCCGCCTCCGGCCCCCGTCCCCGGGGCGTGTGCCCCGGGGACGGGGGCCGGAGGCGGCGTCAGTCGCGGGCGGGCTTCCTCAGGGCGGCGAAGACCAGCACCGCGAACGCGACGAGCGCGGTGACGGTGCGGATGTCGTTGAACATGGCCCAGCGCCGCAGGATCTCCGCGTGATCGGCCGGGGCCGAGGTGCGCGCCCATTCCTTGATCCGGCCGTTGATCGGGACGTTGCCGAACCGGGTGACCAGGAGGGAGGTGAGGGCCAGCAGGCCGGCCCCGCCCGCGAGCATCCGCGTACGGCCGTGTGCCACGGCGGCCAGGGTCAGCGAGCTGACGATCGACAGGCCCATCGCGGCCTGCATGGTGATGCCGTTCATCTTCATCAGTTCGGTGTGGAACGACAGCCGTATGTCGAGCGGTACGGCGTTGAAGGTGGGTACGAGGTTGGCCGCTCCGTATCCGAACGCGCCGGCGAGGAGACCGGTGGAGAGGAGGGCCAGGCCCAGCAGAAGGCGTGTGCGCATGTTCGTCGGCTCCGGTGGGTGCGTGGGTGCGTGGGTGCGTGGGGGCGTCGGGAAATCGGGGCGTCGGGGTGCCGGGGCGTCGGCGGTCGTCCCAGGGGTCCCCGGCACGGCTTGGGGAGTTCGGCCACGAGATCACTTCCGCCTCGGCGAGACTGGACCGCTCACGTGTCCGCTGAGGTCCGAGTGGCCCGCCGGAAGGAAGCCGCCCATGTCAGTCATGCTCCCGAAAGGCGGCAACGCGCCGCTACCCACGGGACGTTGTGAAGTCACCGTCACCACCGCACCGGCCGGAGCCGCGACGGACGTGTGCGCCGTGCTCCTCGCGAAGGACGGCAAGGTGCGCGGCGACGACGACCTGGTCTTCTACAACCATCCGGCGCAGGACGGCGTGGCCCTCGGCGGCCGGACCATCACCGCGGACCTGTCGGCGGTACCTGCCACGGTGGACCGGATAGCGATCGTGGCGGGCATCGACCCGACGCTGCCGAACGCTCACTTCAGCGCCGCCGACACCCCGCGAGCGGTGATCGAGTGCGGGGGAGTGCGGATCGGGTTCGAGCCCCCGCCGTTCACGCACCGGGAGACGGTGGCCGTACTGGTCGAGATCTACCGGCGTGACGGAGCCTGGAAGGTACGGGCGGTCGGGCAGGGCTGGGACACGGGTCTCGCGGGTCTGGCGACCTCCTTCGGCATCGTGGTCGACGACGCGGTCCCGGTCCCCCTCCCCGTGCCGGTACCCGTTGCGGTCCCCGCCCCGGCAGCGGCCCCGGTCCCCGTCCCGGCAGCGGTCCCCGTCCCCGTCCCGTCAGCGGCCATGAGTCTGGAGAAGGTCCAGCGGGCGGCACCCGGGCTGGTGAACCTCTACAAGGCCGCTCATGTCTCCCTGGCCAAGAGCGGAGTCATCGGCCAACGTGCCGCCGTCTACCTGGTGCTGGACCACTCCGGGAGCATGAGCGGCTTCTACCGCGACGGCACCATGCAGCATCTGGCCGAGCAGGTACTCGGGCTGTCGGTCAACCTCGACGACGACGGCACGGTGCCGCTCCTGTTCTTCTCCAACGGCGTCGACCTGATCGCGGACCTCAACCTGGAGAACTACCGGGGCCGGATCGACCACCTCCACGCGCCGTTGGACTGGGGCGGCACCTGCTACACCCCGGCGATGCGGGCCGTCATCGAGCACTACCAGGCCACCGGGTCCGCCGACCCGGCTTTCGTGATCTTCCAGACCGACGGAGAGCCCTTCGACCGCAAGGCGACCCGGGAACTGCTCCGTCGCGCCAGCGCGTTGCCGATCTTCTGGCAGTTCGTCGGCTTCGGGCCCAGCCGGGACCTCCGCTTCCTCCGCAGCCTGGACACCCTCGACCGGCGTACGGTCGACAACGCCGGCTACTTCGCCGCCGGTCCGCGGCCGGCCTCGCGCTCGGACGCGGACCTCTACGACCGCCTCATGAAGGAGTTCCCGGACTGGCTCAAGGCCGCACGCGCGGCCGGGGTGATCCGGTAGCGCCGCCGCGGTCCGGATCCTCCCTCCCGCACGCGCGGTGCGCGGGGCCGCCGCCGTGTCACTTGCCGTCGGAGAAGTTGTGCACGCCCCACCAGCCCGAGGAGTCGTGGTACAGGCCCACGCCGACCTCGGTGAAGTCCGGGTTGACCTGCGCCTTGTAGTGACCGGAGCTGTGGCGCCACATCGACTGGAACTTCTCGGCGGCTTCCTGGGCGGTCATCGAGGCGTCGCTGAACCACACGATGTTCTCGCCGGTCCAGGTGCGCGAGCCCGTCTTCAGGTAGGCGCGGTCCTCCGGCGAGGAGTGGGCGAAGCCGTTGTTCCGCATGTGCTCGGCCCACTTGCGGGCGAAGGAGCTGAGGTCCTGCTTGAGCGCGAGCGGAGGCCGGCCGACGGCGGCGCGTTCGTTGTTGAGCAGCTGCAGGGACAGCGACTGGGCCGTCGCGACGTCCTGCGTCGAGGTGCGGGCCCCGGGCACCTTGGGGTCCGGTCCCGTCGGTCCGGACCCCGAGGCAGTACGGGTCGGGGGCGCGGTCGGCTTGGCGGTGCGTTCCGTGGTCGGCGTACCGGAGCGCTGCTCGCCGTCCTTCGCCTGCGCGGCGGGTGCGGACGCGGCCGCGGATGCGGGTGCCGACGCGGGTGCCGGTGCGGACGCGGTGGCGCTCGGGGCCGCTGCCGCACCGGCCGCGGCCGGGTCGGCACCGGCGGCGGGAGACGCGGCGTCGGCCGGCAGACCGTCCGCCGCATCGGACCGGCCGCCGAGTGCCGAGGGGGAGCCCGCCGCCGCCGTGCGGTCCGGGGCCCCGTCGGATATCAGGGCGTACGCGCTGCCGACCCCCGCCAGCAGGACCACGGCGGCCGCCGCCATGAGGGGAGCCCTGCGACGGCCCTTGCGATGGCCACCGGCGCGCGCCCCACCCCGCCGGCCGGACCCGGCACCGTCCGCGGGAGCGTCCGCGCCGTACGTGAACTCATCGTCGTGAAACTGCATCGCATCTCCTCGAAGGTGACGGCCCACCTGGCCTGACACTGAAGGAGACCCGCGGGGCGCGCGGCGATAACACCTTTCTCGCAGGAAAGTGGGCGGGAGCCGGAGCCGGTCTCCCGCCCGTCGCCTCGGAGCCCCCTCGGGGGCCGGACCGGCAGTGTCAGCTCGAAGCCGGCTCCGGACGGACTCGGCCGAGTCCGGTGGCCGCTGCGCCGAGCACGGCGAGCGCGTCCGCGCACAGGCTCAGGGTCTGGCCGCCTGCCGAGCTGTTCGTCAGAACCAGCACGATGACGACGATCAGCCACAGTCGGGCGTCGGGCATCGGACCCGTGGGATACCTCGGGCCCGTCAGCCCGAGCGGATCGCCGCAAGGGCTGAAGACGGTACGTTGGCAGTGGTTCATCGGTGTCTCCTTCGACGCGAGTGGACTCGGGCGGCTCCTGGGCCAACAGGGGCCGCTCTTCGCGTAACCAGCATGGTCGAGGGGGCACTTGCCGGTTGTCAGCGTGAAGCTGACAGGCGTGCGCCAGGATGCTGATATGACGTTGTCTCAGCACGATCGGTTGAGGAACCTGCTCCTGGCGCTGTCGGATGCCGCGCTCGATCTGGCGAACGACGGTGTGGTGCTGGCGCATCCGCGTGAAGGGTCGGCTCTCGGGTTGGTGATCGCGCCGAGTCTCCGGAGCAAGGCCGCCCATGTCGAGGCGCTCGCCTGCGCGGTCCTGCGCCATGCGGGCGTGTCCTGGGACGCGATGGCCGGCAGGTACGACGTGACGCGGCAGTCCCTGCACCGAAGGCTGTCCGCTGCCACGGACCAGGTCGCGCAGGACGCCCAGAGGTTCGCGGCGGGGCATGAGCTATCCGTACAGCAGGAACTCGGCCTGCTCGTCGTGGCGTGCGAACGCCTGCAGCAGAACTTCGACTCGGCGCTGGACGCCGCCCCCGAGGCATGGGAAGCGCGCAGGAAGACCCCGGGCTGGTGGTGGGAGAGGACGTAGGCGGACCGGCCGCCGTACGTCCGACGAAGGCCCAGGTGTGTGACCTGGGCCTGGGCGGGCGCCGTCGGCGCCGCCCTTCCCGCGGTGGTCCTACGCGTCGGCCGGCGCGGGGTCGAGGGAATCGGCCTCCTCCATGAAGGACAGCATCCGGGCGTTGACCACGTCCGGGTGGTCGATCTGCGGGCCGTGCCCGGTCGCGGTGATGATCTCGGCGCGGGCTCCGGCGACGAGGCGCGGTACGCGTTCCAGCTGCCGCTTCGGGTGCACGAGCAGGCTGTGCTTGCCCATGATCACGTACAGCGGGGTCCGGATGGACCGCAGCGCGTCCTCGGACAGCGGCAGGGGCGCGGGGCGGCGGATCCGGTACGCGCGGGCGCCCAGCTGGATCCACTTGCGCATCTCGGGGATGGCGAGGACCGGCTGGTCCAGCCACTGGGCGAGCCGGGGACGCAGCGCCTTCGGGGCGAAGGTGGCGAACAGGCTGATGAAGATCCAGACGAAGAAGCGCAGGCCGACCTTCTCCAGGCCGCCGGGGTCCAGGGCGGTGACCGAGGCCAGCCGTTCGGGCCGCCGGTGGGCCTGGTTGAGCACGAGCCAGCCGCCGTAGGAGGAGCCGACGAGGTGGACCCGGTCGAGGCCGAGCGCGTCGAGGGCCTCGTCCATCCACTGCGCGGCGCGCTCGGGCTGCCACATGGGCTCGCGGTGGATGCTGCGGTTCGCGTCGCCCGGGGTGTCGAGGGCGTAGACGGGGCGGTCGAGGCTGAGCCCGGGGGTGTTGGGGAACCACATGGCGGAGGAGTAGGCCGCGCCGTGGATCAGGACGATCGGCGTCCGGGATTCGGCGGCGGGGTCCGCGGGCCCGTACCGGTAGACGTGCGTGGTGCCGAAGGTCGTCTCGACGTCCGTCTCGGAGCGGATGGGTGCCCCCATCGCGTGGAGCACGTCCTCGGCGGCGAAGTAGCGGTCGCGCAGAGTGTCGTTGACGTAGCGGCCGACATCGCGGCGTACGCGGGCGGTGTTCTCGGGCACGGCGGCACCTCCTGTGAAGATCCGTTCTTCGTGGTACGACCGTATCACCAATGTGGTACATCGGTACCATGAAGGGGTTCGGGCAGCGGAGCACGAACCCACCATCGACAGGCGACAGGCGGAGACACGGGAACATGCCGAAGCGTGTGGATCACGAGGAGCGGCGCGCCCAGATCGCCGAGGCGCTCATCCAGGTCGCGGGGCGGCGCGGACTGCACGCCGTCGGTATGCGCGACGTGGCCGCGGAGGCGGGAGTGTCGCTCCGGCTCGTGCAGTACTACTTCGAGACCAAGGAGAAGCTGCTCTTCTACGGCCTCCGCCACCTGACCGACCGCTTCACCGCGCGGGTGGGCGCCCGACTGGCCGCCGCGGGCCCGGACCCGGGCCCGCGCGCCACGGTGGAGGCACTGCTGCTGGCCTCGCTGCCGACCGACGAGGAGAGCCGCACGTTCCACCTGCTGTACAGCTCGTACGCGATCCTGTCGGTCACCGACGAGGCGCTGGCCGCCCAGCCCTTCATCGACAACCCCGACGCCGCGGAGCACGCCCTCACCGGCCTCATCGAACAGGCGCAGAGCTCAGGCCTGGCCGACCCGGGCGCCGACGCGCGCACGGAGGCGATCAGCCTGCTGGCGATGGCGGCGACCATGGGCACCAGCATCCTCGTGGGCCAGCGGAGCCCGGAGTCGGCCATCGCGGTGCTCCGCCACCACCTGGACCGGATCTTCACGACGCCCGGCACGGCGCCGAACCGGGAATGAGGAGCAACGCAACGTGTCCTCCACGACTCGGGCACGCTCCCCGAGCTACGCGGAACGGCCTCCTGACGGGACCGGTCCGGCGTAGGGCCGAACCGGCTGGACTCGGTTTTGTGTTGCGGTACGTGGCTGCTGTACCGCAGGATCGCGGCGGGGGTGCCCATGGAACGGCATGCGTTGGAAAAGCTGTTGGCCGGTGGCGACGAGGCGGCCGCGCTCGCCGTGGCTGCCCTCCGGAGCGGCGCCACCTACAGCGTGGGAGACGCTGCGCATTCCTCAGGTCGGCATGCCGGGGTCTTCCGGCGCCGGCTTCGGCGCATGAGGATGCATGGCGTCGAACCTATCGGGCTGGAACGAGCAGTGCGGCTCCTCAGCGAGCATGAGCGGCCAGTGCGCGTAGGGCTGATCGATTCTGCCGATCGGACATGGCACTTCCTCCTCTTCCTCACCGAGGACGGCCTGGCACTGGTGGCATGCGCCGGCCGGCCGCGGATTGTCAGGGAAGCACCGCTCCAGGAGAGCGCCGGTGGCGCGGCACCGTCAAAATGAACGCGATCGAACGCCTATGGGAAGATTTTCGGCTTCCCATCAGAGATGCCCTGCATTTTGCGGATGGGACGTCCTGCGATGTCGACCTCGACTCCGACGCGCCGGGTGGTTTGAGGGTGCTTGGCCCGTTCGATCTTGATGAAATTCTGGAGAGTGATCCCTCTTGGGTCTCCTCGGTCGATGGGCTGGTCGCAGCAGACCTGGGGAGTGAGGGGCTGCTGTGGGGCGGCGAGGGTTCGCACGGGTCGGAGGGGTTCATTGCGCGGTTGACTGTCGACCGCGCGCTCAGCTGGGCAGTCTTCTTCACGGAATCCAATCCGTTTGATCGGATCCAGCTCTCCGGGAACGTGGCCACCTTCAGCTCAACCTCGGGATTCGAGATCACAGTTGACGTCGACGATCCAAGAACCTTGCTCTCGCCGTAGCCCGGTTCCAGGAGCGGATGACGGGAATCGAACCCGCGCTATAAGCTTGGGAATCAATGGTGCTAAGGGTGTCGATATGCCCTCTGGCCTGCGGTAACACCCGCCAGGTGTGCAGTTCCGGATGTCCTCGGCAGCCCCCTGTTGACCGCTGTACACCGCCCCTACTGGCACGGTATGACACGGCCGCGCGCCGTGCCTTGGGGCGGGAGTCGAGGGCTGCCGCGAGTTCCATACCGGCGCCTTCCGCGTCACCGTTCACGAGGTAGGCGGCGGCCAGGTCGAGATGCGCAGCATGCAGGTCGCCAGAGGAGCGTTCCGCTGGGGGCCCGGCCTTTGAAGCGCCACCACACGGCTGGCGGCGGATCCCCGCCGGGTCTGCTCGCCGCATCCGATCTACGGAAGCCGTCGTTCCTGCCCTCCGCCGTAGGCGCTGCTTGCCGCATCGCGTTCACTCCATGCGCTGCCCTGAGCGATTGGGAATCGGCAATCTGCGAGCCACTCGCCTGGGCCGGCTTCAGCCCTACGTGCGTCCACCGCCGATCGGGCTGGCGCGTGCTGTCGAGCTCGTGTGGTTCACGCCAGAATTCGTCCCAGGGCTGCTGGTGAGAGGCCGCCGGAATTGCGGCCTCCTCCGGTTGTACGCGTACCCGCTCCGTGGGATGTCGTGGGTCGGACTCATTCAATGGAGGTAGTAAATCTACGGAGAATAGGGGTGGAAGGCATGGTGCGGTCGGGTTCTGCGGGAGTCGTTGGTCGGCCGTCGCGGAGTCGTTGCGCGTCGCGTTTGCAATGGCTCGGCGTGTGTCGCAGGTGGGATGGGGTGCTCATTCAGCCTACTTTCTTCTGCTGCCGACTCATGCAAGGAGTTCTCACTCCGGTCGCAGGGGGCGCGGGAATCCCGATGTGGCGCAATCCTCGGTTCCGATGCTTCCTCGGGGGCGGTTGAGTCGTTCCTGCACGACCGAAGATCCGTTTCCGTACCAACATCCCGGAGGGGGAAATCTCGTGTTACAGGGCAAATTCGGGCGTAAGGTAGCGGCGCTCGGCATCAGTGCCGTCGCATTCGCCGGTGTGGCAGCTGCCGCGCCGGCGCAGGCTGCGCCGACCGGTGCCAATACGGTGTACGCGGACTGTGCCGTGGGCAGTTACGGCGAGAACAGCGACGGCGTGTGGATCTCCTGCGGCGACGTCGTGGGTGGCCAGGCACGTGGCCGTGCCGACTGCAAGGGGGCGCCGGACATCTACACCGCCTGGGTGGGGGGCTGGAAGTACTCCCAGAACGGCTTCTGCTGGTTCAGCATGCGGCAGGCCATCCTGGAGACCAAGGCTTCCTAGCTCCGGCCACCTGCTGCTCACCGCGGGGCGCTCCGCGATGACAACTCATCAGAATTCACGAGAGGTTGTTTCCGGAACATGCGCACTGCGTTAGCCAATGCACCTCAAGCCGGAGGGCCGCTCGAACCGGTCCTCCGGCTTGAGGGCGTTCACAAGATATACGGAACGGGCGAGACGCGTCATGTGGCCCTCGACGCCGTGACGGTCGACTTCCACCCCGGGAACTTGGCCGCAGTGGTCGGCCACAGCGGATCGGGGAAGTCGACGCTGCTCAACATCGCAGGCGGCCTGGAACAGGCGACCTCCGGCACCGTGACGCTGGCCCAGCACGTGCTCACGAAGATGGGGCCGGCTGAGCTGACCCGCACTCGGGCCAGCTCGGTGGCGTACATCTTTCAGGAGTACAACCTCATCCGCACCATGACGGTGCTGGAGAACGTCTGCCTCCCGCTGGAACTGTCCGGCATGGCGCGCAAGGCGGCACGGCGGCAAGCGGCCGAGGCGCTTGAGCGGACCGGCGTCCAGGGGCACGCGAGGAAGTTCCCGGATCAGCTGTCCGGTGGGGAACAGCAGCGGGTGGCCATAGCAAGGGCCATCGCCGACCACCGGCCGCTGGTACTGGCCGACGAACCCACCGGAGCCCTGGACTCCGCGAATGGCGAGCGCGTCATCGCACTACTGCGAGAGGTCGCGAACAGCGGCGTCGCGTGCGTGATCGCGACCCACAACCCGGAAGTGACGGCTGCCGCAGACCAGGTCGTCCGACTCCAGGACGGCCGTATCGTCGCGGCGGACACACCGTGAGCCGCCTCGGCCGCCGCCGCTTGGCCTGGGTGCTCGGCTGGCGCCTCGCGAGCCGCAGCCGTTTCCGTACGCTGCTCGTCTGCCTGGCCATCGCCCTACCAGTCGGGGCCGGTTCGACGGTGGCGGCGCTGACGGCTACCTCCCGCGTCTCGGTCGCGGAGGCGAGGGCCATGGCCTACGGCACGGCAGACGGCCGGATCAGCACGCTCTCCGGTGAGCGGAAGGACAACGCGGCAGACCCGGCCGCCTCCACGGCGCACGTGGCAGCCTCGCTACCCGACGGCACGCGCCTCGCCTACGACATCGACGTCATCGGACTGACCATCCGCGGCCCGGAGGGGCAGCAGGGCACCGTCGACGGGCGCGCGATCGACCTGGCATCTCCTCTGACCACCGGTCTCTACCGCAAGGACCGGGGCGCTTTCCCGACCCAGGACGGGACCATCACTCTGTCGTCCGCGCTGGCGAAGGCCGTCGGTGTCACGGAAGTCGGCCAGCAGGTGTCGGTCGGGAGTGCCCGCCTCATCGTCTCGGCCCTCGTATCCGACCGGGTCGACCTGAACCACCGCTTGGTCATCCTCCCGCCGGGTGGACCCCAGACCTGGGCCGCCATGACGTCGGCCAAGGACGTCGGGAGCCCCCGATGGTTCGTCGGCCTGCCGCGGCAGGATGACCTTCCCGCGATCTCCGGAAAACTGAAGAGCGCGGGCTACGCCTATACGCCCAGCAGCCAGGCCACGGCCATCGCCGAGGAAAGCGATGCCACGGACTCCACCGCGTTGCTGATCGGATTCGGGCTGCTGGCAGAGATCGCGCTCCTGGTGACCGCCGTATTCGCCGTGGTCGTGCGCAGTCAGCGTCGGCACATGGGTCTGCTGGCCGCGCTCGGTGCTCCGACCCAGGTGAGTGCCGCGTTCTTCAGGACACACGCGCTCTGCGTCTCCCTGGTGGGATCCATCGTCGGTGTCGGGGCCGGGCAGGTTGCGGCTCATCTGCTCGCTCCCGTGCTCGCCGAACGTGCGGGTGCGGATTGGGGTGTGGTGGAGGGAGCCTGGCTCACTTCGCTGATCCTGGTCGCAATGGCGGTGCTCGTCACTGTGGTCGTGTCGACCCTTCCCGCACGGGCAGCGTTGCGCGAAAATCCCATCGCCTTGTTGAAGGCGCTTCCGCCCGTCCACAGTAGCCGTCGGCTGCGCGTGCGTGCTGCCGCCGGCGGTTGCCTGGTGGTGGCGACAGTTGCCGGGCTGGCGGCGGTGGTGACGGATGCCAGTGCGTTGACCGCGGGCTTGGGCGTCGTCGTCTTCACCTTCGGCATTACGGGAACGGCGATGGGTCTCTCTGCGGTAGCCGCCCATCGAGCGGACATCCCGTACCTCCCCCTGCCGACCCTGCTGCGCACCGCCGCGCGATCCCTGCTCGCGTTCCCCGTGCGGGCCGCGACCACGTTGATCGCGCTCGGTGTGGTCGCGGCCGTGTCCGCCACCGTACTCATCGCCTCGGCTTCAGTGGCTCAGAAGCAGCGGGAGAGCTATCAGCCGTCGCTCCCCGGCAAGTCCGCGCTCATCGTGGCCCCGCGTGCGCTGAGTGACGCGGAGCGTGCCGCGTTGAAGAGTTCCACCAGGGCCGCTGACGTATCCACCGGCTACCAGCGTGCCGCGGTCGCACGCGACGGCAAGCAACTACAGGTCGCTCCTCGGACCGACTTCGTCGGCTGTATCAGCGACAGAGGGCTGTTGTCCTACGGACAGAACGACTGGCAGCCCTGCTACGTGTCCTCGGCTTCCCGGATCCCTTTCCCGGCCGTCGCGATCGCAGACACTGCTGGGGCGCAGACCCTCGCCGGGGAGATGACCGACGAGCAGCGCAGGCAGTACGAGAGCGGAGAGGCAGCCGTTGCGGTCACGCCGGCCGGCTTGAAGGACACCGTGGAGCTCGTGGCCATGGTCCGTGACAGGAACGGCTTCGTTCTTGAGACGACGGTGAAGCTGCCTCTGATCCGGCTGCGGAGTACCGGAGCCGAGGAGTACCAGCAGCTGCCTGCGGTCGTGGTCAGTCCTGCGGGTGCACGGGCTTCCCGCATTATCCCTGTCGGCGCGGAGACCTACCTTCTCACTGCCGACTCCGAACTCAAGCAGCAGGATGTCTTGCGGGCCCTTCCGGCGGACGTGCAGGCGGATTCCACGGTCGCCGTGGAATCCGGACCCTCGGTGGTCAGCGCAGTGGAACGACTCCAACCACTGGTCGCCGCGATCTCC
Organism: Streptomyces spororaveus; assembly: GCF_016755875.1. NCBI lineage: Bacteria > Bacillati > Actinomycetota > Actinomycetes > Kitasatosporales > Streptomycetaceae > Streptomyces > Streptomyces spororaveus. Next base: position 4,227,458 of record NZ_BNED01000005.1, on the reverse strand, counting down.
GCACTGACGACGATGGTGATCGTCGCGGCCATGGTCAGCCTCTGGACTTCCGATCTGAGGGGCGAGTACCAGATGCTCGGTGCGGTGGGTGCCAGTTCCTGGTGGCGTCGCCGACTGGCGTCCTCCATGTCCGCTTTGCTGATCGTCATGAGCGGAGTCATCGGAACCGGGTGGGGTATCGCAGCGGCCGTAGCCTTCTTGGTCGGCATGGAGACCCATGTCGCCATTCCCGCCGGATGGCTCGCCCTCACCGTCGTCGCGGCTGTGATCACAGCTGCCGCGATGGGCGGGCTTCTGGTGCCACGTAACGCCCGAGCGCAGCGGCAAGCCTGATCGAGCAGGCTCAAGCAGGGCTGCTGCCAAGGCATTCGCGGGAGTTGGGGCACGGCGAGGGCCGAGAGGTCTAGACAATGAACAAGCCCCAGGTCGCTGACCTGGGGCTTTGTCATGGAGCGGATGACGGGAATCGAACCCGCGCTATAAGCTTGGGAAGCTCATGTTCTACCATTAAACTACATCCGCACCTAGGGCCAGTTGCCTGGATCCCTGGTTTTGCTCACTCTACCCCATGATCGACCCCCGGTGAATTTGCCGCGGGGTCGTTGTCGTGTGTGGCTTACACCGGCACGTGTGGGTGCGGGAGTTGGGGCGTACCGTGTGCTGCGGAGCGGCGGCTGGAGTGGGTGCCGATCATCCCCTAATGTGGCGATTCGTCGTAGTACGGCTCGTTGGGGAAAGGGACTCGATGGAGCACACCGTCGTCCGTTGTGCCGAAGGGCACGTTTTCAGTACCGCCTCCTTCCCGCTGCAGCACCTCGGTGCCGGCCGGATCGGGCCCGGGCGGCTGCTGCGGTGTCCGCGGTGTGCGCGGTTGCGGCACGCCGTGCCCGTGGGCGGCGCGAAGCGGTAGTCGCCGGGCCGGGCGCGCGGATCGCCGCTCTCGATTGGGGGTGGCCCGCGCGCTCTGCGTATCCTCGGGACGTGCTTCTCTCTGACAAAGACATCCGGGCCGAGATCGACAGCGGACGGGTTCGCATCGACCCGTTCGACGAGTCGATGGTGCAGCCCTCCAGCATCGATGTACGTCTCGACCGGTTCTTCCGGGTGTTCGAGAACCACCGCTACGCCCACATCGACCCGGCGACCGAGCAGTCCGATCTGACGCGGATGGTCGAGCCGGAGGGTGACGAGGCGTTCATCCTCCACCCCGGTGAGTTCGTCCTGGCGTCGACGTACGAGGTCATCTCGCTGCCCGACGACATCGCCAGCAGGCTGGAGGGCAAGTCCAGCCTGGGCCGGCTCGGGCTGGTGACGCACTCGACGGCCGGGTTCATCGACCCCGGGTTCTCCGGTCACGTGACCCTGGAGCTGTCGAACCTCGCCACGCTGCCGATCAAGCTCTGGCCGGGCATGAAGATCGGGCAGCTGTGCATGTTCCGGCTCAGCTCGCCCGCCGAGTTCCCGTACGGCAGTGAGCGCTACGGGTCCAGGTACCAGGGGCAGCGCGGGCCGACCGCCTCGCGCTCCTTCCAGAACTTCCACCGCACCCAGGTGAGGCACGAGGCGTGAGCGACGTACGCGAGAACCTGACCTACGACGGATTCGGGCGCGCCGTCCGCGAGCTGGCGCAGACGATCGCCGACGACGGCTACGAGCCCGACATCATCCTGAGCATCGCCCGCGGCGGCGTGTTCGTCGCCGGCGGCCTGGCGTACGCGCTCGACTGCAAGAACATCCACCTGGTGAACGTGGAGTTCTACACCGGCGTCGGGACCACGCTGGAGATGCCGGTCATGCTGGCACCCGTGCCCGAGGCGATCGACTTCACCGACAAGAAGGTCCTCATCGCCGATGACGTGGCCGACACCGGCAAGACGCTGAAGCTCGTCCACGACTTCTGCCTGGGCCACGTCGCCGAGGTGCGCTCCGCCGTCGTCTACGAGAAGTCCCACTCCCTCGTGAAGTGCGAGTACGTGTGGAAGAAGACCGACGAGTGGATCAACTTCCCCTGGTCCGTCGAACCGCCCGTCGTCAAGCGTGAGGGCCAGGTCCTCGACGCCTAGCCGACAGCATGGACAGGGCCCGCCGCGCGTGGAGTGCGCGGCGGGCCCTTTCTTGTGCGTGCGCGGGCTAGATCGTGCCCAGCTTGATGATCGACAGCAGGGCGACCAGCTGGATCGCGGACGAGCCCAGGGCCTTCGGCCACGGCAGGTCGTGCGACTTGCTGATCAGCGAGGTGAACAGGGCTCCGGCCGCCACCCAGGTGACCCAGCCCAGCACCTGTACGACCATGTTGTCGCCGCCGAGGAACACGGCGAACAGCAGGCGCGGCGCGTCCGTGATGGACATGACCAGCATCGACAGGCCCACCGTCGGCTGCCACGCGCCGTCTCCGCCCAGCTGGCGGGCCAGGGTGTGCGTGACGGCGCCCAGGATCAGGCCGCAGATGACGAAGGCCACACCGGCGGAGAGGACGATCGGGACGGCCTTCGGCACGGTCGCGTTGATGACGTCCTCGCGGGCGTCGTCGAGGCCGAAGACCGCGAGCAGCCCGTAGAGGAAGGTCACGATCAGCGCGGGACCCCAGACGGGGTAGTCGCGCATCTGCAGGAAGGTCTGCCCCGGCCGCGTCACGATGCCGCGGAGCAGTTCCTTCCACGGCAGCCGCGGCCCGGACGGCGCGGCCGAGGCCGCACCCGCCTGGTAGGTCGCCCCCTGGCCGTACGGGTCCTCGCCGACGGCGAAGACCTGGGTGTGTCCCGGGTTGTCGTTGTAGCCCCCGCCTCCTTGGCCTCCGTGGCCGTACGGGGGCTGCTGCGCCTGCGGCTGCTGCTGCCCGTACGGGTCGAAGTACTCCGGCTCACCGTGACCTCCCGCGCCCGGCTGCGGCCACTGCTGCTGCGGTGGCGGGCCGCCGACGGGAGGGTACGGCGGCCGACCGTACGGCGGCGGTTGCTGCTGGCCGTACGACTGCTGCTGCTGCGGGGGTTGTTGCGGAGAGCGGTCGTTGTCCCTGCCGCGTCCGATCCTGAATCCAGCCACGTGATCGAACGTACCTGGTCCGGCGAGCATCGGTGGACGGGCAGCCGGAACAGCCACCCTTTGCGGCTGACCTGTGACATCCCTTAGGGGATCCCGGAGGGGCTGTCCCCACCCCGTTTCCGATCTTGCCTTGTGTCTGATTTACCAGGCTGTGTGCCGCTCTGCGGCGTTCCGTTACATTCTCGATGGAATACGCACATATCGGGTCCGTAGTTTCGTACTCGCCCCACCGTCACGCAGCACGACCGAGCACGAGCACGAACGAGTACGAGTACGAGACACGAGAAGAGCCCACACATGCGCACCACTCGCCGAACCACCCTCCGCAGCGCCGCCGTCCTCGCCGGCACGGCCTCCGTCCTGGCCCTCCCGGTCGGGTCCGCCTTCGCGGCCTCGCCGGTCGTAACGGAGCCGGCTCCGGGCGTCCGCGCGTACGTCACCACCGTGAAGCTGGCCGACGGGTCGGTCGCCAAGGTCCACAGGGTCGGCGCGAACCACTTCGAGGCGGACATCTACGCCGGCTCCACGAAGCTGGACACGCTGGTCAGCAAGGGCGCCGCCGCGTCGTACGGGCAGAACAACGGCCTGCACGTCGTACTGCGGCCGAACGGCACCGTCACCACCTGGATGGACGGAGCGCAGCGGGAGAGCAGGAAGGAGAGCGCGGTGCGGCTCACCCTGCCCGACGGGCGGATCGCCGTGCTCGTGGACGGCCCGCACGGCAAGCGCGTCGAGCTCTCCACGCCGAAGGGACGCGCCCTGGCCACGATCGACCTGTGGCGGCCGAGCGTCCACCACGACGGCTGGACGTACGGGCTCGTCCAGGACGGCAAGCGCGTGAAGTTCGTCGTCATCGACGGCAAGGGCGGCGGGAAGAGCCGGGTGTACGACTTCAACGGCAGGCTGATCGAGGAGTACACCCCGAGGCTGGTCGCCTCGCGCGGAGGCCCGGCCGCGGCGGATGCGGCCCATCCGGGCTTCACCGCGCTGCGCGGCCAGGGCTGAGGCCTCGCCCGCCCCGTACGACGGAACGGCCGGTCCCCCGGGTGGGGGACCGGCCGTTCCGCTGTGCCCTTGTCCTACTTGGTCTCGGCCTCGGGCTTCGCCTCGGCTGCCTCGGGCTTCGCTGCCCCGGCTTCCGGCTCGGCCTCTGCGTCAGCCTCCGGCTTCGGCTCGGTCTCCGCGTCAGCCTCGGTCTCGGCTTCCGCCTCCGCCTTGGCTTCCGCTTCCGCCTTGGCCTTCGCCTCGGCCTCCGCCTTCGCCTCGGCCTCCGCCTTCGCCTTGGCTTCCGCCTCCGCCTTGGCCTTCGCGGCAGCGGCCTCCGCCTCGGCAGCGGCCTTCGCGGCCTCCGCCTCGGCCTCAGCGGCGAGCGCGGCCAGCTCTTCCTCCGTCGGGCCCGGGGCCTTCACCGAGTCGAGCAGCAGCTGCGCGACGTCGACCACCTGGACGTGTTCCTTCGCCTGGCCGTCGTTCTTCTTGCCGTTCACCGAGTCGGTGAGCATCACGAGGCAGAAGGGGCAGGCGGTGGAGACGATGTCCGGGTTCAGGGACAGGGCCTCGTCGACGCGCTCGTTGTTGATGCGCTTGCCGATCCGCTCCTCCATCCACATCCGCGCGCCACCGGCGCCACAGCAGAAGCCCCGCTCCTTGTGGCGGTGCATCTCCTGCTGGCGCAGGCCCGGCACGGCCGACATGATCTCGCGCGGCGGCGTGTAGACCTTGTTGTGCCGGCCCAGGTAGCACGGGTCGTGGTACGTGATCAGGCCGTCGACCGGCGTGACCGGCGTGAGGCGGCCCTCGTCGATCAGGTGCTGGAGCAGCTGCGTGTGGTGGATGACCTCGTACTCGCCGCCCAGCTGCGGGTACTCGTTCGCGATGGTGTTGAAGCAGTGCGGGCAGGTCGAGACGATCCGCTTCGCCGACTTCGGCTTCTTCGTCGACGGGTCGTCGTCGTCCTCGCCGAAGGCCATGTTCAGCATGGCCACGTTCTCCTGGCCCAGCTGCTGGAACAGCGGCTCGTTGCCCAGGCGGCGCGGGGAGTCACCGGTGCACTTCTCGTCCCCGCCCATGATCGCGAACTTGACGCCCGCGATGTTCAGCAGCTCCGCGAAGGCCTTCGTGGTCTTCTTGGCCCGGTCCTCCAGGGCGCCGGCGCAGCCGACCCAGTAGAGGTAGTCGAACTCGGAGAGGTCCTCCGCGTCCTTGCCGATGATCGGGACCTCGAAGTCCACCTCCTTGGTCCACTCGACGCGCTGCTTCTTCGCCAGGCCCCAGGGGTTGCCCTTCTTCTCCAGGTTCTTGAGCATCGTGCCCGCCTCCGACGGGAACGCGCTCTCGATCATCACCTGGTAGCGGCGCATGTCGACGATGTGGTCGATGTGCTCGATGTCGACCGGGCACTGCTCCACGCACGCACCGCAGGTGGTGCAGGACCACAGCACGTCCGGGTCGATGACGCCGTTCTCCTCGGCGGTGCCGATCAGCGGGCGCTCGGCCTCGGCCAGCGCCGCGGCGGGGACGTCCTTGAGCTGCTCCGCCGTGGCCTTCTCGTTGCCCTCCATGTCCTTGCCGCCACCGGCCAGCAGGTACGGGGCCTTGGCGTGCGCGTGGTCGCGCAGCGACATGATGAGCAGCTTCGGGGACAGCGGCTTGCCCGTGTTCCAGGCCGGGCACTGCGACTGGCAGCGACCGCACTCCGTGCACGTGGAGAAGTCGAGGATGCCCTTCCAGGAGAACTGCTCGACCTGGGAGACGCCGAAGGAGTCGTCCTCGCCCGGGTCCTCGAAGTCGATCTCCTTGCCGCCCGAGGTCATCGGCTGCAGGGCGCCGAGGGCAGTGGAGCCGTCCGCGTTCCGCTTGAACCAGATGTTCGGGAAGCCGAGGAAGCGGTGCCAGGCGACACCCATGTTGGTGTTGAGCGAGACCGTGATCATCCAGGTGAAGGACGTGACGATCTTGAGCGCGGCGAAGAAGTACGTCAGGTACTGGAGCGTGCTCAGGCTCAGCCCGTCGAAGGCGGCGATCAGCGGGTACGAGGCGAAGAAGCCCGGCTCCCAGCCGTCGACGCCGTGCTGGGCGCCTTCCAGCGCGCGCAGCGTCATGATGCAGACGCCGACGATCAGGATGACGGCCTCGACGAAGTACGCCTGGCCCGTCTTGGAACCCGCGAAGCGGGACTTGCGGCCCGCCGCGCTCGGCCGGCTCAGCTGCCGGATCACGATCAGCGTGACGATGCCGAGCACGGTCATCAGGCCGAGGAACTCGGTGAAGATCTCGTACGGCAGCCAGTCACCGATCATCGGGATCAGCCAGTCGGCCTGGAAGAGCTGGCCGAAGGCGTTGACGATCGTCAGCAGCAGCGAGAAGAAGCCCACCGCCACGAACCAGTGGGCGAAGCCGACGATGCCCCAGCGGTTCATCCGGGTGTGGCCGAGGAACTCCTTGACCAGGGTGATGGTGCGCTGCGTGGGATCGCCGGTGCGCGTGCCCGCGGGCACTGGCTGGCCGAGCCGCACGAAGCGGTAGATCTGCACGGTGGCACGGCCGAACAGCGCGACGGCCACCACCGTGATGACCAGCGACACGATGATCGCGGCGAGTTGCATGGAAGGGCTCCTCGGGCGGCACTTACTAAGCGGTAACTTATGAAGTCAAGGCTTGAGGTTACCCATTCCCGACGCCGCAATGTAGCTGAGCGTGCGGTGATCTGTGTCGCTCAGGCGACCCTTTGCCGGTACGCCGCGCGCGGGGTCTGCGCCAGGATCGCGAGGTCCATCCCGAGCCAGTGGTTCTCCACATAATGCCGGTCGAGCAGGGCCATCTCCTCCCAGGGGAGGTCCGAACGTGCGCTGACCTGCCACAACCCGGTCATTCCGGGTCGTACGAGGAGCCGCTCGGGGCGGTCCGTACGGGCCTCCGGGCGCGGCCCGACGAGCGACATCTCGCCGCGGATCACGTTCAGCAGCTGAGGGAGGACGTCGAGGGCGCAGCGGTCCAGAGCCGCGCCGATCCGGCCGGCGCCGTCGTCGGTGCGCAGCCGCCAGGTGCGGAAGGGCCGCCCGGCCAGGCCCGCGGCCGGCTGCCGTACGAAGGGGCGGCCGCCCTGGGTCGCGTAGAGCAGGGCGGTGATCGCCGCGAGCGGCAGGCCGAGCACGGCGAGCAGCGTCACTGCCCCGACGAGGTCGAGCACCCGCTTCGCCGAGGGGGCGGCGGGAACCCGTACCCGCGGAGCGGTGAGTGTGAGGGGCATGCCAGCACGCTGCCGTATGCCCCGGGCGGTCTCGCGGTGGCGCGCGGCTGCGGTGACCCGTTCGGCCGCAGCACCGCTGCCGGGGGTTCGGGGCGGAGCAGGGGGCCGGGCCGCGCCCGAGCCTCAAGATTGCGCGTAAGTGGCAGCTAAAGGTTGAGCCGACTCGACTCAGTTCTGTTGACGCAAGCGCGGCGATACGGCATGGTTGAGTCTGTTCCACTCAAGTCAGCTGGAGGAATTGAAATGGCACGTGCGGTCGGCATCGACCTGGGCACCACTAACTCCGTCGTCAGCGTTCTGGAAGGCGGCGAGCCCACCGTCATCACCAACGCCGAGGGCGCCAGGACCACGCCGTCCGTCGTCGCCTTCGCCAAGAACGGTGAGGTCCTCGTCGGCGAGGTGGCCAAGCGCCAGGCGGTCACGAACGTGGACCGGACCATCCGCTCCGTCAAGCGCCACATGGGCACTGACTGGAAGATCAACCTGGATGGCAAGGACTTCAACCCGCAGCAGATGAGCGCCTTCATCCTGCAGAAGCTGAAGCGCGACGCCGAGGCGTACCTGGGTGAGAAGGTCACGGACGCGGTCATCACCGTCCCGGCCTACTTCAACGACTCCGAGCGTCAGGCGACGAAGGAAGCCGGCGAGATCGCGGGCCTGAACGTCCTGCGCATCGTCAACGAGCCGACTGCCGCCGCCCTGGCCTACGGTCTCGACAAGGACGACCAGACCATTCTCGTCTTCGACCTCGGTGGCGGCACCTTCGACGTGTCGCTCCTGGAGATCGGCGACGGCGTCGTCGAGGTGAAGGCCACCAACGGTGACAACCACCTCGGTGGCGACGACTGGGACCAGCGCGTCGTCGACTACCTGGTGAAGCAGTTCGCCAACGGCCACGGCGTCGACCTGTCCAAGGACAAGATGGCGCTCCAGCGTCTGCGCGAGGCCGCCGAGAAGGCGAAGATCGAGCTGTCCTCCTCCACGGAGACCACGATCAACCTGCCCTACATCACGGCTTCCGCCGAGGGCCCGCTGCACCTGGACGAGAAGCTCACGCGCGCCCAGTTCCAGCAGCTGACCGCGGACCTGCTCGACCGCTGCAAGACCCCGTTCCACAACGTCATCAAGGACGCCGGCATCCAGCTGTCCGAGATCGACCACGTGGTCCTGGTCGGCGGCTCCACCCGTATGCCGGCCGTCGCCGAGCTCGTCAAGGAGCTCACCGGCGGTCAGGACGCCAACAAGGGCGTCAACCCGGACGAGGTCGTCGCCATCGGCGCCACCCTCCAGGCCGGTGTGCTCAAGGGTGAGGTCAAGGACGTCCTGCTCCTCGACGTGACCCCGCTGTCCCTCGGTATCGAGACCAAGGGCGGCATCATGACCAAGCTGATCGAGCGCAACACCACGATCCCGACGAAGCGCTCCGAGATCTTCACGACGGCCGAGGACAACCAGCCGTCCGTGCAGATCCAGGTCTACCAGGGCGAGCGCGAGATCGCGGCGTACAACAAGAAGCTCGGCATGTTCGAGCTGACGGGCCTGCCCCCGGCCCCGCGTGGCGTCCCGCAGATCGAGGTCTCCTTCGACATCGACGCGAACGGCATCATGCACGTCACGGCCAAGGACCTTGGCACGGGCAAGGAGCAGAAGATGACCGTCACCGGCGGCTCCTCGCTCGGCAAGGACGAGGTCGACCGCATGCGCCAGGAGGCGGAGCAGTACGCGGACGAGGACCTGCGCCGCAAGGAGGCGGCCGAGTCCCGCAACCAGGGCGAGCAGCTCGTCTACCAGACGGAGAAGTTCGTCAAGGACAACGAGGACAAGGTCCCGGCCGACGTCAAGACCGAGGTCGAGTCCGCCGTCTCCGAGCTGAAGGAATCGCTCAAGGGCGAGGACACGGCCGAGATCCGCACCGCGACGGAGAAGCTCGCCGCGGTCAGCCAGAAGCTCGGCCAGGCCATCTACGCCGACGCGCAGGCCGCCCAGGGCGCGGCCGGCGGTGCCGGTGACGCGGGCCAGGCCAAGGCCGACGACGACGTCGTCGACGCCGAGATCGTCGACGACGAGAAGCCGAAGGGCGGCGCTGCCTGATGTCGGAGGAGACCCCGGGCTTCGACGAGAAGCCCGAAGTCCCCGACGCCGGTCAGAACGACGCCGAGCCGAAGGCCGCCGACTCCGCCAAGGACGAGGCGGCCCCGGCCGGGGACGCAAGCCAGGACGTGGCGCTGCTGGCGCAGCTGGACCAGGCCCGTACCGCGCTCTCCGAGCGCACCGCGGACCTCCAGCGGCTCCAGGCCGAGTACCAGAACTACCGCCGCCGGGTGGAGCGGGACCGGATCACCGTCAAGGAGATCGCGGTCGCGTCCCTCCTGACGGAGCTGCTCCCGACCCTGGACGACATCGGCCGGGCGCGGGAACATGGCGAGCTGGTCGGCGGCTTCAAGTCGGTGGCCGAATCGCTGGAGACCGTCGCCGCGAAGATGGGCCTGCAGCAGTTCGGCAAGGAGGGCGAGCCCTTCGACCCGACGATCCACGAGGCCCTGATGCACTCGTACGCGCCGGACATCACGGAGGACACCTGCGTGGCGATCCTTCAGCCGGGGTACCGGATCGGCGAGCGTACGATCCGTCCCGCGCGGGTCGCGGTGGCCGAGCCCCAGCCGGGCGCGGCCCCCAAGTCCGAGTCGGCGGAGGGCGAAGCACCGTCCGACAAGGACACGGATGCCCCCGACAAGGGCTGATGCACCACACGTAGGAACACGGGAGGAGGGACACCGGGGATGAGCACGAAGGACTTCGTCGAGAAGGACTACTACAAGGTCCTTGGTGTCCCGAAGGACGCCACCGAGGCCGAGATCAAGAAGGCGTACCGGAAGCTCGCGCGCGAGTTCCACCCGGACGCCAACAAGGGCGACGCCTCGGCCGAGGAGCGCTTCAAGGAGATCTCCGAGGCGAACGACATCCTCGGCGACGCCAAGAAGCGCAAGGAGTACGACGAGGCGCGCGCCCTGTTCGGCAACGGTGGCTTCCGCCCCGGGCCGGGCGGCGGCGGCTCGTTCAACTTCGACCTCGGCGACCTCTTCGGGGGTCAGCAGCAGGGCGCCGGCCAGGCCGGCGGCTTCGGCGGCGGCCTGGGCGACGTGTTCGGCGGCCTGTTCAACCGCGGCGCCGGCCCCGGTGCGGGAACCCGTACCCAGCCGCGCCGCGGCCAGGACATCGAGTCGGAGGTCACCCTCTCCTTCACGGAGGCGGTGGACGGGGCCACGGTCCCGCTCCGGATGTCCTCCCAGGCCCCCTGCAAGGCCTGTTCGGGCACCGGCGACAAGAACGGCACCCCCCGGGTGTGCCCGACCTGCGTCGGCACCGGCCAGGTCTCGCGGGGCAGCGGCGGCGGCTTCTCGCTGACCGACCCGTGTGCGGACTGCAAGGGCCGCGGCCTGATCGCGGAGACCCCCTGCGACGTGTGCAAGGGCAGCGGGCGCGCCCGCAGCTCCCGCACCATGCAGGTCCGGATCCCGGCGGGCGTCTCCGACGGCCAGCGGATCCGGCTGCGCGGCAAGGGAGCGCCGGGCGAGCGCGGCGGTCCCGGCGGTGACCTCTACGTGGTCGTGCACGTCGGTTCCCACCCGGTGTTCGGCCGCAAGGACGACAACCTGACCGTCACCGTGCCCGTGACGTTCGCGGAGGCGGCGCTGGGGGCCGAGATCAAGGTTCCGACCCTGAACGGCCCGTCGGTGACGCTGAAGCTGCCCCCGGGCACCCCCAACGGACGCACCATGCGGGCCCGCGGCAAGGGAGCGGTCCGCAAGGACGGCACCCGCGGCGACCTGCTGGTCACGGTGGAGGTCGCGGTCCCGACCGAGCTGTCGGACAAGGCCCGTGAGGCCCTGGAGATGTACCGCGAGGCGACGGAGTCGCAGGACCCGCGCTCCGCGCTGTTCGAGTCCGCGAAGGGAGCATGACCATGGACGGCCGCCGACGACAGTCCTCCCGCCTGGGCGGGGGCTACCAGCTCACCGACGAGACCCCGGTCTACGTGATCTCGGTGGCCGCCCAGCTCTCGGGTCTGCATCCGCAGACCCTCCGCCAGTACGACCGCCTCGGCCTGGTCTCCCCGGACCGAACGGCCGGCCGCGGCCGGCGCTACTCGGCCCGTGACATCGAACTGCTCCGCACGGTGCAGGCGCTGTCGCAGGACGAGGGCATCAACCTGGCGGGCATCAAGCGCATCATCGAACTGGAGAACCAGGTCGCCGCGCTTCAGCAGCGCGTGGCCGAGCTCTCCGCGGCCGTGGACGGCGCGGCGGCCACGCTGCAGGCCCGCGAGGCCCAGGTGCACGCCTCGTACCGGCGCGACCTGGTCCCGTACCAGCCCCCGCAGCCGGGCAGCGCCCTGGTCGTCTGGCGCCCCAGCCCCAAGCGCCCCCTGGACTGACCCGGGTCCCCGCGCACCCGAACACGAGAAAGCCCCGCCCGGAAGTTTCCGGACGGGGCTTCGTGTTGGGGCTTGCGCCATGCGGACTCGTCCACACGCGCAGGACCCAGGGGCGTCTGCCGGTGGGTCCTGCCCACGAAGGATCGTGGGCAGGAAACCTCAATCCCCTACTGGGCGCCAAGCCCCCCAGTACAAGAATTCCAGCTGCCAATCACCGCCGCCCTCGGATTCGATCGTTTCTGTGGCGTTCTGAAGCTGCCAGGTCGTGTTCACGAACAAGCGCAAATCACGATCTGCAAGAACATCCGAGTTGAGCAGCCCCACGATCACGCGACGCGGCTTCTCCTGGAACTCGGCGGTGAGCAGGTCGAAGAACCCGTCCCAGCCTCCGCGGTAGTAGCTCGGGAAGTCAAGCTCTCGGCCAACTGCCAGAGAGGCATCGCGTCCCGTCTGGAATTGCGATGCATCGATTCGGCAGACTTTGAACCCTTGTCCCTCTACACGATGTGTGACCCCATCCCGGCCGTCATTCGGAAGTAGATGGGGAGGGGTCGACAACCCCGGGATGACCTTGGACATAGGCCGCCACTGCATTTTTGCTCAACCTTTCGCCAACTTCTCAGCGAAGCCGGATCAAATTGTCGTAGTGGCTGGTGGTGTAGTACACCTCACCCTTCTTTCCGAACACGAGACGCTCCGATCCGCGAGGCCCGGTCCCTTGGGCAGAAGGCCAGACGTCGCTCTCCGTGTAGTAGCCGAGAGGCCTGTCCGGGAGTTGTCCATTGCCATTTCCATACTCTCCGACAGGTCGACCGCTTCGCTTGCCCTGATGTGTCATGGCAGGCGGGCGCCCATTCATGTCGAAGAAATCAACGACCTCTTGGATCCGATCCTTGGTAGCGGCCTTGCTCTGGCCGAAGATTCCGTCCTTGAGCGGGGAGCCGAAGAGGCAGTCGCTGTTGTGAACCAGAACCGGAGTAGAGCCCGCGAGCACATAGTACGTGTGCAGGTCATCGACGGTGAGGTTGTAGGTCCGGGCGTGCTGGGTGTAGGGCTTGTTGGCCGTCACGATGACGGTCGTGCCGTCGTCCGTGAGCAGGGACGCCCCGGCGGTGAGTTCCCGTGCTTCCAGCCAGGTGTTGGCCGAGGGGGACCAGAAGGGGTGCTCGTGGGTGGCGGTGAGCTCTTCAATGCCGTCTTCGGTGGCTATCGAGAGCGTGTTGAAGTACTTGTCGTCCTCGGTGACGATCAAGTTCGTGACCTGACGACTTCCGGTTTCCCCGGTTTCGGGGTCGGTTGCCTTTACCTCGTCGCCCACCTCGACGTCTTCGATGTTCTTGGTGGTGCCGTCGGCCATGAGGACGTCGGTGCCGGCGAGGAAGCATTTAGCACATTTGACTCCCGGTAGGTTGAAGTTGTCCAGCTTCTTCTCGCCCTTCACCAAGATCTTGATGCCCTTGGCCCACTTGCCCCATGGGAGGTCCAGAGCGGATACCGCGCAGCCCTTCACGGACAAGGAGGCGCAGGACGCCCATGCGGCCGCGTCCGGGACGATGACCAGGAGCATGAAGTCGCCGATCTCGGCGTCCCGTGCGGACCTTTCGTAGTCGAAGAGGCCGAGGTCGGCCGCACCCTGGCAGAAGGCGGTCTTCTGGTCGTCGATGTGGCGGCACTTCTCCGTGCTCAGCCAGGTCTTCATCCGCTCGTAGTAGGTCTTCTTGGCCGGGTAGCGGACCTTCAGTTCCTCGGCGGTGAGAAGACGTCCACCGTTGACGTGGATGTCGCCCTGCTTGTCGACGGTGACGGTGACCCTGGGCGGTCTGGTGTCGTTGCCCTTGGTCTTGTTGTGCTCCTCGATGGTCAGGCCGTTGGTTTCACCGCCACCACCGCAGTAGCCGTACCCGAAGCAGCTCTCGAGACCGCTCGGGTCCATCTGCGAGATCGGGTTGTTGTTCGCGTAGTTGTACCCGTTCATCTGGAGCGGGTTGGTGACGTCGATGACCGGGTCGACCGAGATGAAGCGGCCGGTGGCCGGTTCGTATTCGCGGGCGCCGATGTGGGTGAGGCCGGTGCTGGCGTCGTCGACGCCCGTGCCGAGGAAGGTGCGGCTGCCGGGCCAGTTGTTGACCGCTCCGCCGCGCTGGTTGCCGTACGGGTCGAACTTGCGGCGGGTGACCGGCTGTCCGGCCGTCTGCTCGACCGCGACGGTCGCGGTGTTGTGGTGGTCGGCCAGCAGGACGGTCAGCTTGTGGCCGGTCGCCTTGCCGTAGGTCTGCCGGGTGGTGGTGACACCGCCGGGACCGCCGTAGTACCGGACGGCGTCCATGGCCTGGCCGGCCTTGTTGACGGTGAACTCGGTCTCACCGAGGTAGAGGGTCCGGCTGCTGCCGGTCTCCTCGATGAGCCGGGTGCCGCTCGCGTCGTAGATGTACTTGGTGGTGGTGTCGGACGGGTTCCACTGCTGGTTGGTGGCGCCTGCGCAGGCCCAGATCAGCAGGTCGGTGCCGTCCGCGTCGTTGCCGTTCGGGACGTCGACGCAGGCGTTGGCCGCCGCGTTGTAGAGCGTCTTGTCGGCGGTGCGGTAAACGAACTTCTGCTCGGGTCCGCCGTTGCAGGTGGCCACGACCGCCTTGCCGCCCTGGGCGGTCAGGCACTTGTCCAGGGCCCGGACGGTGTTGCCGCTGAGGCGCCACTGCTGCGCCTTCGACTCGTTGCAGGGCCACAGCTGGACGGCGGTGCCGTCCGCGGTGCGGCCCCCGTCGACGTCGAGGCACTTGCCGGACAGGCCGGTGATGGCGACGGCGCCGATGCCGGGACTGGACGCCTCGGCGAGCTTGTTGTTGCGGTCCCAGGTCAGGGCCTGGGTATCGGTGTCGATCTTCCGGGTCTTGGTGTTGCCGGCGGCGTCGTACTCGTAGGTGGACTGGGAGAGGGGTGTCGCTCCCTGCTTCTTGTCCGCCTTGGTGAGGGCGTGGGGCTTGGTCATGACCGGGGCCTGGCCGGCCGGCGAGGTGTTGACGCCGTAGGAGTACGTCGTCGTCTGGTCCAGCGCGGAGTTGGTGAGGTGGTGGTTCACCAGCTCGGTGCGGTTGCCGACGGCGTCGAACTTGTACGACTGCCAGTAGCCGTCACCGTCCGGACCGGCGGTGACGTCGTTCAGCGAGGGCCCGGTGCAGGCGGCCGTCTTGCCGGTCCAGGCCTGGGTGAGCTGCCCGATCGGGCTGTACGAGAAGCACTGCCGGTCGATCAGGCCGCCGGCCCGGGTGTCCGTGATCGAGGTCGGGTTGCCCGCCACGTCGTACGTGTAGGACAGCGCCGAGATCCGGTGGTCGTTCGGCGTCTCCCGGTCGGCGATCGACTGCGTGACACGGCCCGTGTTCGGGTCGTGCATCGTGGTCGTCCACACCCGGTTCGGGGCGTTGCCCGACGCGGTGCGCAGGACCTCGCCGAAGGGGCTGTACGCCACTTCGGCGGTGTACCAGGACAGGCCCGACACGGTCTGGGGCAGGCCGTCGGCGTTGTAACGCGTGATCAGCTTCTCGGCCGCGAGGCCGCCCGGGGTGGCCGGGAGGGTCGTCGACTGGACCGCGCCCGTGGGGGTGTAGGTGGTGCTGTAGGCGTACGTGCCGGCCAGGCCCTTGGTGGCGGCGTTGTCCGGGATGGTGATCTTTGTCCCGGTGGGACGGTACTCGGTGTCGTAGCCGGTGATCTCGCTCTTGTACGCCGCGCCGTTGCTGTAGGAGGTGGACGAGACGGGCTTGCCCTTGCCTCCGGCCAGGGTGTCGTAGACCCACGAGGCCGCGAGCGGGCCGGTTGCGGAGTCCTCGCGCGACTCGGTCGGGCGACCGATCTTGTCGTAGAGGGTGTAGGTCTTCTTGCCGGCCGAGTTCTGCGACCACTCCTGCTGGTCGAGGTTGTTGTAGCCGAAGGAAGCCGCGCCCATGTCCGGGTCGGTGGAGCCGGTCAGGCGGCCGCGGGCGTCGTAGGTGTACGTCCAGTTGTTGGCGGCGGCGTCGGTGACCTTGGCCAGCTTGCCGCGCACGTCGTACGTGTAGGTGGTGTCGTTCCAGGTGGTCAGGTCGTTGGCGGTGGCCTTCTGGATGAGCGTCGTGCGGTTCAGCACGTCGGTCCAGGTCTTGGTGGACTGACTGCCCGGCAGCGCGGTCGAACCGTTCGCCGACATGCCGCTGCGCTGGAGGGTCCAGTTGCCGCCGTACGCGGTGACATCGGAGTGGTGGTCGGTGCCCGCGAAGAGCGTGGTGTTGCGTACCGGCCGGCCGAGGCCGTCGTAGGCGGTCGCGGTGGCGTTGGGTACGTGGAAGTCGGTCTCCGGGACGAAGATGTTCCGGTCCGGCTCGCCCTCCGCGTAGTAGGCGTTGTTGGTCCGGCGGACGGTGCCGTTCGCGTTGTACAGCTTGTCGTTGACCAGGCGGCCGCCGCCGACGGCTTCCGCCTGGGTCTGGCGCGGGCGCAGCAGGCCGTCGTAGATCTCGATGGAGCTCTCGTAGGTGCCGTTGTCCCGCAGGATGCGCGAGGTGACGGCCGGGGGCTCGTGCTCGGTGATCTGGTAGTCGAAGGTCTGCCGGGCCTTGTCGGTGGCCGGGTTCTGGGAAGGTGTCCAAACCGCCGTCGTACGGCCCAGGGGGTCGTATGCCGAGGTGATCTTGCGGTTGTTCTGGTCGGTGAGCTCCAGGACCAGGCCGCGGCCCGGGTCGACCTTGGTGGTCGACTTGTGGTTCAGGGTGTTGGTGGCGGCCTGGGTGAAGGCCGGTCCGGTCGCCGGGGTGAACGTCGTCGTGACGGCGTTGCCGGCGGGGTCGTACGACTTGACCACGCGGCCGAGAGCGTCGTACTCGAAGCGCCCGGTGGTGATCCAGCCGGTGCCCGCTCCGTCCTGGGTGTCGGTCTGGAAGACCAGGCCCTTGACCGGCGCGGTACCGAAGGCGTTCAGGGCGTCGTACGCGGTGCGGGTCTGGGACAGCAGGGTGCCGGTGGCCGCCTGCGCGCACGTGCCGGAGGTGGCGCGGACGTTCTGTACCAGTCCGATCAGGTACTTGGTGGTGTTGTGGACGTAGGTGGTGGTGCTGCAGCTCTGGTCGTTGACGGTCCAGCCGCCGGAGCCGTTCGAGGTCTTGGCCTCGGTCTCCGTGCTGGTCTTCAGGCCGTAGACGGGCTCGTAGGTGTCGACCGCACGTATGAGGCGCGTGCCGCCGTCGATTGCCTCGTACTGGTCGGTCTGCCTGGTGTTGACGCGGAAGGCTTCAAGGTCGGTGGTTCCGGTGCGGGGCCGGGAGCCGGTCTTCTTGCTCTCGTACCAATTGAGGTCGCGGGCGGCGATGGTGCCCCCGGCCTTGGTGTACGTGAGGGTCTCCGCGGCCTTGCCCGCGTACTGGGGCAGGTCGTCGCCGAGGACTTCCGTGCCGGTGGAGTCCTTGACCGTGATCACGGGGCGGCCGGCGTCGCCGGACATGCCCCGGAAGTAGCGGGTCCTGGTCAGGGCCTGCTCGGTGGCCTCCTTCGCGACCGAGGTGCTGGTGACACCCCTCGTGGTGACGACCGAGGCGTAGCCGCGCCACTGGTTGTAGGTGCGCAGCTCGGGCTTGGTCCACTCGTCGTCGTCCTTGGCCCAGGCGGCGTCACCCTCGTAGGTGTAGCTGGTGGTGACGTCGGGCTGGCGGGCCACGCGGTCCTTCTCGACGACCTTGTCGACGACGTACTTGTTGAACCACTCCAGCGGGGGCGTCTCCAGATCACCGTCCGGGGACCAGTGGTTGGGGAAGCAGCGGCCCGTGTTCTCCTCGGGCTTGGGGTGGGTGGTGCCCACCGGGCACGGCGCGGAGTAGTCGACGTAGATCTCACCGCCGGTCTCGTTGCGGATGGTCTCCACGCGCAGGCGGTCGTAGTCCGGGGTGGCGTCGTTGGCGCTCTTCGCGACGCGGTTGGGCATGTCCTGGACGTTGGCGAGGAAGGAGACCGGCGGCAGCGGGGCGCTGAGCTGGTTGCCGTTCTCGTCCTTCTTCGTGCCGTACCCGGTGCGACTGATCGACTCCAGCCACAGGGGCGGGTGGGTGTCGGTGCGCTGCTTCGGGAAGGACTGCTGCAGGGTCCACTGGTCGACCTTGGAGAGATCGGTGGTGCCCTCGGTGCGCTGGCCGTAGGTGGTGATGGCGGTCAGACGCTTGCGGGTCCAGAAGGTGGGGACGGAGACGTAGCAGGTCTCATCGGTGAACGTGCAGTTCAGCGTGGACGGGGTATCCCACCAAGGCTGCTTGACCTCGTAGTTCTTCGATGTGAACTCCGAGTCCTGGCACTTCGTGGCGCCTTCCTTGACGCAGCGCTCGTCGACCGTGAACTCGACCTTGGCCGCCGGGGCGCCGGAGAGGTTGTCCGCCCGCAGACCGTAGGTGATCCGGGACGGGTAGCCGCCGCGGACGTAGCCGACCTCGGCGCTGTTCTTCTCCTTCCACTTCTCGTTCTTGGAGTAGCGGTTCTCCTCCCGCTTCCAGTCGATGATCAGTGCGTTGCCGTGCACGTCCTCGACGTAGTCGAGGTTCCAGCGCCAGGCCTGCTTGCAGGAGGAGGCGGCGAAGGTGCTCTGGTAGCAGGGCTCGCCGGGGTGGTTGCCGAAGACGGGGACGTTGAAGACCGAGTCGGTCACGGGCCGGGTCCCGGCGCCGTCCACGTCGTGGCGGCCGAAGTAGTACTTGGTGCCCTCGCGGGTGGTGACGCGCCAGTACTCGCCGTCCTTGGCGCCGTTGGCGACGTTCGCGTCGGTCAGGCGCTCGACCTTGGAGCCGTCGTCGTCCGCGGGGATCCAGTTGCCCGTGGTGGCGTCCTTGACGAGCTCGGTGGTGCTGCCGCCGAGCGACATCACCATGTTGTCGCCGGCCCAGCACAGGTCGTTCTTCTTCTTGTCCGCGCTGTTGTTGTTGTTCGGCGTGCCCTTGAGGTCGGCCGAGCAGGGGCGGTAGCGCCGCTCGACGAAGCCGGGGTGGTAGTCCCAGCCGTCACCGATCCAGGAGGCCTGGCCGTTGGCGACCGAGGTCTTGCCGTCGACCGACTGGGAGCCGTACGAGAGGGCGATCTTCGGCTCAGGGCCCGCCGGGGCCGCTGGTACGCCGAGCGGGTAGCTCCAGGAGAAGCCGCCGCCGCTGCCGCCCGCGCTCCAGGAGCCGGACGGGGAGAGCGAGGTGGCCTTGTACGTGCCACCCGCACCCGAGGCGGAGTCCGTCGCCGCCAGCACGGTCGGGCCCGCACCGCCGCTGAGTGCCATGGTCCGCAGACCCTGGCCCGGCCCCGTGGCCGGGTCCACGGTCGCACGGACGGTGCCGGTGGCCGGGTCGTTGGTGGTCGGAACGGCCTTTGCGGTGGTGCACTCGGGAATCGTGGGCGTGGTCAGGAAGCATTCGGGGAGCTGCCTGAGTTCCAGACGGGTGGCCCACTCGGTGCCGTAGAGGTCTTCGAACTGCTTGTAGTCGAGCTGGATGTCTACCGGCGTCGACCCCTCGGCCGGGGGCGTGACCTTGATGATCGCGCCGTCGATGCCGACCGACTCGGTGGCCGTACGGGCCTCGACCGCCACCGACCAGGTGCCCGAAGGGTCGGGCGGAGTCGGGTTGCTCTCCGTGGGGGACGCCTTGCCGATGCTGACGGGCAGGGTGCCCGCCTGCACCAGCGCGCCTCCGGTGCCCGGATTCAGTGCGACATTTGCCGAACCGGCTGCCGGAGGAGTCACCTTGGAGGGCTCGTAACCGGCCGGAGGCTGGGCCGGAGCGCCGGCCCACCCCTCAAGCTTTGCGGCCTCGACCTTGTCGAGCTTGGCCTTCAGATCGGCCTGGAGCCCAGGGAGCTGGACTCCGGTGCGGTCACCCGGAGGCGCCGCCCATGCCTGGGCGGGCAGAAGAGAGGCCACCAGAACCGCAGACAGTGCGATTCCGGTACGCGCCAGGTGTTTGCGCGCCTTCCCGTTTCCGGGCAGGCGCAAATTACTCGCCGCAAAGGGCGACATCGTTTACCCCCCATGCCGCTGCGGCTCGAATGTCGGACGCTCCGAACCGCAGGGAATTGACAAATTGCCAGCAGATCTTGGGGTGAGGGCTATCGGTAAGTCCACTGCCCGAGGGGTGTGAGTGGTTTTAATCACTCGGAGGGTTTCGGATATCGGGAAAAGTGGCGCGATTTCGGTGTATCGGAATGTGAGATGTCGCGGCCGGTGAGGTACGGCGACCGGGGGATGGTTCATGATCGGGTCGCAGTTTTGTGAACGTGCCCGAGGGGGAGAGCGAAGAATGGCTGTCAGCGGTTCCGAGACCGAAGCCGAGCCCGTGGCCGACGATCCACCGAGACGTAGCTGGTACCGGCGCCGCAGAGCGGTGGGCGGCTTGGCTGCTCTGCTCGCGGTGGCTGTTGCCGTGCCCGTGGGTGTGCAGCTGGGTGGGGGCGAGAAGCCGAAGGGGAAGGCGTCCGGCGGGGCGGGTGGTCCGGTGGCGGCGCCGCAGGCGCGGAAGCTGGCTGCCGAGACGGGCAAGGACGTCGAGGTGACGGCCGACCGGAGTGCGAATACGACGACGTGGGCGCAGCCGGACGGTCTGTTCAAGAAGCACATCTCCAGCTCCGCAGTCCGGGCGAGGGTCGGGGATGTGTGGAAGGCGATCGATACCGATCTGCAGCAGGTCGAGGGCGGGTTCGCCGCGAAGGCGGTGAACGGGTCGGTTGTTTTCAGTGCGGGAACGCCGGGTGCCGGGCGGTCTTCGCGTGGTGTGGTGCGGTCCGCTCCGGCGGTGGATGCGCCGGGTCAGGTGTGGACCGAGCTGGTGCGTCTTAATGTCGACGGGCATGACATGTCGGTGTCGTGGCCGGGTGTGCTGCCGGCGCCGGTGATCGACGGTCCGCGGGCGTTGTACGAGAATGTGCGGCCGGGCATCGATCTGCTGATGACGGCGCAGGACGGTGGCTATTCGCACCTGCTGGTCGTGAAGGACAGGCAGGCCGCCGCGGATCCGCTGCTGGCCGAGGTCAACTACCGGCTCGCTTCCCCTGATCTGCAGTTCCAGCTCGATGCCGCGTCCGGATCGCTGTCCGCCCGGGATGCGAAGGGCGAGGAGGTGGCGGGGTCGCCGTCGCCGTTGATGTGGGATTCGTCGGGGAAGGTCGCCACGACCGATGACGTGCCCGCGTGGAAGGCCCCGGCTGCCGCGAAGGAGCATCCGACGCTGGGGCTGGCGGGTCTGGCCGGTGCGGAGCGCGCGCACCTGTCGGTCGCCGCGGCCTCTTTCAGGGACAACACGCTGTCCCTGAAGCCGGATGCGGCGCTGCTGAATGCCGCGGACACCGTGTATCCGGTCTTCGTCGATCCTTCGTACAAGGGTCACAAGCACGCCTGGTCGCTGCTCTACAAGACGGCCGGCGATTCGAGTTTCTACAACGGCCAGAACTACAATGCGTCGGGCACGAACGAGGCCCGCGTCGGCTACGAGTCGGATTCCGGCGGCACTTCCCGTTCGGTGTTCAATTTCTATTTCGGGCCCGAACTGTACGGTGCGGGTATCCAGTCGGCGAGTGTCCGCGCCCTGCAGACCTATTCGTGGTCGTGCAGTCAGAAGGCCATGGACATCTACTCCACCCCGTTCGTGTCCTCGTCCTCGACGTGGAACAACACCACGGGCTGGTGGGGAAACAAGGTCGCCACCGAGATGGCCGGCTACGGCTACAACTCCTCCTGCCCCGACAACTGGGTCGCCCCCGACATCAAGGGCCTGGTGACCCAGGCCGCGAGCGCCAACTGGGGTGCCCTCTCGCTGGGTTTCAAGGCGCCGAACGAGTCGGACTCGTACTACTGGAAGAAGCTCCTCGCCAACGGTGAGAGCGCCCCGTACATCGAGGTCGTCTACAACACCCGGCCCGACATCCCGCTCGCGTCGAACATGAACACCTCCCCGGGCGGCCCGTGCCTGACCAGCGGCACCGGAACCAGCATCGGCAAGACGGACGTGTCCTTCCAGTCCAAGGGCAGTGACCGGGACGGCAACCTCAAGCAGGTCCAGATCGAGGTCTGGGACGCCGAGAACGGAACCAACATCGCCAACGAGTGGCTGTGGCCCAACAGCGACGGAGTGGTCACCAAGTCCGTCCCCTGGGCCTCCTTCACCTCCGGCCGCAAGTACTTCTGGCTCTCCCGGACCCAGGACTGGGACGGCTGGTGGTCCGCGGGCTCCGGCCCCGCCGACTCCGGCGGCGGAGGATGGTGCACCTTCACCGTCGACCACAGCGCGCCCGCCAACCCGGCCGTCTCCTCCGCGCACTTCCCCGCCCCGGGCCCCGACGCCGCCGAGTGGAGCGTGAACCCGGCCTCCACCCCCGACCAGGTCGTCGAGATCCGCGGCAACGGCACCGCGGCCGGCACCATCCGCGAGTACCAGTGGTCCCTGAACAAGCCGTCCTGGGAGAACAAGGCCGTCCCCGCCAGCGGTGACCTCGCCTCCGTCAAGCTCCAGGTCGACACCGCCGGACCCAACGTCCTGTACGTCCGTACCGTCAACCAGGCGGGCAACGTCTCCGTTCCCACCGAATACCTCTTCTACGTCAGCCCCCGCATCGGCACCGACAAGCCCGGCGACGTCACCGGCGACCAGTTCGCCGACCTCCTGGCCATCGACAAGGACGGCAACCTGCGCACCTACGCCGGTGACCGCCAGGGCGACACCGACGCGTTCATCCCCGGCGCCGTTCAGAACGGCAAGCCCGTCGCGCCGGGCCACTTCAAGGACCCCGCGTCCACGATCCCGGCCCTGATCGGGCATGCCACCGACTGGCATCCCGGTGACGGCATCACCGACATGATCGCCCGGATGCCCGACGGAAAGCTGTACATCTACCCCGGCACCGGGACCGGCCAGTTCGACGCGGGCCGCCGGATCGAGATGCAGCTGCCGGCGTCCGCACCCGACCCGGCGACCTTCCGGCAGATCGTGGTCTCCGAGGACGTCGACGGTGACGGCCTGCCCGACCTGTTCGCGCTGGACGCCGACGGCTTCTGGGCGTTCTCCGGCTACACCGGATCCAGCTTCGCCTCCTACCGCAAGATGGCCACCGGCTGGGCCGCCCGCGACATCGTCGGTGTCCGCGACGTCTCCGGCGACAACATCCCCGACCTCCTCTTCCGCGACAACGCCAACGCCAACCGCACCATGGCCCTGCGCAAGGGCAAGGCGGGCGCCATCGCGGGCGCGGACCTGACCTCCCTGCAGTACGCGGCGAACGCCGAAGGCGGCGTCGACTACACCTACGCCACCACCGCCTGGAACCGCACCGACTGGCCCATGGTCCTCGGCACCGAGGACAACACTGGCGACGGCATCCCCGACATCTGGGGCGTCAGCACCTACGACGGATACCAGTACTACTTCCAGGGCGGCACCACCACCTACGGCGGCGCCACCGGACGCGACGAAGACGGCTGGAGCACCTTCCTCACCATCGGATGACCGACGGCATGACGTCTGCGGGCCACGGCGCCCTCCCCGGATGGATCGGGGAGGGCGCCGTGCCGTCACCGGCGGTGCTCCGCGTGCGCGAGTGCTGCGGGCGGGGCTTCAGAGCCCGCCCTCGTCCGGGTCGTGGGCCTCGTGGTCCGGGTGGCCCTCGCAGTCCTGCTCCGGGCCCGAGGGGCGGCCCAGGATGCCGGCCTGGGCGATGAGGTAGCCGAGCTGTGCCCGGCTGCCGCTGCCGAGGATGGTGGCGAGCTTGGCGATGTGCGCCCGGCAGGTGCGGACGTTCATGCCGAGGCGGCGTGCGATGGCCTCGTCCACGTGGCCCTCGATGAGGAGCTGGGCGATGGTCCGCTGCACGCCGGAGATCCCGCCGGGGGTGCTGCGGTACGTCACCTCCTCCTGGAGGGGCACAGCGCGGTGCCACAGCTGCTCGAACACCTTGATGAGGTAGTCGACCAGGCCCGGGTGGCGCAGCTCCAGGGCGACCCGGCGGTCGTCGCTCACCGGGATGAAGGCGACCGTGCGGTCGAAGATGATCAGACGCTCGATCAGTTCTTCGAGCGTGCGGATCTCTACCTTGCCCGTGGAGATCCGCTCCACGTAGGCGAGCGTGCCCTGGCTGTGCCGCGCGGTGTGCTGGTACAGGGTCCGTATGCTGACCCCGCGGTCGATCAGCGGCTGGTCGCGCTCCAGGGCCTGGGTGAGGGCCAGCGAGGGGCGGGCGCCGCCGGGCTGGACCGTCAGCACCTCGGTATGGCATTCGGCCGTCGCGAGGTTCAGGGCGGCGTTGATCTGTTCGAAGCCTTCCAGCACCGTGATGGCGTGGGTGTTGGCCGGGCTCTGTGCGCTGATGGCGAGGAAAGGCTCGAAAGTGTCGGTGAGATCTACAGCGCTGCGTCGGCGGTCCTGGATCTCGCGTTCAATCGGATGGAGCCGTTGAGCCAAAGCGACGGACGGCGGAACCGGACGGAGCTGGTTCGCGTCATCCGGGTCGGGCTGCAGAAGAGCGAATTCAAGCAGGCAGGGGGCGTTCTGGATCTCGCCCCGGGCGATCCGGCCGGTGCTCAGCGCGGTCGCGTAGAGCCGCGTCCCCTCGGCGCACATGGACGTCACAGGGTGGGGATGTGTCGTCTTTGTCTGGTTTCGCGTCAAATCTCCACCCCCCAGGGTCCTGAACATGCAAGAACATGATGCATCGTCCCTGTGGCATTGACGTGCCTGAATGAGCCATCGTCTGTCACGCGGGGGAGAGGATTCCATCAAGTGAGGACGAAGCCGACCATGTACAAGAGAATGCTTCGCTCGGTGCTTGCCATAGTTTTCTCCGCCGTTGCGGTTTTTGGGGCAGTCAGCGCCGTCGAAAGTGACGCGGGGAGCGCTAGGGACGGTCAGGGCACGAGCCTGACGAGCACGGACGACACCGGCTGGACCACGGCGCCCGCGCGTAAGTACGCGGACACCGGCTGGACCAGCCACCAGCTGGGCGGAAACGGCGATACGGGTTGGACCGACGCGCCTGTGACGGTGTCCGCATGACCCCCGACGATCGCGGCTTCCGCCGCGAAATGGCCTCCGCCTACCGTTCGGGCTGGCAATTCATCGATCTCGCCACGGCCATCCCCCACCCCGGCGACTCGTTGATGGTCACCCTGTTCGGCCAACCGATCGTCGTCGTGCGCGAGGAGGACGAGGACGTACGTGCCTACCGGTGCCTGCGCCGCCCGCGGGGCGCGCCGCAGCCCGTCCGCTGCGAGGTGCGCTACGGAATGGTCTTCGTCAATCTCGATCAGCGTGACCACCAGCTCTTCGAACCCGATATCACCACCGCCACCCCCCGCAGTGCCTGAAGCGATTCCCCCGTCGTTCCAGATCGCTCAGGCGCTACCCCCACACAACGGCGCCATCGTGGACCTGACCACGATGGCGCCGTTGTGATGCCCTCGTCCAGTGTCCGAACCGGACAAGATGAAGGATCAACGGTCTACGCGCGCCCCATGGCCCGGTCCAGGGTGATCTCCATGACGACCCGGTCGGGATTGGGCGACGGCGTGCGCCCGTAGCGCTCCGCGTAGCGCGCCACCGCGTCGGCGACCGACGCCTCGTCCGTGCGGATCACCGCACGGCCCTCCAGTGTGGCCCAGCGGCGCCCTTCCATCTGGCAGACCGCCACCCGCGCACCCTGCGGGTGCGCCTCCTGCGCCGCCAGGACGTTGCGCACCTTCCTGCTGTGCCTGTTGCTGATCACCCGGGCCAGGCCGGCCTCCGGGTCGTAGGTCACGCCCACCGGCACCACGTGGGGCGTGCCGTCCGGGCGGTGGGTGGTCAGGGTGCAGACGTGCCGCTCCCGCCAGAAGGCGAGGTACTCGGGCGTCGGATTGAGTACGTCGTGGGACATGGCCCGAAGAGTACGGGGCAACGGTGTCCCCGCCTGCCTTGAGTGGAATAGACTCAACTTTGCGTACGCTGACTCTGTCAGTGTTGTTGTCGGAGCTACCCCTCGGGGAGAGGAGAAGACGCAGTGGACGCCGAACTGACGAACAAGAGCCGGGACGCGCTGAACGCGGCCACCAGCAGGGCCGTCAAGGACGGCCATGCCGATCTGACCCCCGCGCACCTGCTGCTGGCCCTGCTCGCCGGCGAGGACAACGAGAACGTCATCGACCTGCTGGTCGCCACCGACGCCGACCAGGCCGCCGTCCGGGCCGGCGCCGAGCGGCTGCTCGCCGCCCTGCCCAGCGTCACCGGCTCCACCGTCGCGCCCCCGCAGCCCACCCGCGACCTGCTCGCCGTACTCGCCGAGGCGGACGCGCAGGCCGGCAAGCTCGGCGACGACTACCTCTCGACCGAACACCTCCTCATCGCCCTCGCCGCCAAGGGCGGCGCGGCCGGCGAGGTCCTTTCCACCCAGGGCGCGACGGCGAAGAAGCTGCTCGACGCCTTCGAGAACGCACGAGGAGGACGGCGGGTGACCACCCCCGATCCCGAGGGCCAGTACAAGGCCCTGGAGAAGTTCGGCACCGACTTCACCGCAGCCGCGCGTGAGGGCAAGCTCGACCCGGTCATCGGCCGTGACCAGGAGATCCGGCGCGTCGTCCAGGTGCTCTCGCGCCGTACGAAGAACAACCCCGTGCTCATCGGCGAGCCCGGCGTCGGCAAGACCGCCGTCGTCGAGGGCCTGGCCCAGCGCATCGTCAAGGGCGACGTCCCCGAGTCCCTGAAGAACAAGCGCCTCGTCTCCCTGGACCTCGGCGCCATGGTCGCCGGCGCCAAGTACCGCGGCGAGTTCGAGGAGCGGCTGAAGACGGTCCTCGCGGAGATCAAGTCCAGCGACGGCCAGATCATCACCTTCATCGACGAGCTGCACACGGTCGTCGGCGCGGGCGCAGGCGGCGACTCCGCCATGGACGCGGGCAACATGCTCAAGCCCATGCTGGCCCGCGGCGAGCTGCGGATGGTCGGCGCGACCACCCTCGACGAGTACCGCGAGCGCATCGAGAAGGACCCGGCGCTGGAGCGGCGCTTCCAGCAGGTGCTGGTCGCCGAGCCCTCCGTCGAGGACACGATCGCGATCCTGCGCGGGCTCAAGGGCCGCTACGAGGCCCACCACAAGGTCGTCATCAACGACAGCGCGCTGGTGGCCGCCGCGACCCTCTCCGACCGGTACATCACCTCCCGCTTCCTGCCCGACAAGGCCATCGACCTCGTCGACGAGGCCGCGTCCCGGCTCCGCATGGAGATCGACTCCTCCCCGCTGGAGATCGACGAGCTCCAGCGCTCCGTGGACCGCCTGCGGATGGAGGAGCTGGCCCTGAAGAACGAGTCCGACCCGGCCTCGATCGAGCGCCTGGAGAAGATCCGCAAGGACCTCGCGGACCGGGAGGAGGAGCTGCGCGGGCTGACCGCCCGCTGGGAGAAGGAGAAGCAGTCCCTCAACCGGGTCGGCGAGCTCAAGGAGCGCCTCGACGACCTGCGCGGCCAGGCCGAGCGCGCCCAGCGCGACGGCGACTTCGACACCGCCTCCAAGCTGCTCTACGGGGAGATCCCGACCCTGGAGCGCGAGCTGGCGGAGGCCACCGAGGAGGAGGCCGAGGCGTCCAAGACCGGGCACTCCAAGGACTCGATGGTCAAGGACGAGGTCGGCCCCGACGACATCGCCGACGTGGTGGGCGCCTGGACCGGTATCCCGGCCGGCCGGCTGCTGGAGGGCGAGACCCAGAAGCTGCTGCGCATGGAGGACGAGCTGGGCCGCCGCCTGATCGGCCAGGGCGAGGCCGTACGGGCCGTCTCGGACGCCGTGCGCCGCACCCGGGCCGGGATCGCCGACCCGGACCGCCCGACCGGCTCCTTCCTCTTCCTCGGCCCGACGGGCGTGGGCAAGACGGAGCTGGCCAAGGCGCTCGCCGACTTCCTCTTCGACGACGAGCGGGCCATGGTCCGCATCGACATGTCGGAGTACGGCGAGAAGCACAGCGTGGCCCGTCTCGTCGGCGCCCCGCCCGGCTACGTCGGCTACGAGGAGGGTGGCCAGCTCACCGAGGCCGTGCGCCGCCGCCCGTACAGCGTGGTGCTCCTGGACGAAGTGGAGAAGGCCCACCCCGAGGTCTTCGACATCCTGCTCCAGGTCCTCGACGACGGCCGCCTCACGGACGGCCAGGGCCGGACCGTGGACTTCCGCAACGCCATCCTCATCCTGACCTCGAACCTGGGCAGCCAGTTCCTGGTGGATCCGCTGACCCCGCCGGAGCAGAAGAAGCAGCAGGTCCTGGACGTGGTGCGGGCCTCCTTCAAGCCGGAGTTCCTCAACCGCCTGGACGACCTCGTGGTCTTCTCCGCGCTGACCAAGGACGAGCTCGCGCACATCGCGCAGCTCCAGATCGGCCGCCTGGCCCGGCGCCTGGCCGACCGCCGGCTGGCCCTGGACGTCACGCCCGAGGCCCTGGCCTGGCTGGCCGAGAAGGGCAACGACCCGGCGTACGGCGCACGGCCGCTGCGCCGCCTGATCCAGACGGCGATCGGCGACCGCCTGGCCAGGGAGATCCTGTCCGGCGAGGTCCGCGATGGCGACACCGTTCGGGTCGACGTGGCGGGGGAGGACCTGCTGGTCGGCAAGGCCCTCTGAGCCCCGGGGCGGCGGCCGGTCCCGCCGCTCCGGAGCCCGCCCGGTTCCTCCTCGGTTCTCACCCGGGACTTACGGGTTCCGCCGGGAGCGGATCGTACGTGCGAGGCTGGACACAAGGTGGGCGCCATGGGGGAGGATGCAGGTATCCGCACGAAGGGAAAACACGGTGAGCATCGACCCGGCCTCGATTCCGAACTTCGGAGGGCAGCAGCCCGATCCGCAGGCCACAGGACCGGCGGGCCCCGTCGTCCCCGACCAGGATCTGGTCAAGCAGCTGCTCGAGCAGATGGAGCTCAAGTACGTCGTCGACGACGAGGGTGACCTCGCGGCGCCGTGGGAGGAGTTCCGCACGTACTTCATGTTCCGCGGCGAGGACGAGCAGCAGGTCTTCTCGGTGCGGACCTTCTACGACCGTCCGCACAAGATCGACGAGAAGCCCCAGCTTCTCGAGTCGATCGACGACTGGAACCGCCGCACCCTGTGGCCGAAGGTCTACAGCCACACGCACGACGACGGCTCGGTCCGCCTGATCGGTGAGGCGCAGATGCTGATCGGCACCGGCGTCAGCCTGGAGCACTTCGTGTCCTCCACGGTCAGCTGGGTCCGCGCCTCCATCGAGTTCGACAAGTGGCTCGTCGAGCAGCTCGGCCTGGAGCAGGACATCGACTCCACCGACGGCGACGACGACAGCGACGGCGAAGGCGACAGCAACAACTAGCCGTTACAGCGGAACGCGGGCGATCAGCAGCAGGTACAGCCCGTAGCCGTAACCGAGCCCGGCCACCACCGCGGTCACCATGACCGCGGTGCGAGGCCGGGCTCTCGCCATGACGGCGGCCATCGGCAGCAGCAGCGGGAAGGCCGGCAGCAGGAAGCGCGGCTTGGACTCGAAGAAGCCGGCCCCGCCGAAGCCGATGACCAGCAGCACCGCGGTGTACGCGAGCAGCGGCAGCGGGGTGCGGTCCAGGAGCAGCAGCACCGCCAGCAGCCCGGCCATGGCCAGCAGGACCACCGTCACGGTGGTGGCGAGCGGCACGTGCCCGCCGGTCAGGACCCGCTCCGAGGAGCGCAGCGCCCCGGCGCCGAAGTCGAAGCGGGAACCCCAGTCGCGCTGCACGGCGAAGTAGCCGCCGAAGGGGTCGCTCACCTTCACCCCGACGGCCAGGACGTACGCCGCCCAGCCCGCCGGCGCCACCAGCCCGGCCAGCCACACCCCGGGCGCGCGGGATCTTCGTACGAAGACCGTGTACAGGGCCATGGCCGAGACGGCGGCCGCGACGGCCAGCCCGGTGGGCCGGGTCAGCCCGGCCAGTACGGCGAGGCCGGCGGCCCACAGCCAGCGGCCGCGCAGCAGGGCGTACAGCGACCAGGCGGCGAAGGCGGCCAGCAGGGCCTCGGTGTAGGCGAGGGTGAGCACCACCGCGTGCGGCAGCGCCGCCCAGAGCCCGACGAGCAGCAGCCCGGCGCGCGGCCCCGTCACCCGCTCCCCGACCCGGTAGATCCCGAGGGCGGCCACGGCCGCGGAGACCCAGGCGACGAGGAGGGCGGCGGGGACCATCCCGCCGGGAAGTATCCCGGAGACGATCCGTATCAGGGTGGGGTACAGCGGGAAGAAGGCGTAGTCGCTCTGCACGGGCCCGGTCCCGGTGGCGGCCTCGGGCCACATCAGGGTCCGGCCGTAGCCGTGGGCGGCGATCCGCAGGTACCAGTCCGAGTCCCAGGACCTGCCGAGCACCTTCAGCGGATCCCGCCCGGCCCACCAGGCCCCGAGGCCGAGCACCAGTACCCCGGCCCCGCGTACGGCCGCGAACACCCCGAGCGCGATCACGGTGGTCGGCGCGGCCGACCGTACGGCCCGGACGGCGCGCATCTCCAGCGGAGACGCGGACACGGCCGCTCTGCCCGTTGCCATCTGTCCCGACTTTCCAGCTCGCGGGTGGGTCCGCTCACCCGGTGGTGAGGGCTTCGGGCACTTGCACGACGCACAGCTTCACACCACCCCCACAACCCCGCAAGGACGCCGGATGTCCGGTGTCGGAACGGCCCGTCCGGAGCGGACCGCCCGGCGGCCCTCAGAGCCCGCGCAGCCGTTCGACCGCCTCGCGCAGGACGTCCTCGCGCTTGCAGAAGGGCAAGGCGTGAGCACCTGCGGGCGGTGTCGGACGCCCAGGCCTCATCGGCACGAACCATGCACTTCGGGGAGGGCGTCCTTCTTGCTCAGAACAGGGGAGACGTCCGTCTCTGCGGTTGGTGGTGAGGTGACGGTCGACATGGCGTGAGGGTGCCCCGTCGGCATGCCCCATAAGGCTGGTTTGAGCGTCCTCCGAGCGTTCACTCAGCGCTGGAAATCAGACCACAATCTGAGTACAGTCTGAGTATGAGCCTTGCTTACCTGGGAGCCGAGCCCGAGTCGGTTTCGTTCACGGACCTGTCGAGAAACCCGAAGGCCGTAGCCGCCCGGGCGGCCGCCCTCGGTTCTCTGCGCGTCACGCATCGGGACGCACCCGACATGGTGTTGACGACGGCCGTGCACGCGGAGCGCACCGAGGAGAACCTCACGACGGCGTCCCGGCTCTTCCTCGCGCTCATGAAGCACGATGACGGTGCTCGGTCGCTCCTGCTGGCTCTGCCCGAAGTCTTCCCTTGGGTGCGGCACCTGGACGACGAAGAGATGCGCGCGTTCACCGTGGAGCTCCTGGAAGCGCTTTCGGATGCGGCAGAGCTGGGTGCCCGGGAGGCCGTGCACCGTGCGCTGGTGTCCTGGAGGGCGACGGCTCGTATCAACGCTGATCCGGAGCAGCTCAAGGAAGCTTTGCGACCGCTCGACGGGGATGACCTGGGGCCGGTCGAGGTGGGCGGGTGAGCCCCAAGAAGGGCGATCGTGTCAGCGTTCCACCCCTGAGCGGCTGGAACGTGGTCTTCGGGGCCACGGAGGCGGTGACGGGTTGGGAGGAGCTGTGTCGCGTAGCGCTGCCCAGCGCCCACAGATGCCTGGAGGCGTTGCGCACCGACCCGCTGTCGCGGGATAACTGGAACCGTCAGCATCAGCTACGCGGGAGGCTCGCCACCAAGGAGTGGAAGGGCTCGGCGCTGGAGCAATGGGAGTTCGAGGTTACGAGTGGCGGCCGCGTGCGCTACCTGGTCAGCCCCGAGACGTTGACCGTCATCCTGGTCTACGCGTCCACGCGGCACCCCAAGGACACCGAGTAACTCGTAGTTCCCGTACAGCACGGGCTCCGGCTGAAAGGCCGGGCCCTGTGCCTGCACGTACATCTGCCTCGCGCTCAGTGAGCCAGCCGGCCGAGGCGCTCAACCGCCTCTTCCAACACAACCGTCCGCTTGCAGAAGGCCCAGCGGACCTGGGTCCGGCCCGCGGCCTTGTCGTCGTAGAAGACCTGGTTGGGGATGGCGACCACGCCGCAGCGTTCGGGCAGGGCGCGGCAGAAGGCGAGGCCGTCCTTCTCGCCGAGGGGGGTGATGTCGGTCGTGATGAAGTACGTGCCCTGCGGGCGGAAGACCTCGAAGCCGGCCGCCGCGAGGCCGTCGGCGAGGATGTCGCGCTTGGCGGCCAGGTCGGCGCGGAAGGTGTCGTAGTAGCTGTCGGGCAGGGCGAGGGCCTCGGCGATCGCGTACTGGAACGGGCCCGAGGAGACGTAGGTGAGGAACTGCTTCGCCGAGCGGACCGCCGCGACCAGCTCGCGCGACGCGGTGACCCAGCCGACCTTCCAGCCCGTGAACGAGAACGTCTTGCCGGCGCTGCTGATGGTGACCGTGCGCTCGCGCATGCCCGGGAGGCCCGCCAGCGGGGTGTGGGCGCCCTCGAAGACCAGGTGCTCGTACACCTCGTCCGTGACGACCAGCAGGTCGCGCTCGACCGCCAGCTCGGCGATCGCCGTGAGCTCGGCCGGGGTCAGGACGGTGCCCGTCGGGTTGTGCGGGGTGTTCAGCAGGAGCAGGCGGGTGCGCGGGGTGACGGCGGCGCGCAGTTCGTCCAGGTCGAGGGCGAAGGCTCCGGCGTGCGGGCGCAGGGTGACGGGGACGCGTACCGCGCCGGCCATCGCGATGCAGGCCGCGTACGAGTCGTAGTACGGCTCCAGGGCGATGACCTCGTCGCCCGGCTCCAGGAGGGCGAGGAGGGCGGCCGCGATGGCCTCGGTGGCGCCCGCCGTGACGAGGACCTCGGTGTCGGGGTCGTAGCCGAGGCCGTAGAAGCGCTGCTGGTGCGCGGCGATCGCGGTGCGCAGCTCGGGGACGCCCGGGCCCGGCGGGTACTGGTTGCCGAGTCCCGTGAGGACCGCGCGGGAGGCCGCCTCGGCGATCTGCGCCGGGCCGTCGGTGTCGGGGAAACCCTGGCCGAGGTTGATCGAGCCGGTGCGGGTGGCCAGCGCCGACATCTCCGCGAAGATCGTCGTGCCGAAGGCCGCCAGGCTGCGGTTCAGGAAGGGGCGGTCGCTGCTCACAGAGGTGCTCATGGTCGTCATCCTGGGGGCAACCTCTGGACTTCCTCAAGTGTGCTTTGAGCCGTGCCGACCTGGGGCATTCCCCCTTCACGCGGGACGTGGGGAGCCCGCTCCCCCGGGAAGACCGGGGTGTGAGAGAGGTGGCGGACATGGGGTTCGTCTTCGTTGTGATCCTGCTCTTCGTCGCGGCGTACTTCCTTGCCAAGCTGGTCCGCTCGTCCACGGGCCGGAGCACGTCCCGCCGCCGCCGGAGCGGCCGGGGCGGCGGCACCAGCTGGTGGGGGGACGGCGGCTCCTCGGGGGGCGGCTGCGGCTCCTCCTCGTCGTGCGGAGGATCGTCCTCCTCGTGCGGTGGCGGCGGCTGCGGTTCCAGCTGACACGGGGCGGCGGGCACCGCGCGGACGAGGGAGTTCGGCGGTCCGACTGCCGCCCGGCGCCCTCTCGTTCGCCGATGCATGACGACGCGCGGGACGCAACCTGTTGAACACGTGAACTGCGGAGCCCCCGGGGGGATGTAAACCCCGTCAAGTTGGGTAAAAACGCTGTGAGTGCCGTGCCTTTCATGATTCCCTCGGTTGAGTAGACCAGTCCTCGGACCTCCCTGGACTTCCTGTGGACCCGTGCCGGTGTCCCCCCACCCGTGCTTGCTACCGCTGGCGGGCCCCGGCCCATCTCCCTCGCGCGTTTGCGGAGCCGACTCATGCTCACGACCCTCCAGACCTCATACACCGACACGCGTGCCGCCGATCTCGCCTGGGCCCTGGGACGGGACCGGCTGCCCGCCCTGGCCGTACTGAACCTCGAACTTTCGGGGGCGAAGGTGGAGTTGCGCCTGCTCGGGGCGTCCCACCAGGTGCTTCTGGAGGAGGGGGAGGTGTCCTGTTCGGAGACCGTCGCCTGTATGCCCGGCAGCAGTACGCCGCTGCCGCTCGGCGTGGCCAAGCGGGCGGGCGACTGGGAGTACGAGTTCGCCGCACGGGTCGAGACCCTCTCCCGGGGCTCGTTCGCCGGGCGGGCCCAGGAGCTGCTCGCACTGGTGGCGGACCACCCGAACGGACTAGCGGGCACCTTTCCCGGAAGTCCGCACGCCTTCACCGCCATGCTCGCGCAGCGCCACGAGGGCCAGGTGCGCTGGCGGACCTGGCACGCGTACCCGCAGGAGGGCCAGCTCGTGGCCACCCGGACCCGGGTGGGCGTACGGATCGGGGCGCCCGCCGAGGCGGCCCTGGAATCGCCCGCGCTGCTGTAGTGGGCGCGGGGGCGTGATTATCCCGCCATGGTTACGCCAACTGGCCGGATCAGTAAGCCACTTACACCCATGTGGGTGACCGGATGCGAGTGAGCGGTGACGTACGGTTCGCTGCATGATCGACCGTTCCGTCCCGCGCCGGGTACTCCCGGCCCCGGAGCCTCGGCGCGCCGCGACCGTCCCGGCCGCCCTGCCCGTACGGCCCCGGACCGGCCGACTCCTCGTCCTGGCCACCGTGTTCATCTGCGCCGCCTGCGGGCTCGTGTACGAGCTGGAGCTGCTCGCCCTCGGCACCTACCTCATCGGCGACTCCGTCACCCAGGCGTCGGTCGTGCTGTCCGTCATGGTCTTCGCCATGGGGGTCGGCTCACTGCTCGCCAAGCGCTTCCGCCACCGGCCCGCCTTCGGTTTCGGCGCCATCGAGGCCGGACTGGCCCTCCTCGGCGGGCTGTCGGCCATAGCGCTGTACGCGAGCTTCGCCTGGCTGGGGGAGTCCCGCCCCGCGCTCGTCGCCTTCTCCTTCGCCATCGGGGTGCTCATCGGCGCGGAGATCCCGCTGCTGATGGTCCTCATCCAGCGCATCCGCAGACAGGACGCGGGCGGGGCCGTCGCCGACCTGTTCGCCGCCGACTACGTGGGCGCCCTCGTCGGCGGCCTCGCCTTCCCCTTCCTGCTGCTCCCGATGCTCGGCCAGCTCACCGGAGCCATGGTCACCGGCACCGTCAACGTGATCGTCGGCGGCGGGCTGGTCCTGTGGCTCTTCCGCCGCGACCTGAGCCGGCGCTGCCGCTGGCTGCTGATCGGCGCGAACGTGACCGTACTTGCCGTGCTCGCCTCCGCGACCGTCCTCGCCGACGACTTCGAGCGGACCGCCCGGCACGCCGTCTACGGCGGGGAGGTGCGGGTCGCCGTCCAGACCGGGGTGCAGGAGCTGGTGCTCACCGGACCGCGGACCGGCTCCCCGCGCTCCCTCGACCTCTACCTGGACGGGCGGCTGCGGGTCAGCGGCTACGACGAGTACCGCTACCACGAGGCCCTGGTCCACCCCGCGATGACCGGCCCCCACACCCGCGTCCTGGTCCTCGGCGGCGGCGACGGGCTCGCCGCGCGCGAGGTGCTCCGCTACCGGGACGTCTCCTCCGTCACCGTCGTCGAACTCGACCCCGGCGTGGTCCGCCTGGCCCGTACCGATCCGATGCTCTCCGCGCTCAACGCCCGGGTGTACGAGGACCCGCGGCTGGCCGTCGTCACCCAGGACGCCTTCCGCTGGCTGCGGGGCCCGGCCTCCGGCGACCGCTTCGACGTCATCGTCTCCGACCTCCCCGACCCGGGCATCACCCCCAGCACGAAGCTGTACTCGCAGGAGTTCTACGGGCTGGCCGCGCGGGCCCTGCGTCCCGGGGGCCGCATCGCCGTGCACGCCGGACCGCTGGCCACGCGACCGCGCGCGTACTGGACCGTCGACTCCACCCTCCGCGCGGCCGGCCTGCGCACCGCCCCCTACAGCGCGGGCGGCCGCCTCACCGGCTTCGCCGCCGGACCCGACCGCACCCCCCACGGCGTGACGCAGACGCCGCCGCAGGACTGGGGCTTCGTGCTGGCCGCCCGGGACCGGGAACCGCCGCTGCGCGTGGACCGCGACACGCCCGCCCTGCGCTCGCTGTCCACCCGTTCCCTGCAGGACGCCGCCCGCGACGCGGAACGCACCCGGATGCCCGGACTTCCGCCGTCGACGCTGCCGCACCCGCGGTATTCGTGACCGGGTGCGGGTCTCGTCGGTAGGCTCGACCACATGGAGCATCAGGTGTTCGTCCCGGTACCGGCAGACGATCTCCGCGCCGTGCTGCGCGACCCCTCCCGGGTGGCCCGGTGCGTGCCGGGGCTGCAGCAGGACGCCGACACCGATGCCGGGCCGGTCTCGGGCCGGCTCAAGGTCCGGGTCGGCGGGAGCACCGTGACCTACCGGGGCGCCCTGAGCGTCACCGAGCGGGACCCCGGGCACTTCACCTTCGACGGCGAGGGCACGGAGGCCCGGGGCAGCGGGACCGTGAAATTCACCGTCGACCTGCGGCTGGCCCCCGTCGCGGACGGGACCCGGCTGGACTTCACCGCCGCGGCCACCGCCGACGGGCGCGCCGCCGCCTTCCCGCCCGAGGCGGCCGCCACCGCCGTGCGGCGACTGCTGGACCGGGCCGCCGGACAGCTGACCCTCGGCGCGCTGCCCGACGCCGTGAGCGATCCGGTGGCCGAAGCCGAGGAAGCGGAAGGCGGGGAGGGCGCGGAGGGGCCCGGCCTCGTCGAGGGCGACGTCACCGAGATCACCGCCTCCCTCTTCGAGACCGACGTACCGCCCCCGTCCCTGGACCCCTTCCTCGCCGGCCGGTTCGAGGGCTCCGACGGAGCCCCGCGGCCCCCGGCCGAGGCGGCCCACGCCCGCCGCACCATGATCGGCCGCAGCGCGGAGGAGGTGGACCACGCGCCGCCGCGCGGCCGGTACGCCCCGGTCCCGGCGCCCGCCTCCGCCGGCGCCGGCGACAGTCTGCGCTGGATCGCCCCGGCCGCGGCCTTCGCGCTGGCCTCGGCGGTCGTCATCGGCCGAGCCCTGCGGCGACGTCGCTGATCTGCGGGCCTGTCCCCATTAGGGTCGACCGCATGAGTACGCAACTGAGCGCCGGCGGCGCCGAGGTGACGGTCGACCAGGAGAACGGCTGCCGGATCAGCAGCCTGCGCATCGACGGGACGGAACTGCTGCGCCAGGGGCCGCGGTACGGGGCCTTCCCGATGGTCCCGTGGTGCGGCCGGGTCGCGAACGGGCGGTTCCACGACGGTGCGACCGTCCATCAGATGCCGCTCAACCACCCGCCGCACGCCCTCCACGGCTTCGGCCGCGACGCGCCGTGGCGCCCGGCCGGTGCCACGGCCACCGAGGCCGCCTTCACCTACGACCTCACCGACCCGTGGCCGTACCCCGGCCGGGTGACCCAGGTCGTCACGCTCGCCGAGGACTCGCTCACCCTCACCATGGGCGTCGAGACCTACGGGGACTCCTTCCCGGCCCAGGTCGGCTGGCACCCCTGGTTCAAGCGCAACCTCGACGCCGGCGGGCCGGACGCCGAGGTCGCCTTCGAGCCCGCGTGGCAGGAGGAGCGCGGCGAGGACCACATCCCCGACGGCAACCGCATCGATCCGAAGCCCCGCCCCTGGGACGACTGCTTCGGTATGCCGCACGGCGTCGACGTCACCCTCACCTGGCCCGGCGCCCTCGCCCTGCGGGTCACCAGCCGGGCCGAATGGGTGGTCATCTACGACGAGGAGCCCGAGGCCGTCTGCGTGGAGCCCCAGTCGGGCCCGCCGAACGGGCTGAACACCCTCCCGCGCCTGGTCACCCCGGTCGATCCGCTGGAGGTCTCCACGACCTGGACATGGCGTCGCCTCGGCTAGGTCCCCTCCTCACCCCCCTCTAAGCTCAGAGGCATGAGTGACGTCAACGAAGTAATGCCGTCAGGCACACGCGATGCGCTTCTGCAGCAGATCAAGGACAAGGCCGTCGTGCACGGCAAGGTGATCCTCTCCTCCGGTCGCGAGGCCGACTACTACATCGACCTCCGCCGCATCACCCTCGACGGCGAGGCGGCCCCGCTGGTCGGCCAGGTCATGCTCGACCTCACCGCCGAGCTCGAATTCGACTGCGTCGGCGGTCTGACCCTGGGTGCCGACCCGGTCGCGACCTCGATGCTGCACGCCTCCGCCGCGCGCGGTCAGCGCCTGGACGCCTTCGTGGTCCGCAAGGCGCAGAAGGCCCACGGCATGCAGCGCCGTATCGAGGGCACCGACGTGAAGGGCAAGCGCTGCCTGGTGGTCGAGGACACCTCGACCACCGGCGGATCCCCGCTGACCGCCGTCGAGGCGGTCCGCGAGGCCGGCGGCGAGGTCGTGGCCGTCGCCACCATCGTCGACCGCGGTGCGGCCGACGCGATCGCCGAGGCCGGCCTGCCCTACCTCACCGGCTACCTCCTTGAGGACCTCGGCCTGTCCTAAGGGCGTCGGGCCGCGCATGCCCGGCCCCGCTCGGGCGCCGGGTCAGCCCCGGTCCGGCTTCCGTCCGGCTTTTCCGGTGTTGTCCGGCCACCGCGAGAACGGGTGAAGACACCCTCCGGCCGCCCCTTGGACCGGCCTGACCTGCCCTTTTCCGGGCGCCCGGGGTGTTTCACGTGAAACATCCCGGGCCGTTCGCCCACTACGTGAGACCGGCAGTCTGGACCCCCGCGCTGAGTCTGGAAAGATAGGCGCGACGATGACGTCGCCCCCAGGTCAGGGCCCGCAATAAGCACACTCCCGCACATCCAAGGAGCCGGCAGATGCCCATCGCAACCCCCGAGGTCTACAACGAGATGCTCGACCGGGCGAAGGCAGGCAAGTTCGCCTACCCGGCCATCAATGTGACCTCCTCCCAGACCCTGCACGCGGCCCTGCGCGGCTTCGCGGAGGCCGAGAGCGACGGCATCATCCAGATCTCCACCGGTGGTGCCGAGTTCCTGGGTGGCCAGCACAACAAGGACATGGTCACCGGCGCGGTCGCCCTGGCCGAGTTCGCGCACATCGTGGCCGCCAAGTACGACATCACGGTCGCCCTGCACACGGACCACTGCCCGAAGGACAAGCTGGACGGCTACGTACGTCCGCTGCTCGACATCTCCGCCGAGCGCGTGGCCCGCGGTCTGAACCCGCTCTTCCAGTCGCACATGTGGGACGGTTCCGCCGAGACCCTGGCCGACAACCTGGCCATCGGCCAGGAGCTGCTCGCCAAGGCCGTCGCCGCCAAGATCATCCTTGAGGTCGAGATCACCCCGACCGGCGGCGAGGAGGACGGCGTCAGCCACGAGATCAACGACGAGCTGTACACCACCGTCGACGACGCGATCCGCACCGCCGAGGCCCTCGGCCTGGGCGAGAAGGGCCGCTACCTGCTGGCCGCCTCCTTCGGCAACGTCCACGGCGTCTACAAGCCGGGCAACGTCGTCCTGCGCCCCGAGCTCCTCAAGGACCTCCAGGCCGGTGTCGCCGAGAAGTACGGCAAGGCCTCGCCGTTCGACTTCGTCTTCCACGGCGGTTCGGGCTCCACGGCCGAGGAGATCGCCACCGCGCTGGAGAACGGCGTCGTGAAGATGAACCTCGACACCGACACCCAGTACGCCTTCACCCGCCCGGTCGTGGACCACATGTTCAGCAACTACGCCGGTGTGCTGAAGGTCGACGGCGAGGTCGGTACGAAGTCCAAGTACGACCCCCGCACCTGGGGCAAGGCCGCCGAGGCGGGCATGGCCGCGCGCGTCGCCGAGGCGTGCGCGAACCTGCGCTCCACCGGTACCAAGCTGAAGTAGCAGGCCCGCAGCACCGTACCGAAGGGCCCGGCCCCCGTCCCGCGACGGAGGCCGGGCCCTTCGGCGTTCCTCCTGCCAGGGGCGGCGGCGGTGGACGGTGGCCGCACGATGGTGTGAACTGCCCCCGGCAGTACGTGCTGGGGGCATGTACGGACCGATCGGTCGGGGCGGGGAGAGGGCAGGTGCACATGAGGGCCGAACGAACGCAGGTGAAGCAGGACCGCGCCGTGCGCACCCGCCGGGCGATCCTCGAAGCCGCCGCCGTGGTGTTCGAGGACCGGGGTTTCGGCGCGGCCAAGCTGACGGACATCGTCGCGCTCGCCAACGTCACCAAGGGCGCGCTCTACTTCCACTTCGACTCGAAGGAGGACCTGGCGCAGGCCGTGATCGACGCCCAGGTCAGCATGCACGCGCCGGTCGTCCCGCAGGAGTTCAGGGCGCAGGAGTTCGTCGACGTCGGCATGGTCTTCTCGCACCGGCTCCGGTACGACGTCCTGATGCGCGGCAGTGCCCGGCTCACCCTGGAGCAGAACGGCAGGGAACTGGACCGGGCGGCGCCGTACCAGGGGTGGATCGACCTGCACACCGCCTTGCTGGTGCAGGCGAAGGAGTGCGGCGAACTGCTCCCGCACGTGGACCCGTCGGGGCCCTCGCGGCTGGTGGTCGGGGCCTTCGCCGGGCTCAACGTGATGGCGCAGACCCTCGGGCTCGACCTGGACCGGGAGGTCTCGGCGCTCTACACGGGCCTGCTGCCGAGCCTGGTGGTCCCGGCCGTGGCGGTCCGGCTCGACACCGCGCCGGGCCGCGGCGCGCGGGTGCTGCACGGTCCGGACGAGGCCCCGTGGTGTGACTGTTCGCCCCCGCAGCCGCCGGTCCCGGCCGCCGTCGGCTGATCCGTACGCCGCGCCCGCTCCGGGCGCAGGGGCGACCTGCGCTCGTCGTGCGGCGGAGGCCCGGCAGACTGGGGGCATGTCCATTCACCAGAACCTGCTCGGGGGCCCCGCCCCCACCCACCTGCCCGACGAGCCGGGCCGCGAGGCCATCGCCGCCGGCACCCCCGCCGTCGAGGTGGCCGCCGCGCACCCCACGTCGTCCCTCGCCTGGGCGGTCCTCGCCGACGAGGCCTTCGCCGCGGGCAGCACCGTCGAGTCGTACGCCTATGCCCGTACGGGCTACCACCGCGGCCTCGACGCACTGCGCCGCGCCGGATGGAAGGGCCACGGCCCGGTCCCGTGGGAGCACGAGCCGAACCGCGGCTTCCTGCGCGCCCTGCACGCCCTGGCCCGCGCGGCCGAGGCGATCGGCGAGAAGGAGGAGTACGAGCGCTGCTCGACCTTCCTGCGCGACTCGTCCCCGACGGCCGCGGACACGCTGAGCGCCTGAGTCCGTACGGCGGGGAGTGACACGCACCGGAATGTGTGGTCTGTGTCACTCTCCGCTGGAGCGGCGGCGCGACGAGGTCCTATGATGCGGGCAGGGGACCGGGGCTCCACTCACCTCACGGAAGGGGCGGACCGCTACCCGGAAGCACGTGTCGAGGAGACAGCGATGTCGAAAACCCTTGATGCCTCCGGAGTCGGCGGGTCGGAAACCCCGAACCTCGACTTCGACGGCACCACCCCGTACGAGGACTACGTCCAGGCGGACGTTCTCACCCACCTCCAGCACCTGCGCTCGGACGACCCGGGCGAGATGGTCTTCCTGGTGACGACCCAGGTCATGGAGCTGTGGTTCACGGTCATCGTCCACGAGTGGGAAACCGCCGCGAAGGCCCTGCGCGAGGACCGCATCCCGGTCGCGATGGATGCGCTGAAACGTTCCCTCCGCGAGCTGGAAGCCCTCAACGCCTCCTGGCGCCCGCTCGCCCAGCTCACCCCGGGACAGTTCAACGCCTACCGCGCCGCCCTCGGCGAAGGCTCCGGCTTCCAGTCGGCGATGTACCGCCGGATGGAGTTCCTGCTCGGCGAGAAGTCCGCCTCCATGCTGGTCCCGCACCGGGGCGCCCCGCGCGTCCACGCGGAGCTGGAGAAGGCCCTGCACGAGCCCAGCCTCTACGACGAGGTGCTGCGCCTGCTCGCGCGCCGCGGCCTGCCGGTCCCGGACGCCGTCCTGAACCGCGACCTCTCGCTGCGCTACGAGCCCTCGGCCGAGGTCGAGGCCGTGTGGACGGGTCTGTACGCCGCCCCGGACGACAACGGGACCGTGGACCTGCACCGCCTCGGAGAGGTCCTCACGGATGTCGCCGAGCTCGTCTGGCGCTGGCGCAACGACCACCTGGTCGCCACCCGGCGCGCGATGGGAGCGAAGACGGGTACGGGCGGCTCGGCCGGCGTGACCTGGCTGGAGAAGCGCGCGACGAAGAACGTCTTCCCGGAGCTCTGGACGGCCCGCAGCTATGTCTGACGACTCCAAGGACATATCGGCCGACCTCCGCGACCGGGCGGCCGCGCTGGACGCCGCCGACGGGCTCGCGAAGCTCCGCGAGCGCTTCACCCTTCCCGACGGCGTCGTCTACCTGGACGGCAACTCCCTCGGCGCCCTCCCGGCCGGTGTCGCGGACACCACCGCCGACGTCGTCGCCAGGCAGTGGGGCGAGCTCCTCATCCGGTCCTGGGACGAGAGCGGCTGGTGGACCGCGCCCGAGCGGATCGGCGACAGGATCGCCCCGCTCATCGGCGCGGCCCCCGGCCAGGTGGTCGTCGGTGACTCCACCAGCGTCAACCTCTTCAAGGCCCTGGTCGGCGCCGCCCGTCTCGCGGCCCCCGGCCGGACCAGGCTGCTGGTCGACGCCGCCACCTTCCCCACCGACGGCTACATCGCGGAGTCGGCGGCCCGGATGACGGGCCTGACCGTCGTCCCGGTGGACCCCTCGCACGCGGCCGAGGCCATGGACGAGGACACCGCCGTGGTCCTCCTCAACCACGTCGACTACCGCAGCGGACGTCTCCACGACCTCCCCGCCCTCACCACGGCGGCCCGCGCCGCCGGGGCGATCACGGTCTGGGACCTGTGCCACTCCGCCGGGTCGCTGCCCGTCGGCCTCGACGCGCACGCCGTCGA
This sequence comes from Streptomyces spororaveus, assembly GCF_016755875.1. Classification (NCBI taxonomy): domain Bacteria; kingdom Bacillati; phylum Actinomycetota; class Actinomycetes; order Kitasatosporales; family Streptomycetaceae; genus Streptomyces; species Streptomyces spororaveus. Next base: position 4,184,974 of record NZ_BNED01000005.1, on the reverse strand, counting down.
CCTCGCGGTGGGCTGCACGTACAAGTACCTCAACGGCGGCCCCGGCTCGCCCGCCTACCTGTACATCGCCGCCCGCCACCAGGCCGGCTTCGACTCCCCGCTCCCGGGGTGGAACGGCCACGCGGATCCGTTCGCGATGACCCCCGCCTTCGAGGCGGCCCAGGGCGTGACCCGAGGGCGCGTCGGCACGCCGGACATCCTGTCCATGCTGGCCCTGGAGTCGGCGCTCGACGCCTGGGACGGGGTGTCCGTCGAAGCCGTACGGGCCAAGTCGCTCGCCCTGACCGACTTCTTCCTCGAATGCGTGGCGGCGTACGTCCCGCAGGGCCGGGTCGAGTCGGTCACCCCGGCCGAGCACGGCCGCCGCGGCAGCCAGATCTCGCTGCGGACCGAGAACGCCCGCGAGGTCATGGGGGAGCTCATCTCCCGCGGCGTCATCGGAGACTTCCGCGCACCCGACGTCCTGCGTTTCGGCTTCACGCCGCTCTACGTCGGTTTCGCCGACGCCGAGCGTGCCGCGCGGACCCTGGGTCACATTTTCGGGTGACTCGGTAGCGAAACGTCACATCACCGGGCGGGCGGGGCTACGGCTCCGTCCGCCCGGTCATATTCCGGGGCCCGCACGGTGGCCCCCGTTCCGGACTGATACGGTCCCGCTCTGCCGGAACACCGGAACATCTGTCCCCGCTGTCCCACGCGTTACCGAGAGGTTGAGCCGATGACGGACCCCGCCGCAGTGGAACGGGACGCCGCGGAGGCCGCCTCGGCCTTCGCCCACCCCGCCGTGGCGCCGGATGCGACCGCCGCCTACGGGGAACACCCCGACCACGTCGTCGACTTCTACGCCCCGCGCGGTGAAACCCAGGGCCCGGCACCGCTCGTGGTGCTGCTGCACGGGGGTGCGTGGCGGGCCCCGTACGACCGGCAGCACGTCACACCGCTCGCGGACTTCCTGGCCCGACGCGGTTTCGCCGTCGCCAACGTCGAGTACCGGCGCGGCAGTTCACTGCCGCACCAGAACGCCGAGGGGCCGGTCGCCGGGCGCTGGCCGGAGACCTTCGACGATGTCGCCGCCGCGATGGACGCCCTCCCGGGGCTGGCGGCCGACGCGCTCCCCCAGGCCGATGTCCGCCGCACGGTCGTCACCGGCCACTCGGCGGGCGGTCACCTCGCGCTGTGGGCCGCGGCCCGGCACGTGCTCCCGGCCGGCTCCCCGTGGCGGCTGCCCTCCCCTCCGATGCTGCGGGGCGTGGTGGCGCTGGCCCCGATCGCGGACTTCGCGGTGGCGGAGGAACTGGGCGTGTGCGGCGGCGCGAGCGCGCAGCTGCTGGGCGGGGCGGACCACTGGGACGAGCGGCTGCCGTACGCCGATCCGGCGGCGCTGCTGCCGACGGGGATCGCCACGGCAGTGGTCCAGGGCCGGGACGACATCGTGGTCCCGCAGCAGGTGGCCGAGGCGTACGTGGCGGCGGCCGCGAAGGCGGGGGAGACGGTCGGGCTGACCCTCCTCGACGCGGTCGGTCACTTCCCGCTGATCGACCCGGCGGCGGACGCGTGCGCGGTGGTCGCCGAGGAGATCTCCCAGCTGGCCTGGTAGCCCCCCGCGGCGCGGCACCCGCCGCCGGTCCGCCGCCGCTCAGCAGTCGTAGCGGTGGGTGTACGGGGTGTCCGGGCAGCCGCGGCAGACGAAGAAGTACATGCCGCCGAGGTCGCCCAGGTTCATGCCGTGCCCGAACGAGTCGGCGGCGGCGGGGTCCGCCCCGGCCCCCTCCCGCCGGTGGTCCCGGTCGTCCAGGGGGAGCCAGCGCCCCGCATCGGGTTCGGTCGCGGTGACGCTGAGCAGGTGTTCCATACGGGTGCCGCAGCCGGCGCAGTCGGGCCAGGACGGCGGCTGGGTCCACCCCGGGTAGCCGCCGACCTTGCTCTGCTGGGTGGTGGCCACGTCGAAGTAGCCGTGGCCCCGCTCCTCCTGCAGGGCCTGGAACCGCTCGTCCAGCCGCTCGCCCAGCCCCGCCGGCATGTCCCAGTGGGGGTATTCCACCGCCGGGGTGGGGGACACCGTGCAGGGGCGGGGCAGGAACTCCTCGTAGGCGGTGTGCGGGCGGGGCGGTTCCCCGGCGAGGGCGCCCGCAGCCGTCGGCGCCGTGCCGCGCCAGTGGAGGCTGGGGCGGGCCGCGTACCGGCCGTCCTCATGGACGAGCGGGCACCACAGGATCTGCAACAGGTCGGTCCCGGCGGGAAAGACGAGGCCGGGCACGTCCCGTGCGTACAGCTGGACCACCGGGACCATGGCGACGGGCTCGGGCCCGACGGGCGGGTCGAGCGGTTTGTAGTGGTCCGGTTCGGCGCACATGGGCCACGGCTCGGCCGCCGGCCAGAGCAGCGGTCCGCCGATGGAGCTGTCCCGCGGGCCGGGTGATCCGGCCCGCGGGAAGAGCAGGGTCACCTCGCGGGCCGTTCCGGTCAGTTCCGGGAAGACCGCCTCCACGTCGAAGGGGATCGGCGCGAGCGGCCGGGGCCCGGCGGACCCCTAGTGATCGGGTTTGCCCGGGGCCAGCTGTTCCACCAGGTCGGCCAGGTCCTCGCAGACCTGCTCGATCGTCAGGCGGACGTTGTTCTGCTCGGTGACCAGGGCCGACAGCAGCAGACCGGTCAGGGCCGCCGCGCCGTTGAGCCCCTGGAGGTTGATCATGACTTCGAAGAGGGTGTGATGGGCGAACGGCCCGACGTGGGAGGTCGCCGCGGCGATCGTCAGGACCGACACCACCAGGGTGACCGGGGCGCTCCCGGCCAGCTGGAAACGCACGGCCGCCCAGATGATCAGCGGGAAGACGAGGAAGAGCAGCGAGAGCGGGCTCCGGGTGGCCACGAGCGTGACGCCGACCGAGGCGACCACCAGGGCCGTCGCCTCAGCCGCGCGGTAGCCCTCCCGGGGTCGCCGGACCGTCACGAGCCTGCGCAGGACGAGCAGCAGCGGGGTCAGTACGAGCACGCCCATCGCGTCCCCGGCCCACCAGGCCGCCCAGACCGACCAGAACTGCGACATCGGCAGGTCCCCGGTGAGCACCAGCGTGCAGGTTCCGATCGTCGCGCTGATCAGCATGGGCAGCAGACCGCCCAGGAAGACCAGCGCCAGGGCGTCCCGCAGCCGGTCCATCTCGGTACGGAAACCCGCCCGGCGGAGCATCAGGTACGCGCACACCGGGGCGAGCACGTTGCCCGCGACGATGATCAGGCTGGCCAGGTCGAAATCGGCGATCCGCTCGATGGTGAGGTACGTACCGATCGCGATCCCCGGCCACGCCCGCAGGCCCAGCCAGAGCAGGGAGGTCACCGCGATGCCGGTCGGCAGCCACAGGGGCGTGACCTCCGCGCCGTCGACGACCACACGCTGGTACAGGCCGATCAGTCCGCCCACGTAGTAGGCGGCGGCCACGGCGAGGATCGGCAGCAGAGCTGCGGGCAGACGTCGCCATCCCTCGGTGCGCACCACATCATCAGACAACAGCCCGGCGCCCCCGCGGGCCGTGACACGCGCTAGGTGTGTTGTCCCGGGACGTTGGTGACACGCGTGCTGGGTTCTTGAAATGGGTGAGGGCCTTCTGGCTCGGTGTGGATTGCGACATCTACGCCAACTTCAGGAGGCCCTCGTGGTCCACCGTAATGCGCCGCTGACCGAGACCGGGCGACTTCGTCTGGCGCGTTGTGTCGTCGATGACGGCTGGCCCGTGCGCCGGGCGGCAGAGCGTTTCCAGGTCAGCCACACCACCGCGGCCCGCTGGGCCACCCGCTACCGGCTGCTGGGCGTCGCCGGAATGAGTGACCGCTCCAGCCGGCCCCACCACCAGCCCCGCAGGACAGCAGCCGAGATCGAGACGGAAGTGCTCCGCCTCCGGCGGGAACACCGGATCGGTCCACTGCGGCTGGCAGTCCGGTGCCGTATCGCGGCCTCGACCGCCCACCGCATCCTCGTCCGCAACGGCCAGCCGCCCCTGGCGGCTCTGGACCGGGCCACCGGCGAACCCGTCCGCCGCTATGAACGCGCCCGGCCCGGCGAACTCGTCCACATCGATGTCAAGAAGCTCGGCCGGATCCCCGACGGCGGCGGCCACAGAGTCCTCGGCCGGGCCGCCGGCAGCCCGAACAAGGACCGCCGCAACGGCGCCGGATACGCCTACCTCCACACCGCCCTCGACGACCACACCCGACTCGCCTACACCGAAGACCTGCCCGACGAGACCGCCCCGACCTGCGCCGCCTTCCTCACCCGGGCCACCGCCTGGTTCGCGTCCCTGGGCATCACCGTCGAACGGGTCCTGACCGACAACGCCTGGGCCTACACCAAGCACACCTGGAGCCAGACCTGCCGCGATCTGGACATCCAGCCCCGATGGACCAGGCCCTGGCGCCCACAGACCAACGGCAAGGTCGAACGCTTCCACCGCACCCTGCTCGAAGAATGGGCCTACCAGAAGCCCTACACCTCAGACCGGCAGCGCCAGGAAGCTTTCACCGACTGGCTGCACTGGTACAACTACCACCGACCCCACACCGGCATCAGTGGCCAGACACCCGCCAGCCGCGTCACCAACCTGTCCGGACAACACAGCTAGGGGGTGTCTTGTGGGTCGGGCCTCGCGTCATGGCTGAGCACGAGTACGGCGGCGTCGTCGGCGTGGCCGGTCGAGTCGGCCACCTTCATCACTGCGGCGGCCAGCTCGCCCGGGTCGGTGCCCGCGGCCTCCCGCACCACCTTGGCCACCCGCTCCAGCCCCACCTCGATCGGGAACTTCGGGCCCTCGACCACACCGTCGGTGAGCAGCACGATCGACCCCGCCTTGGTCAGCCGGCGGCGGGTCACCGCGTACCCGGTCCCGGGCACCAGGTTCAGCGGCAGCCCGCCGTCGTCCTCGGCTATGCCGTAGTCGCCGTCGACGGTGGCCCAGACCGACGGAACGTGGCCGGCCCGGGCGGTCTCCAGTTCCCGTGTCTCCGGATCGAAGCGGAGCAGACTGCAGGTCGCGAAGAGGTCGCGGTCCATGGAGAGCAGCACCTCGTTGGCCCGGCTCAGCACCTCGCCCGGATCGACGACGACGGCGGCCACGGCGCGCAGGCAGATCCGTACCTGCCCCATGAACGCGGCGGCCTCCACATCGTGCCCCTGGACGTCACCGATGCAGAAGGCGAGCGCGCCCTCGGGCAGCAGGAAGCCGTCGTACCAGTCGCCGCCGATGTCCAGGCCGTGCCGGGCGGGAGCGTAGCGGGCGGCGGTCCGCAGGCCCGGCAGCGCGGGCAGCGAGGCGGGCAGCATCTCGCTCTGCAGCGCCTCGGCCAGGTCCACCCTGGCCTGCTGCAGCTCCACCCCGCGGCGGGCCTGGTCGGCGAGCCGCCCGAGCGTGCTGAGCAGGTCGGCGCTGGCCGCCCGCGGGGCACGGCGAGGAGTCACGGACCGCTCCGAGGTGCATCCATTCGTCCCTGCTTCCGCTGCGCGAAAAGCCCGTGGACATCATATTTCCGCCCACCCGGAACCCGCCCCCCGAGACCGGGCCCGCCCCCACGGGGCCGTGCCGGGGCCTCGACGCCGAAGGGGCGGCGGGCGCGGGTGCGCCTGCCGCCCCTTCGGAGGGACCGGGTCTCCCTAGAGGAACGAGTTGATCTCGATCGTCTCGGTACGGCCGGGGCCGACGCCGATCGCGGAGATCGGGGCGCCCGACATCTCCTCCAGGGCCTTGACGTACGCCTGGGCGTTCGCCGGCAGGTCCTCGAAGGTCTTGGCCTTGGTGATGTCCTCGGACCAGCCGGGGAGGTATTCGTAGATCGGCTTCGCGTGGTGGAAGTCCGTCTGCGAGTACGGCAGCTCCTCGACGCGCTTGCCGTCGATCTCGTACGCGACGCAGACCGGGATCTGCTCCCAGCCGGTCAGTACGTCCAGCTTGGTGAGGAAGAAGTCGGTGAGGCCGTTCACGCGGGTGGCGTAACGTGCGATCGGCGCGTCGAACCAACCGCAGCGGCGGTCACGTCCGGTGGTCACGCCGCGCTCGCCGCCGATGCGGCGCAGGTCCTCGCCGTCCTGGTCGAACAGCTCGGTCGGGAACGGGCCGGCGCCGACTCGGGTCGTGTAGGCCTTGAGGATGCCGATGACGCGGCTGATCTTCGTCGGGCCCACGCCGGTGCCGGTGCAGGCGCCGCCGGCGGTCGGGTTGGACGAGGTGACGAAGGGATAGGTGCCGTGGTCGACGTCGAGCAGCGTGCCCTGTCCGCCCTCGAACAGCACGACCTTGTCCTCGTCCAGCGCGTTGTTGAGGATCAGGGTGGTGTCGGCGACGTACGGCTTGATCTGCTCCGCGTACTGGAGCATCTCCTCGACGATCTGGGCGGCGTCGATCGCGCGGCGGTTGTAGAGCTTCGCGAGCAGCTGGTTCTTGCCCTCCAGCGCCGCCTCGACCTTCTGGACGAGGATCGACTCGTCGTAGAGGTCCTGGACGCGGATGCCGACGCGGTTGATCTTGTCCGCGTAGGTCGGGCCGATGCCGCGACCGGTGGTACCGATCTTGCGCTTGCCGAGGAAACGCTCGCCGACCTTGTCGAGGGTGACGTTGTACGGCGTGATCAGGTGCGCGTTGCCGCTGATGAGCAGCTTGGAGGTGTCGATGCCGCGCTCGTTCAGGCCGCGCAGCTCGGAGAGCAGGACGGCCGGGTCGACGACGACACCGTTACCGATGACCGGGGTGCATCCGGGGGAGAGGATGCCGGAAGGGAGAAGGTGCAGCGCGTACTTCTGGTCGCCTACGACGACCGTGTGGCCGGCATTGTTGCCGCCCTGGTAGCGCACTACATAGTCGACGGATCCACCGAGCAGGTCGGTGGCCTTTCCCTTGCCCTCGTCACCCCACTGAGCTCCGAGCAGCACAAGAGCGGGCACAGGCGTACACCTCTTCCGGATGGGGCATGTCCAAGGTCAGGGGGCGTACGACGATGTACACCGCAGGCTGAGCCGTCGGACCGGTACCCCGGAATAGACGAAGGCCCTGGCGCAATAGCGCAAGGGCCTCTTGCACAAAGATGCTACCCGAGGAAGGACCGAGGTGTCGGCTCCAGAGCCCACCATGAGCCAAGCGGGCGCGCCGGTAGGCGGCCTGCTCGTGCTCGTCGACCCGGTCGCCCGCCGTCTAGACGGCGAGTCCGTGCGGATCGCGAAGGATGTGTTGTCAGCGGGCGCGGCAGCGAAGATCTGCCTCCCGGATTCGCAGGAGGAATTTGCGCGGGCTCTTGCCCGCCGGGGTCATCGGCGGCTGGTGATCGTCGGTGACGACCGGGCCCTGGTGCGCACCGTCGGGCTGCTGCACCGGGAGCGGGGGCTCGGGGAGGGACCGCTCGCGCTGGTCCCCGTGGGCCCCGTGGCCTCCCTGGGGCTGGCGGGGTCCCTCGGCGTGCCGCTTTCGGCCGTCTCCGCGGCCCGGGCGGTCCTCGACGGGACGGTGCGGAGCTGTGACCTGCTGGTCGACGACAGCGACGGGGTGGTGCTCGGCGCGCTGCGGATCCCGCCCGTGCACGGGGTCCAGCGGCCCGCCGGGCCGTCGGTGTGGAGCGCGTACCGCTCGCTGGTGCGGACGCTGGTCCGTCCGGTGGCCGCGGCCGGAGGCGTGGCCACGGGCCGGCACCGGCTGCGGGTCGAGGCCGACGGGGTGCTGCTGGCGGACGTGGACCGGCCTGTGGAGGACGTCTCGGTTCGCACCCGGGACGACGGCGGTGCGGCGGAGGTCGTGGTCCGGACGGGTGGCGGAGGCTCCGCCGAGTCGACGGTCACGGCCCGGGCGAAGACGGTGACGGTGTCGGGAGCGGACTTCCGATACCGCGCCGACGCGGCGCTGACCGGCCCGGTCCGCCGCCGTACGTGGACCCTGCGTCCCGGGGCGTGGACGCTCACCGTGCCCCGGTGACCACGCCGGGTGCACGGACTGCGTCCGCGGCACCCGGCGCGGAGGTCCTGCGCGAAGCCCTCGTGGAACTTTTCACCACGCCAGGCAGCACCCAGGACCCCTGCCCCCCGACCCCTGCCGCCGCAGCGGTCAGGGGCAGGGGTCGGGGGGCAGGGGCGGTGCCGGTCAGACGCCGACGTACGCCGCGAGGTGCTCGCCCGTGAGGGTGGAGCGGTCTTCCACCAGATCGGCGGGGGTGCCCTCGAAGACGATCCGGCCGCCGTCGTGACCTGCGCCGGGACCGAGGTCGATGATCCAGTCGGCGTGCGCCATGACCGCCTGGTGGTGCTCGATGACGATGACCGACTTCCCGGAGTCGACCAGCCGGTCGAGCAGGCCGAGCAGCTGCTCCACGTCGGCCAGGTGCAGTCCGGTGGTCGGCTCGTCGAGCACGTAGACGCCGCCCTTCTCCGCCATGTGGGTGGCCAGCTTGAGCCGCTGCCGCTCGCCGCCGGACAGCGTGGTGAGCGGCTGGCCGAGGCTGAGGTAGCCGAGCCCGACGTCCGCGAGCCGGGTGAGGATGCGGTGCGCGGCGGGAGTGTGCGCCTCGCCCGCGCCGAAGAACTCCTCGGCCTCCGTCACGGACATCGCGAGGACCTCGCTGATGTCGCGGCCGCCGAGGTGGTACTCCAGCACCGACGCGTCGAAGCGCTTCCCCTCGCACTCCTCACAGGTGGTCGAGACCCCGGCCATCATCGCCAGGTCGGTGTAGATGACGCCGGCGCCGTTGCAGTTGGGGCAGGCGCCCTCGGAGTTCGCGCTGAACAGCGCCGGTTTCACCCCGTTGACCTTGGCGAACGCCTTGCGGATCGGGTCGAGCAGCCCGGTGTAGGTCGCCGGGTTGCTCCGCCGCGAGCCGCGGATCGCGCCCTGGTCGATGGAGACCACGTCCGCGTCCGGGGAGAGCGACTTGTGCAGCAGTGAGCTCTTGCCGGAACCGGCCACGCCGGTGACGACCGTGAGCACCCCGAGCGGGATGTCGACGTCGACGTCGCGCAGGTTGTTCGCCGTGGCCCCGCGGATCTCCAGCGCGCCGGTGGGCTTGCGTACCGACGGCTTGAGCTTGGCCCGGTCGTCGAGGTGGCGGCCGGTGATGGTGCCGCCGGAGCGCAGCCCCTCGACGGTGCCCTCGTAGCAGACGGTGCCGCCCGCGGTGCCCGCGCCGGGGCCGATGTCGACGACGTGGTCGGCGATCGCGATCGTCTCCGGCTTGTGCTCCACGACGAGGACCGTGTTGCCCTTGTCGCGCAGCCGCAGGAGCAGGTCGTTCATGCGCTGGATGTCGTGCGGGTGCAGGCCGATGGTGGGCTCGTCGAAGACGTAGGTGACGTCGGTGAGCGAGGAGCCGAGGTGGCGGATCATCTTGACGCGCTGCGCCTCTCCGCCGGACAGGGTGCCCGAGGCCCGGTCGAGCGAGAGGTAGCCGAGGCCGATCTCCACGAACGAGTCGAGGGTGAGCCGCAGTGCGGTGAGCAGCGGGGCCACCGAGGGCTCGGCGAGGCCGCGCACCCACTCGGCCAGGTCGCTGATCTGCATCGAGCAGGCGTCGGCGATGCTGATCTTCTTGATCTTCGAGGACCGGGCGCCCTCGCTGAGCCGGGTGCCCTCGCACTCGGGGCAGACGGTGAAGGTGACCGCTCGTTCCACGAAGGCCCGGATGTGCGGCTGCATCGCTTCCTTGTCCTTGGACAGGAAGGACTTCTGGATCTTGGGGATGAGGCCCTCGTAGGTGAGGTTGACGCCCTCGACCTTGACCTTGGTGGGCTCCCGGTAGAGGAAGTCCTGCATCTCCTTCTTGGTGAACTTCGCGATCGGCTTGTCCGGGTCGAGGAAGCCCGACTCGGCGTAGACCCGTACGGTCCAGAAGCTGTCGGACTTCCAGCCGGGGATGGTGAACGCGCCCTCGGAGAGCGACTTGGAGTCGTCGTAGAGCTGGGTGAGGTCGATGTCGGAGACCGAGCCCCGGCCCTCGCAGCGCACGCACATGCCGCCGGTGCGGGAGAAGGTGGCCTTCACGGTCTTGGTCTTGGCGGCGCCGCGCTCGACCGTGATGCCGCCGCTCGCCCGGACGGAGGCGACGTTGAAGGAGTAGGCGCTGGGCGGTCCTATGTGCGGCTTCCCGAGCCGGCTGAAGAGGATGCGCAGCATCGCGTTGGCGTCGGTGGCGGTGCCGACCGTGGAGCGGGGGTCGCCGCCCATGCGCTGCTGGTCGACGGTGATCGCGGTGGTGAGGCCGTCGAGTACGTCGACCTCGGGGCGGGCCAGCGTGGGCATGAAGCCCTGGACGAAGGTGCTGTAGGTCTCGTTGATCATCCGCTGGGACTCGGCGGCGATCGTGTCGAACACCAGCGAGCTCTTGCCCGAACCGGAGACTCCGGTGAACACCGTCAGCCGGCGCTTGGGGATCTCGATGCTGACGTCCTTGAGGTTGTTCACGCGCGCACCGTGCACGCGGATCAGACCGTGGCTGTCGGCTGCGTGCGGCGTCTTCCCGGGGTCCGGCTCGGGGGCCCTGCTCATCGTGTCTCCATCTCTCGGGCGGGCCGCCTGCGCGGACTCCTGCGCGGATTCCTGCGGCGGCCGGCGGTCAGGGCTTACGGGGCTGGTTGAAGCGGAGCATGTTGCCCGCCGGGTCCCGGAAGGCGCAGTCGCGGACGCCGTACGGCTGGTCGACGGGCTCCTGCAGGACCTCCCCGCCGGCGGCCCGGATGTGTTCGAAGGTGGCGTCGACGTCGTCGGTGGAGAAGATCACGCCGCGCAGCAGGCCCTTGGCCAGCAGCTCCGCCATGGCCTGCCGGTCGGCCGCCGAGGCGCCCGGGTCGGCGAGCGGCGGTTCGAGGACGATCTCCACGTCCGGCTGGGCGGGGGAGGCGACGGTCACCCAGCGCATCCCTTCGAACCCGACGTCGTTGCGGACCTCCAGGCCGAGGATGTCGCGGTAGAAGGCGAGCGCCTTGTCGTGGTCGTCGACTGCGATGAAGCACTGCGAGAGGTTGATGTTCATGCCGTCGACGCTACGAGGAGGGTGCGGATTTCGCTTCTCCGATCCTGACCGGTCGCGTGAGGATCTTCGCGACACACGCCGGGATCGCCGCGCCGTCGTCGTGGCTGCGGGCCCGGTAGGCGCTGGGCGTCTCCCCGACGAGCTCGGTGAAACGTGAGCTGAAGGACCCCAGCGAGGTACATCCGACGGCGAAGCAGACGTCCGTCACGCTCATGTCGCCGCGTCGCAGCAGCGCCTTGGCCCGTTCGACGCGGCGGGTCATGAGGTAGCTGTACGGGGTCTCCCCGAAGGCGGTGCGGAAGCTGCGCGAGAAGTGCCCGGGCGACATGAGGGCGACGTTCGCGAGTGCCTGAACGTCCAGCGGCTCCGCGTACTCGCGGTCCATCATGTCCCGGGCGCGGCGCAGCCGTACCAGGTCCTCCAGGTTCATGCGGTCCAGCATGGCACGCGGGAGACGTCCCGTCTGCGGGTATCGGTGCTTCCGGATTCGATCACCGGACCGCGGGTCCGCCCGTGCCCGCGCAGGTCTGCCCGCGGCGCCGGGCACCCTCAGCCGAGGCCGATCGTCGCCTTGTGGGCCCGCCAGCGGTCCATCAGGCCCAGCATCTCGCCCTGCATGAACTCGAAGAAGGCGGCCGTCTCCGCGACGCGGGCCCCGGCGGGCGAGTCCGTGCCGAGGGTGGCCGCGCCCTCGCGCAGGGTCTTCTCCCACAGGGTCAGGACCTGGTCGCGGCGCGTGAAGGTCTCGTACCAGAGCTCGTTGTGCAGGACGTACCGGTCGCGGCGCGAGCCCGGTTCGCGTTCGCGGCTGACCATGTTGACCTGGGTCAGGTAGGACACGGCGCCCGACACCGCGGCCGGGCTGATCCGCAGCGCCTCGCCCAGTTCAGCCGAGGTCATCGCGCCGCCGTCGCTGGCCAGCAGCTGTGCGAAGACGCGCGCGGCCATCCGCTGCATCCCGGCCTCGGTCAGCTGCGCGGCGAACCGCTCGACGAAGCGGGAGACGGCGTCGCCGTCCCGGGCGTCGGCGGCGATGCCGGTCTCGGTGCCTGCACCGGTGCCGGCACCGGTCCCCGTCGGCACCGCGGTCCTCGCGTCCACATTCACCATGTCATCTGCCACCTTCCCGACTTTACGCGATTCTTGAGATTCCCAAGCTTCACAAATTTGTGAAGCTAGCGTACGTTCGGAAACATGACGAAGGCAATCAGAGTCGCCGGCCTCCACAAGGCGTTCGGCCGCGCCCGCGCACTGGACGGGCTCGACCTCTCGGTCACCACCGGCGAGGTCCACGGCTTCCTCGGGCCCAACGGCGCCGGCAAGTCCACCACCATCCGGGTCCTGCTGGGCCTGCTGCGCGCCGACTCCGGCACCGCCGAGCTCCTCGGCGGCGACCCCTGGGCCGACGCGGTCGCCCTCCACCGCCGCGTCGCCTACGTACCCGGCGACGTCACCCTGTGGCGCAACCTCTCCGGCGGCGAGGTCATAGACCTCTACGGACGCCTCCGCGGCGGGCTCGACCGGACCCGGCGCGCCGAGCTCGTCGAGCGGTTCGAACTGGACCCCACCAAGAAGGGGCGCACCTACTCCAAGGGCAACCGGCAGAAGGTCGCCCTCGTCGCCGCCTTCGCCTCCGACGCCGACCTGCTCGTCCTGGACGAGCCGACCTCCGGCCTCGACCCGCTGATGGAGGAGGTGTTCCAGAGCTGCGTCGCCGAGGCGCGCGCCGCCGGGCGCACCGTCCTGCTCAGCTCGCACATCCTCAGCGAGGTCGAGACCCTCTGCGACCGGGTCAGCATCATCCGCAAGGGCCGCACCGTGGAGACCGGCACCCTCGCCGAACTGCGCCACCTCACCCGTACGTCGATCAGCGCCGAGCTGGCCGGCCCGCCGAACGGCCTCGCACACCTGCCCGGCGTGTACGACGTACAGGTGCAGGGGCTGAAGGTCACCCTCCAGGCCGACACCGACAAGCTGGACGCCGTACTGCGCTCCCTGACCGCCTCGGGGGTGCGGTCGCTGACCTCGACCCCGCCCACCCTCGAAGAGCTCTTCCTGCGCCACTACACCGAAGAGGCGTCCCGATGAAGCACCGACTGGCGGGTACCGGGGCGCTGCTGCGGCTCGCCCTGCGCCGCGACCGCGTCATGATGCCGGTGTGGGTCGCCGTCACCACGCTCATGGTGGTGAGCATGCCCGGCTCCCTGGGCAGCGTGTACGCCACCACCGCCGAACGGGCCCGCGTCGCCGCCTCGATGAACGCCAACGGCTCGATGCGCGCCCTGTACGGACCGGTCTTCGGCGATTCCCTCGGCGCCCTGACCGCCTGGCGGGCCGGTGTCTACGCCGCCGTCCTCGCAGCCGCCATGAGCCTGATCATCGTCGTCCGTCACACCCGCGAGGAGGAGGAGACGGGCCGTCAGGAACTGCTCTCCGCTGCGATGGTGGGGCGGCGGGCCCCGCTGACCGCCGCCCTGCTCGCCGCCCTCGTGGCGAACGCCGGTGTCGCCCTGCTGGTGGCGGGCGGTCTCGCGGGGCAGGGCGCGCCCGGCGCGATCGCTCTGGGCCTGGCCGTCGCGGCAACCGGGATGTTCTTCGCCTGCACGGCGGCCGTCGCCGCCCAGCTGACCGAGAGTGCCCGCGCGGCCAAGGGGATCACGGCCGCGGTGCTCGGTGCGGCCTTCGTCCTGAAGGCCGCGGGCGACGCCGGTACGGGGGGCGGGCGGTCGGCCCTCACCTGGGCCTCGCCGCTCGGCTGGGTGGAGAACGTACGGGCCTTCGCCGCCGAACGCTGGTGGGTGCTCCCGCTGTTCGCCGCCGCCGTCGCGGTGCAGGCGGGCGCCGCCTACGCCTTGGCCGGGCGCCGTGACCTGGGCATGAGTTTCCTGCCGTCCCGGCCGGGACCGGCCGAGGGACGCCTGGGCACGGCGGGCGCGCTGGCCTGGCGGCTGCAGCGCGGCAGCGTACTGGGCTGGAGCGCGGGCTTTCTGATCGCCGGCGCCGTCTTCGGCGGGATGGCGGACGGCGCCGCGGACCTGGTCGGCGACAACGACCGGACCCGCGAGATCATCGAGCGGATGGGCGGGCAGGGCGGGCCGGGCGGACAGGGCGCGCTGACCGACGCCTTCCTCGCGACGATGGCCGGCATGTTCGGCATGGTCGCCGCCCTGTACGCCGTCGCCTCCGTACTCCGCCTGGGCGGCGAGGAGTCGGGGCAGCGCGCGGAGCCTCTGCTCGCGAACGCGGTGGGCCGACTGCGCTGGGCCGGCGGCCACCTGGCCGTGGCCTTCGGCGGCTCGGCGCTGGTCCTGCTGCTGGCGGGCCTCGGTCTCGGCCTCGGACACGGCCGCGAGCCGGGCGCGGCCATCGGCGCCACGCTCGCCCAGCTCCCGGCGGTGTGGCTGATCGGGGCGCTGGCGGTGCTGCTGTACGGCGCCGCCCCCCGGTACGCGGCCGCCGCCTGGGCGGTGGCCGGGGGCGCGCTGGCCCTGGGCTGGGTCGGCCCGGCCCTGAACCTTCCGCAGGCCGTCCTGAACCTCTCGCCCTTCGCCCACCTGCCCCGGCTCCCGGGAGCGCAGGCCCTGGACTGGGCTCCCCTGTCGGCGCTGACCGCCCTGGCGGCGGTCCTGACGGCGGCGGGCCTCGGCGCCCTGCGCCGCCGCGACATGATCGCGTAGACCCGCCCGACGGAATCCCGGTCCTTCGCGGCTCCCTAGAACTCCACGAGCAGCTGCTTCAGCCCCCGGATGACGTACCCGTCCTGCCACTGCGGCTCCTCGACGAGCCGCAGTGGCGGCACTCCGTCCGCCAGCAGCGCCCCGAACGAGGCCTCCAACTCCCGCCGTGCCAGCGGCGCCCCGAGGCAGTAGTGGATCCCGGCCCCGAAGGTCAGGTGCGGATTGTCGGCCCGTGAGAGGTCCAGCGCGTCGGGATCGCCGAAGCGCGCGGGATCCCGGTTCGCCGACCCGAACAACAGTGCGACTTCGGCCCCGCGGGGGATGACGGTGTCACCGATCCGGATGTCGTCGAGCACCCAGCGCTCGAACATCTGGAGGGGAGTGTCGTACCGCATGAGTTCATCCACAGCTGTGGACAACTTTTCGGGATCGTGACTCCCGCGGAGCGCGGCGAGCTGCGCGGGGTTGCGGAACAGCGCCCACCACCCGTTGACGGTCGTGTTGACGGTGGCCTCGTGCCCGGCGTTCAGCAGGAGCACACAAGTGGAGATCATCTCCTGCTCGCTGAGCCGCCCCTCCTCATCGTGAGCGGCGATCAGCCCGGAGATCAAATCCTCCCCGGGGCGGCTCCGCCGCTCGGCGATCAGCCCCCGGAGGTACGCGCTGAACTCGACGCTCGCCCGCACCGCACGCTGCGCGGTCTCCTCGTCCGGCCGGAGCTCGAACATCCCGCAGATGTCCGCCGACCACGGCCGCAGCAGCCCCCGGTCCGCCTCGGGCACACCCAGCAGCTCCGCGATCACCGCCACCGGCAGCGGCTCGGCGACGACGGTGAGCAGATCCCCGCCCCCGTCCGCGCGCAGCCGCCCCACCAGCTCCCCGGCCATGCGCCGCACGGAGGGCACGAGCCGCTCCACCGTCCGCGGGGTGAAGGCCTTCGCCACGAGCCTGCGCACCCGGGCGTGCGCGGGATCCTCCAGGTCCAGCAGGCCGTTGCCGTTGAGCACGTGGAAGGGCTCGTGCTCTGGCGGCGGCGCCTCGCGCCCGAACTCCTCGTGCGAGAACCGGTGGAGGTAGGTCCGCCCCAGCCGCCGGTCCCGCAGCAGCGCACTCACATCGGCGTAGTGCGGCACCAGCCACTGCCCGGTGGCCTCGCACCACACGGCCCGCCCCTGCTCCCGCAACTCCCGGTACGCCGGATAAGGATCGGCGACGAACTCGGCATCCCACGGATCAAACCCCATCCCCGCACCCTAAGGGCAGCCGGGCCCGATCAGGCGGGCGTCACCAAACGGGTCTCGTACGCGTACACGGCCGCCTGGGTCCGGTCGCGCAGGCCAAGCTTCACCAGGATCCGGCTCACATGGGTCTTGATGGTGGACTCGGCGACGACCAGCCGGTCGGCTATCTCCGCATTGGACAAGCCCTGCGCGATCAGTATCAACACCTCCGTCTCCCGCTCCGTCAGTTCCCCCGCACCCGCCGGGTCCGCGAGCTTGCGGGCCTCGGAGATCTTCGAGAACTCCACGATCAGCCGCTTGGTCACCGACGGCGCCAGCAGGGCCTCACCGGCCGCCACCACCCGCACTCCATCGGCGAGCTGACGGGCCGAGGCATCCTTGAGCAGGAACCCGGAGGCCCCGGCCCGCAGCGCCTGGTACACGTACTCGTCGAGGTCGAAGGTCGTCAGGACCAGCACCTTCGCGTCCGTGTCGGCGGCCACGATCTCCCGTGTGGCCTCCAGCCCGTTCATCCGCGGCATCCGGATGTCCATCAGCACCACATCCGGCCGCAGCGCCGCCACCTGCCCGATGGCCTCCCGGCCGTCGACCGCCTCGCCGACCACCTCGATCCCGTCCATCGCGTTCAGCAGGACGGAGAAGCCCTCGCGCACCATCACCTGGTCGTCGACGATCAGCACCCTGATCGTCATACCGTCCCCTCCTGCGGCTCCGGCGCCGGCTCCGCACGGTGGGGCACCGGTATGAACACCGCCACCTCGTACCCGCCCGCCGGCGTCCGTCCGGCCGTCATCTCGCCCTCCAGCATGGCCACCCGCTCCCGCATGCCCGTGATCCCGTGTCCGGCCCCCGCCGAGGGCCGCGCATCCCCGGTGGCCCGGTCGTTGACGATCCGTATGCCCAGGCCACCCAGCACGTACGAGACCTCCACCTCGGCCGCGGCCCCCGGCGCGTGCCGCAGCGTGTTGCTCAGGGCCTCCTGGATGATCCGGTACGCCGACAGCTCGACACCCTGCGGCAGCTCCCGCACCGAGCCCGTCACCGTCTTCTCCACGCTCAGCCCGGCCTCCCGCACATTGGCCAGCAGGCCCTCCAGCGAGGCCAGCGTCGGCTGCGGGGCGTCCGGGGCCTCGTAGTCCGCGGACCGCACCACACCCAGCACCCGCCGCAGCTCCGTCAGAGCCGCCACCGCGTTCTCCCGGATGGTGGCGAACGCCGCCTCCAGCTCCGGCGGCGGGTTCTTCACCCGGTACGGCGCGGCCTCCGCCTGGATGGCCACCACCGACATGTGGTGGGCCACCACATCGTGCAACTCCCGCGCGATCGTGGTCCGCTCCTCCAGCAGCGTCCGCTTGTCCCGCTCGACGGCCGTGACCTCCTGCTGCGCGCTCACCTCCGCTTTCGCGTGCCGGCGTATCTGGATACTGCTGGCGATCACCAGGGCGAAGGCCGAGGTCAGCGCCATCTCCGGCATGTTCGATCCCCAGCGGCCGTTGAACAGGACGGAGATCGCCGTTCCCAGCACGAGGGTGAGCGTCCACATCCAGGCCGCCACCCGGGGCCCGGTCCGCAGGGTGACGAGGAACATGACCACGATGTAGGAGAAGAAACTGCTGTCGGTCCAGGGCCAGCTGTCACCACCACCGAGGCCGGCCGTCACCACCGTCATGGCTATGGCCGCCCACCACGCGCCGACCGGCCGCACCAGCGTCATCAGGACCGGGGCCGCGGCCAGCATCGACATGGCGATCGGCCCCAGGTCGCCCCAGGCGTCCGACTGCGTGTTGAGCGCGGTCATCGCGACGAGGAAGGCCAGGGCGCCCACCGCCGCATACCGCCGCCACGGCGCGTACCGGCGCAGCACCCCGGGAAGCAGGCGCACGAAGCGCCCGGAGGTATCGGCCAGGGGCAGCGGCCGGTAGGCGAAGGCATCGGTGACGAGATCCCGGCGCAGGGTCGCGATCACCTCAGATGCCAGTCGGAACTCAGGTGCCCGGGATGTCCCCCCGGTGGTCGTCTCGGTCATGCCACCACCGTAGGTCCGCGCCGCCCTGGTCCGCGTCGCCGCTGATGGGGATTTCCCGGGGTCCCTCTCAAGTACTACACGGGTTCCTCAGTAGCCCGTCGGGCGGATCAGGCCCGTCTCGTACGCGAACACCGCCGCCTGCGTGCGGTCCCGCAGCCCCAGCTTCACCAGGATCCGGCTGACATGCGTCTTCACCGTCTGCTCGGCCAGCACCAGGTGCTCCGAGATCTCGGCATTGGACAGGCCCTGGGCGATCAGCGACAGGACCTCCGTCTCCCGCTCGGTCAGTGCCTCGATACGGGCCCGAGACGGCGCGCGCGGCGCCCCCAGCCGGGAGAACTCCGTGATCAGCCGCTTCGTGATGTTCGGCGAGAGCAGCGCCTCACCGGCCGCCACCACCCGCACCGCCTCGGCGAGCTGGTCGGCCGACGCGTCCTTGAGCAGAAAACCGGAGGCCCCGGCCCGCAGCGCCTCGTACACGTACTCGTCGAGATCGAAGGTGGTCAGCACCAGCACCTTCACGGCGGCTTCCGGAGCCGCGGTGATGACGGACGTGGCCTCGATGCCGCCCATCCCCGGCATACGGATGTCCATCAGCACCACGTCCGGGGCCAGCTCGGCGACCTTGGCCACCGCGTCCGCCCCGTCCACGGCCTGCCCCACGACCTCTATGTCGGGCTGCGCGTTGAGAAGCACGGTGAAGCCCTGCCGGACCATCATCTGGTCGTCGGCGATCATCACCTTGATCGGGGTGCTCATGAGGCCCTCTTCGTCTCGGGGTCGCGGACCGCGGGCACGTCCTGCGGATCCATCGGGAGTACGGCGCTCACCTCGTACCCCCCGTCGGGGCGCGGGCCGGCGGCCAGTTCGCCCCCCAGCATGCCTGCCCGCTCCCGCATCCCCAGCAGCCCGTGCCCCGCTCCGGGCGAGGGCGGGGCCGACCGGGTCGGAGCGCTGTTCGCGACGCACAGGTGCAGATCACGCGGCCCGTACGCGATGCCCACCTCCACCCGTGAACCGGGCGCATGGCGCAGCGCGTTGCTCAGTGCCTCCTGCACGATCCGGTACGCGGTCAGCTCCACGCCCGGGGTCAGCGGCCGCCGTATCCCCGCGATCTCGGTCGTGACGTCCAGCCCGGCCCCCCGCACGTTGTCCACGAGGCCGTCCAGTTCGCCGAGGGTGGGCTGCGGATGGTGGGGGTTCGCGGGATCGTCCGGCTGCTCGGACCGCAGCACGCCCAGCACCCGCCGCAGCTCCGTCAGCGCCTCCAGCGCGTTCTCCCGGATGCCGGCCAGGTTCTCCCTGAGCTCCTCGGACGGGTTCTCCACCAGGTGCGGGGCGACCTGCGCCTGGATGGAGATCACCGACATGTGGTGGGCGACGACGTCGTGCAGTTCGCGGGCGATGCGGCTGCGCTCCTCCAGCAGGGTGCGCCGGGCCCGCTCCTCCTCGGTGAGGGTCTCCTGCTCGACGAGTTTGCCGCGGGCGAGGCGGGTGGCCCGCAGGGCGTAGCCGAGGATCCCCACGAACGCGAAGAGGATCGCCACCCCGCCGATGATCGTCTGGCTCTGCGGCGGCCTGAGGACGATGTCGGCCAGTCCGTTGAGGGTGAGCGTGATGCCGATGACCGAGACGGTCACCCGGGGCGGCACCCGCAGGGCGACCATCAGGAGCACGGGCACGAGCGTGAACGGCCCGGCCGGCGACCACGGCCAGGACTGCCCATGCCCGACGTGGTCGTGGATGGCCCAGGCGATCAGGCCGGCGGTGACGAGCCCGAGCCACCAGGCCGCGATCGGCCGGAACATGCTGAGCACGACGGACAGGGAGGTCAGCAGCGACAGCCCCAGCACGGCAGAACCCTGCACCCCGTAGTGGTCGTTCAGCGTCATCCCCGTGACGACGCCGCAGGGAATGGCCACGTAGCAGAGGACCACATGGGGCAGCCAGGCCAGCCAGCGCGGCCGCGACATCCTCGGCAGCGGGTCCCGCCGCAGTGTGAACAACTCCCGGACCAGGCCGCGCGGGAGGCGGACGCGGACTTCGGCGGCGGATGTCTCCTTCTGCTGTTTCACGCCGTCCAGGCTAAGGCGGGCCCTAGACACGGGTGATCTCCTTGGCGGGGGCCGTCCTGGGGCGGGGGACCGTGACAGAGCGGCTGGCTCGGGACGGCCTCGGACGCCGGGAGGCCTGCTCGTGGACACGGAAGGCGGCCCAGCAGAGCGCCAGCGCGGCGGCGAACACCGGCAGCCACAGGGCGCGAGCCGCTATCCAGCCCACCGAGTCGGGCATCGTGTGCAGCCCCGGCAGGTCGGCCGAGACGAGCAGCCCGAGGGCGGTGACGGCCATCATGGCGGTCTGGTGCCACAGGAAGACGGTCATGGCCGAGAGGTTCAGCAGCGCCACCCTCGCCCAGGCCTTCGGCCGCCGCATGGCCCGGGCCAGCGGCTCGCGCACCAGCAGGGCCAGCCCGCACTGGGCCAGTCCGAAAGCGGCCGCGGCCAGTGTCGGCGGGTTCAGGTTCGAGATCGCGGAGCCGGGGACACCCACCATGGAGGCCGGGTACCCGCCCCAGAGGATCAGCGCGGCCGTGGCCACGGCGCCCGCGCCGAGGAGGAGCAGCGCCGGTCCGCGCCGGGCGAAGGCCCCGCGGGACCAGGCGGCGCCCAGGGTGAAGGGGACGAGCCAGCCCGCGGCCACATTGATCCAGCCGATCCACTCGGGCCCCTCCAGCCCGAAGCGCCACAGGTCGACGGAAGCCACCACGGCCAGCGGCCACAGCGGGCTGAGCCGGGCCACGAGCGGGGTCGCGGCGGTCAGCGCGGCGAACACCAGCAGGAACCACAGCGGCGACAGCACCAGCCTGACCAGTGACCGCACGGTGTCGAACTCGGCCCCGCCGACCAGCATCCCGCCCGCGACGACCGCCCAGAGGACCAGCACCGCGGCAACCGGACGGAACAGCCGGCCCAGCCGATGCCCGACCCACGCGCCGTACGGGACGCCACGCTCCCGGGCCGACTCGTACCCGCGGGCGGCGACATGACCGCCGACCAGGAAGAAGACGGACAGCGTCTGGAACACCCAGGAGATCGGGGCCAGCCACGGCATGTGAACCAGCGGACTGGTGGTGCTCAGAGCGCCGTCGCGGGCCGTCAGCGCGGTGACCAGCCAGTGGCCGAGGACCACGCCGAGGATCGCGAAGGACCGCAGCGCGTCCACGGTCCGGTCGCGGTCGGCCGGGGTGGCCGCGTCGATGCCCGCCGCCAGAGCGGACCAGCGGCCGCGGAACTCAACCATGGTCGGCCTCCGATGCGGGGGTGGTGCCGAGGACGATGGCGGCCAGACTGTCGAGGGACTCGGTGCCCGGTTTGAGGTAGTCGCTGTGCCCGGCGGAGCCGGCGGCGAACAGCCGTGCACCGAAGGCGGGGTCGACCGGGTCGGTGCCGAAACCGATCCCGCCGAGCCGGACGTGCGGGACGTTTCCGATCCAGTCGCCGCTGCCCCGGCCGGCCCAGACCCGTGCCCCGGTCGGCAGCTCACGGGCGGATCCTGCCCCCGTCCCCGGGCTGCCGAACAGCACCATGTCGCCGACCGCGGGACCCGTGCCGGTCCGGGCGCAGACCACGGACCCGTAGGAGTGGCACAGGAGCGAGAGCTCGGCACCGGGCGCCGCCATGTCCCTCAACCGGTTCAGGAACGGGGCCAGTTCGGCAGCGGCATCATCGGCGCGGCCCGCGCTCAGGACGGTGGTGCTCACCGTGCCGGGGGTGTCGTACCCGAGCCAGGCGACCACGGCGGAGCGCGGATGCTCGGCCTGCAGGCGCTGCTGGAGGGAGACGGCCCCGGCCCGGAACCGCTCGTAGGTGTCCAGGGTGGTGTCGGACCCGGGCACCAGTACGGCGACCCGGTCGGCGCTCTCCAGCTCGCCGAACACCTCGACGGCCCGGCCCTTCCCGCGGCCGTCGAAGGCGAGGAACTGTGCCGCGCCGGACGCCCACATGGCGCGCAGTCTGGCGGCCCGGCCGGGGCGGTCGGCGTCCTCGGCGGTGCGGATCGCCTCGGTGAGGTTGGCGGCGTTGGCGGCGTACCGGATTCCGGGGGCGGTGTCCTCGGAGAACGTGGCGGGTGCGGGGGCGGGGACGTTCGGGGAGGCGGCGGCGGATACGGGGACCACGACGGCTGCGGCGACCAGAGTGGCCAGCAGGCCGCGCAGAAGCCGGCCACGGCCGGACCCCGCCCTCCCGGTGGCGGACGCCGCACCCGACACACAGACCCCGCCCGTGATCCCGGTCGGCAGCTGCCCGGTCCCGGTCCCGGTCTCGGTGCCGGTCTTGCTCCGCGTCGTCGTCCCCGTTGCCATGGCCCTCTGCCTTCGGTCGCCCGGAAGAGCTGTGAACGCTCCTCTCTGCTAACGAAGTTAGAAATCCGGGCCCGTCGTCGGCGTCACGCCATGGAGCCGTGTTCGCGCGTAGCTCTCAGGTATGACGCGGGATACCTGAGAGGCACCGCCGCACTCCCGCCCCGACATCCCGCCCCCCCCGACATCCCGCCCCCCGACATCCAGCCCGCCGCGACGTCACGACGTCACGACGTCGCCACCCGCACACCGAAGCCGATCAGCACGACACCCGTCGTCCGGTCCAGCGCCCGCCGTACCCGGGGCCGCGCGAAGAAACGCCCGGCGCGCGACAGCACGTACACGTACGTGCCCAGCCAGACCACCGTCAGCAGCACGTGGACCAGGACCAGCAGCGCCATGCCGACCGCCGGCCGCAGCCCCGGCGGCGCGAGGGCGGGCAGCAGCCCCGTGTAGAAGACGGCGATCTTGGGATTGAGGACGTTCGCGACCAGTCCGGTCCGCCAGGCCCCGCCGGCACCCGCCGACCGCTCGCCCGTCGGCCGCCCGTCCGCCGCCCGCCCGTCCGCGGCTTCCGCGCCCGGCCGCAGCAGGGCCCGCAGGCCGAGCCAGCACAGGTACGCGGCCCCCGCCAGCTTCACCACCAGGTACACGTCGGCGGATGCGGCGAGCAGCGCCGCGAGCCCCGCCACGGTGAGGGCACCCCAGAGCAGCAGCCCGACGGCGATCCCCGCGACGGTGCGCAGCCCGTCGGCGCGCCCCCGGGTGACGGCCCGTTTCGTGACGATCGCCATGTCCGGGCCGGGGACGAGGGTGAGGAGCGCCAGGACCCCGGTCGCGCCGAGAAGAGCGGTGAGCACGCGGCTCAGTCTGCCACCAGGGGTTCGACGTAGCCCGCCCGCCAGCGGGGGGCCGGGTCCTGGCCGGGGCTGGTCCAGTACTCCCTCGCCCCCACGATCTCCCCGTCCCGCACGGTCCAGAGGGAGACGGCCCGGTAGACGACGTGGTCCTGGGGTATCTCCACCTCGGTGACCACGAGGTTCCCGTCGGCCAGGATCCGCAGCAGTTCCACGGATCTCTCGTCCGCGTAGCCGTCGTCGCTGTTCACGGCTATGAAGTTGGCGCGCCCCACGATGCGCTCACCGCTCACGGGCCATTCGATGACCGCGTCCTCGGCGATGAGCCCGGCCACGCCGTCCCAGTCGCGTGCCTCGATTCGCTCCCACAGTCGTGCCACTACCTTCAACGGCTCCATGTGCCGCAGTGTCCGCCAGCCCGTTATACGCAACAAGCTTTGCTTGCAGGCTTATTGACTTCGACACAATCGCCCGTGGCGGGCTTTCGGAACCCGCGCCGGGGCACCGAACGCGGTGCCGACCGGGCTCACTCCGGCGCGGGTGCGGGAACGGGCGCGGACGGCGCCGGGGACTCCAGCGCGTCCAGTGCCGTGGCCAGCCGCTCCAGGGCGCGGACCGTCTCCGCGAAGGCGTCGTCGCCCAGCTCCGCCGCGAGGCGGGCCGCCAGGGCCGCGTGGCCCGGGCCGATCCGGTCCACCGCGTCCAGCCCCTCCTCCGTGGGCCGCAGCAGCTTCGCCCGCCGGTGGGCGGGGTTCGGGGCGTATTCCGCCAGGCCCTTGGCGACCAGCAGGTCCGCGATGCGCTGCACGCTCTGCCGGGTGATGCCCATGTTCCGGGCGATGCCCGCGACGGGCAGCGGCTCCCGCAGTACCGCGCCCAGCACCTGCCACCAGGCGGCCGTCAGCCCGGCCGGCTTGGCCAGCTCCTCCGAGATGGCGAGGAACTGGCCGTTCAGCCGGAACACCCCGAGCGCGGTGCGGCTCAGCAGGTCCTGCTGGGTCCGGGACTCCCCCGACGGCAGAGTCTCGCGCGCCACCTGCGCCACCTGCGCCGCCTCGTGGGTCGCCCCGTACGTCACCTCGTCGGCCGCCTCACGCATCTCCGGCCGCCGATGCCGCCATCAGGACCGGGTAGGCGTTCGGGTCCGAGTCGTGGAAGAGCCCGTACCAGGCGTCCAGGACGTCCGGCTTGTAGACGTCCAGGCGCGCGAAGACCTCGCGGGCGAAGGCCACCGGCTCCGTCGGCCCCGCCGTGATGAGGTCGCCGTCGGTCACCGCGTCGGCCTCGACGTAGCTCCCGGCGCCTCCGTACCCGGGCTGCTCGGCCAGGTAGAAGGAGGCGCCGCTGGTGTGGGTGCGGCCGTCCAGCAGGCCCTCGCGGGCCAGGCCGGCGGTGGCTCCGCAGATCGCCGCGACCGGCACTCCGGCGGCCAGGAACTCCCTCGCCTTGGCCGCGAAAGGCTTCAGCTCGTCGCCCGTGTCCCACAGGGACGCGCCCGTGAGGATCAGCAGCGAGGAGTCCTCCGGTCGCAGGTCGGCCAGGAGCAGATCAGGCTGGATGCGGACGCCGCCCATGGTGGTGACCGGCTGCGCGGTGCTCAGGCCGACCGTGCGCACGGTGTGGCCGCGCTGGGTGAGGTGCGCGGTGGTGTGGCCGGTCTCCCAGTCCGCGTACGTGTCGTAGACCGCGAGGTGGACGGGCTTGCGCGGGGTCTCGCTCATGGTGCTTTCGCCTCCAGCGTGGTTCCTGCTGATGACAATAGACTGTCATAACGACAGGATGCTGTCAATCTGACAGAGGGTCGGAGTCCCTTCGCAGACAGACTGCCGAGAGTGGCCCCCCACCCCCATACAGTCCGCCGATATCCCGCCCCACCTGCGCACTTCTAGCGTGACGACATGACCCCTCATGTCACCTCGCACACCCTTGCCACCGTGAAGGACGCAGATCGGAAGCACGTCTTCCACTCCTGGTCCGCCCAGGCCCTGATCGACCCCCTCGCCGTCGCCGGGGCCGAGGGGTCGTATTTCTGGGACTACGAAGGCAAGCGGTTCCTCGATTTCTCCTCCCAGTTGGTCAACACCAACATCGGCCACCAGCACCCCAAGGTCGTCGCCGCGATCCAGGAGCAGGCCGCCCGGCTCTGCACCCTCGCGCCCGGCTTCGCCGTCGACGTCCGCTCCGAGGCCGCACGCCTCATCGCCGAGCGGACCCCGGGCGACCTGGACAAGATCTTCTTCACCAACGGCGGTGCCGAGGCCGTCGAGAACGCCGTCCGCATGGCCCGTCTGCACACGGGCCGCGCCAAGGTGCTCTCCACCTACCGCTCCTACCACGGGGCGACCGCCGCCGCGATCAACCTGACCGGCGACCCGCGCCGCTGGCCCTCCGACACGGCCTCCGCCGGCGTCGTGCACTTCTGGGGCCCGTACCTCTACCGCTCCGCCTTCCACGCCACCACCGAGGCCGAGGAGTGCGCCCGCGCCCTCGCCCACCTCGCCGACACCATCGCCTTCGAGGGGCCGCAGAGCATCGCGGCGATCATCCTGGAGAGCGTGCCCGGCACCGCCGGCATCATGACCCCGCCCGCCGGCTACCTCGCGGGCGTGCGCGAGCTCTGCGACCGCCACGGCATCGTCTTCATCCTGGACGAGGTCATGTCGGGCTTCGGCCGCACCGGCAAGTGGTTCGCGGCCGACCACTGGGGCGTCACCCCCGACCTGATCACCTTCGCCAAGGGCGTGAACAGCGGCTACGTCCCCCTCGGTGGCGTCGCCATCTCGTCCGCCATCGCCGAGACCTTCGCCACCCGCCCTTACCCGGGCGGACTGACGTACTCCGGCCACCCCCTGGCCTGCGCCGCCGCCGTCGCGACGATCAACACGATGGAGGAGGAGGGCATCGTCGAGCACGCCGCCCACCTCGGCGAGAACGTGATCGGCCCGGCGCTCGCCGAGATCGCCGAGCGCCACCCCTCCGTCGGCGAGGTCCGCGGCCTGGGTACCTTCTGGGCCCTGGAACTCGTACGGGACAAGGAGACGCGCGAGCCGCTCGTCCCGTACAACGCGGCCGGGGCGGACAACGCGCCGATGGCCGAGTTCGCTGCCGCCTGCAAGGCCTCGGGCCTGTGGCCCTTCGTGAACATGAACCGCACCCACGTGGTCCCGCCGTGCAACGCCACGGAGGCGGAGGCCAAGGAGGGCCTGGCCCTGCTGGACGAGGCGCTGACGGTCGCCGACCGCCACACCACGGCCGGCTGACCCGGCCCTCGCCCGCGCCCGCAGCCTCACCCGCGTCCCGCATCCGGCACCCGCATCCGCACCGCGGGTGCGGGATGCCGGTGCGGATGTCGGATATCGGTTGGCTACCGATCGGTTTTCAGCCGGGTTGTCTGGCCTATGGTGTCCGAAGCTCTACGACAGGAGACGGACCCCTATGCCAGGCAGCGGAGCTGTCACCCGCAACACACTTCGCCAGCAGATCGCGGACGCGCTGCGTGACGAGGTGCTCGCGGGACGCCTGCCTCCGGGGACCGAGTTCACCGTCAAGCAGATCGCCGAGCAGTACGAGGTCTCCGCCACCCCGGTGCGCGAGGCACTCGTGGACCTCTCGGCCCAAGGGCTGCTCGAACTGGTCCAGCACCGCGGCTTCCGCGTGCGGATCTTCTCCGTGGACGACTTCCGGGGCATGATCGAGGCCCGCGCGCTCGTCGTGGACGGGATCTTCCGCCGCCTCGCCGAGCGCGGCACCGCCCCCGGCTCCGGCGAGCTGCTGGTGTCGGTGCGCCGCAGGGGCGAGGAGGCCCGGCGGGCCGCGCAGAGCGGTTCGCTCGAGGTGCTGATCGGCTACGACCTGCGCTTCTGGCGGGAGCTGAGCGGGCTGGTCGCCAACACCTACATATCCGAGTTCCTGCACCGCATCCGCGTGCAGTGCTGGGTCTTCGCCGTCCCCCACCTCCAGCGCGAGCAGCAGCTGCGGGCGGCGCTGTGGGACGGCCACAGCGAGCTGGTGGACGCGGTCACGCTGGCCGACGCCGACGCGGTGCGCGGCATCGTACGCGGCTACAACGAGCACGCGCTGGCCTGGGCCGCCCGCCTCTGAGGCCCGACGAGGCCCGACGAGGCCCGACCAGGCCTGCCGAGTCCCGACGTTTCCCGACGACTCCCGGCGTGTCCGGCATCGGCCGCCGAGGCCCGGCGGGGCCCGCCGGAGCCCGAGGTTCTGCGCACCCCTTCGCGGAGGGTGTCCGGCCCACTACGCTGGCCGGATCGGCGGCAACGACTGATCGGAGGCCGAGTGGCCTGTGACCTTTGGCTGGTCCCCCTTGTCGACGTGCTGTGCCACAGCCCCGACAACCCCTTCGCGGAAGAGATCGCCTCGTACGACAGGGCGCTGGGCGCGGCCGGACTGCCGTCCGTGCCCGTGTTCGCGTACATGCCGGGCCTGAGCGGGGACGTCGCCCCGGTCGCCGGCTTCGACTACGACGCCCTGCATTTCCTGCGTCGGGCGTACATGCTCCAGCTCTGCGGGCTGCCCGTGACCCCGGTGGACGAGCTGGGCGGGGACTACGAGCAGCTGCTGGAGATGTTCGAGCCCACCGCCCAGCAGTCGCACCTGGTCTGGCACTACGACCACGCCGGGGCGTACGTGCCGGTGGACTTCACGGCTCCGCTGGCGAACGAGGAGCTGCTGGCCGGGGGCGGCCCGCTCGGGTCCGCGCAGGGGCTGCTGCGTGAGCTGCTGTTCGTGGCCCCCGCCATCGGGATAGACCCGGGGAACCCGCCCGCCGCGCCGGCGCCCCCGGGGCGGCCGACGATGCTGGAGGAGCCGGCGGGGCCCATTCCGTACGACGACAGCCCTTTCGCCCGTGAGCGGCACGTGTGGCTGGGCCTG
This sequence comes from Streptomyces spororaveus, assembly GCF_016755875.1. Taxonomy (NCBI): domain Bacteria; kingdom Bacillati; phylum Actinomycetota; class Actinomycetes; order Kitasatosporales; family Streptomycetaceae; genus Streptomyces; species Streptomyces spororaveus. The sequence continues at coordinate 4,156,937 of NZ_BNED01000005.1, read as the reverse complement.
CATGCGGCCGCGACGCGGAGCCTCGGCCAGGGATCGATGATCATCTTCAGCTGAGCGGGTCCGGCGGGCGGGGTACGGGTCCGCTGCGCGGAACCCCGGCCCCGCCCGTCTCAGCGCGGCTGCTCCGGCGGCCGCTGCCGGGGCATGTTCGGTCTGGTGCCCGGCGGCAGCGGGAAGCGGGCGGGCGGGATGTTCGCGTCCGTGCGCCCCCCGGAGGCCCCCAGCGACTGCATCACGAGCGGCGCCGGCCCGGCCCGGAACTCCACCATCCAGTCCGCCGTCTCCGAGCGCACCAGCTCGGTGATGTCCTCCGAGAAGCGGCGCAGCACGGTCAGGCACCGCTCCGCCGCCTCGCTGGCCGTGCCCTCGGTGGGGCCGAGCACCTCGCGCACGTTCTCCGAGGCCCAGTCGAACTGGAGGGTCTGGAGCCGGCGCTGCACCGCCTGCGCCGTGGCCACGTCCCGCATCCACCCGGACGTCAGTCCGAAGAACCGGTCGCAGGCCAGCGCGGCCGCGCCCAGCAGCAGCGCGAGGTAGCCGTACGTGGAGGCGCCCGGGATCGACCCCGTCAGCTCCAGCAGCGGCATCGAGGCACCTGTGACGGCGCCCACGGCGGCGCCCGCGCGCAGCACGCGCGCACCGCGCCGCTTCCACGCCCGGTCGGACAGGTACCACTCGGCGGTGCGCAGCGCGTCGGCCTCGACCCGCCGGTAGAGCTCGTCGAGCCGCTCGGCGGGCTCGCCCCAGTCTCCGAGGGGGAACGGCCGGCCGGTCAGATCGCCCGCCGCCATCGGTCCGCCGCCTTCCTCCCGGGGATCCCGGGGTGGCCCCTCGGGCTGCATCTCCGGCTGGCTCACCCGGCACTCCCTCTGCCTGCGCTGACGTGTGGTGGTGCGCGTGTGCGCAATGATGCGCATGCTCTTCCTACCTTCGAAAGACGGGCGATGGGCGACGATTCCCGGGTTTTCCGCCCGCAAGGAGGTCTCCAGCAGGTACGCGCATGCCCCGTCTCTCACTCGAAAGAGTTGGTCCTCACGGCGTAGGGCGCGGCGCCCGGGGAGCACGTAGGCTCGGATTGACCAGCGTTCCGAAGGTCTCGACGTAACGACGTATGGAGTGAGTGCCCTGTGATTCCCGGTGGTGGCCAGCCCAACATGCAGCAGCTGCTCCAGCAGGCCCAGAAGATGCAGCAGGATCTCGCGGCCGCGCAGGAGGAACTCGCACGGACCGAGGTCGAGGGTCAGGCCGGCGGCGGCCTGGTCAGGGCGACCGTCACCGGTTCCGGTGAGCTGCGCGCGCTGGTGATCGACCCGAAGGCCGTGGACCCCGAGGACACGGAGACGCTCGCCGACCTGGTGGTCGCCGCGGTGCAGGCGGCCAACGAGAATGCGCAGGCGCTCCAGCAGCAGAAGCTGGGCCCCCTGGCCCAGGGCCTGGGCGGCGGCAGCGGTATCCCCGGCCTCCCGTTCTAGCCCCTCCTCACCCCACCCCACGAAAGAAGGCAGTCCGTTGTACGAAGGCGTGGTTCAGGACCTGATCGACGAACTGGGCAGGCTGCCCGGCGTCGGGCCCAAGAGCGCGCAGCGGATCGCCTTCCACATCCTGCAGGCCGAGCCCACCGACGTCCGCCGCCTCGCGCACGCGCTGCTGGAGGTCAAGGACAAGGTCCGGTTCTGCGCGGTGTGCGGGAACGTGGCGCAGGAGGAGCGGTGCGGCATCTGCCGCGATCCGCGCCGGGACACCACGGTCATCTGTGTCGTCGAGGAGCCGAAGGACGTCGTCGCGATCGAGCGGACGCGCGAGTTCCGGGGGAAGTACCACGTCCTCGGCGGCGCGATCAGCCCGATCGAGGGCGTCGGCCCGGACGACCTGCGGATCCGCGAGCTGCTGGCGCGCCTCGCGGACGGCGAGGTGACCGAGCTGATCCTCGCCACCGACCCGAACCTGGAGGGCGAGGCGACCGCCACCTACCTCGCCCGCATGATCAAGCCCATGGGCCTGAAGGTCACCCGCCTGGCCAGCGGACTCCCCGTCGGGGGAGATCTGGAGTATGCGGACGAGGTCACGCTCGGGCGGGCCTTTGAAGGAAGGCGACTTCTCGATGTCTGACGCAACGCTGCACGCCCTCGGCCAGGATCCGGACGACTTCGCCGCCTCGATCGCGGACCAGATCGAGTCGTTCATCGTTGCGGTCACCGAGGTGGCCAAGGGCGAGGACCCGGACAGCGCGGTGCCCTTCCTCCTCCTGGAGGTGTCCCAGCTGCTGCTGGCGGGCGGCCGGCTGGGCGCGTACCAGGACGTCCTGCCCGACGAGCGCTACGAGCCCGATCTCGGCCCGGAGCCGGACGTGGACGACCTGCGCGAGCGGTTCGCGGTCATGCTGGAGCCGGTCGACGTCTACTCCGAGGTCTTCGACCCGTACGAGCCGCGCAAGGCTCCGGTGGCCCACCGGATCTCCGACGACCTGGCCGACGTGGTCGCCGACCTGCGGCACGGGCTCATCCACCACCAGTCGGGCCGCATCACCGAGGCGCTGTGGTGGTGGCAGTTCTCGTACTTCACCAACTGGGGTCCGACGGCCTCGGCGACCCTGCGCGCCCTCCAGTCGCTGATCGCCCACGTACGCCTGGACCAGCCGCTGGCGGCGCTGGACGGCCTGGACACGGACGAGGACCTGACCGAGGACGACCTCGCGGAACAGGCCGGACAGGTGATGGCCGAGGAACTCGGCGGCCTCGGGCGCGCCTGAGCGGACTCGGCGCCGCACCCGGGTGAACCGGGCGGCCGGACCGGGAACTCATTCTCTGATCTTCTCGTCTCATGATGTGGTACGAGGCGGTCGGATCCCGGTCGCTCGTTAGACTGCACCAGCAATGAGACGGATTGAGCGAGGAGCGCACGTGGGCCTTGTCGTGCAGAAGTACGGAGGCTCCTCCGTAGCCGATGCCGAGGGCATCAAGCGTGTCGCCAAGCGGATCGTGGATGCCAAGAAGAACGGCCACCAGGTGGTCGTCGTGGTTTCCGCGATGGGCGACACGACGGACGAGCTGATCGATCTCGCCGAGCAGGTATCCCCGATGCCTGCCGGGCGTGAGTTCGACATGCTGCTGACCGCCGGAGAGCGGATCTCCATGGCCCTGCTGGCCATGGCGATCAAAAACCTGGGCCACGAGGCCCAGTCGTTCACCGGTAGCCAGGCAGGCGTGATCACCGACTCGGTCCACAACAAAGCGCGCATCATCGATGTCACGCCGGGCCGGATCCGCACCGCGCTGGACGAGGGCAACATCGCCATCGTCGCCGGTTTCCAGGGTGTGTCCGCGGACTCCAAGGACATCACCACCCTCGGCCGGGGCGGCTCGGACACCACCGCCGTCGCGCTCGCCGCGGCGCTGGACGCCGAGGTCTGCGAGATCTACACCGACGTCGACGGCGTCTTCACCGCGGACCCCCGCGTCGTGAAGAAGGCGAAGAAGATCGACTGGATCTCCTCCGAGGACATGCTGGAGCTCGCGGCCTCCGGTTCCAAGGTGCTGCTGCACCGCTGCGTCGAGTACGCGCGCCGCTACAACATCCCGATCCACGTCCGCTCGTCCTTCTCCGGACTGCCGGGCACCTGGGTCAGCAACGAGAATCCGCAAGGGGACGCGCAGGTGGAGCACGCCATCATCTCCGGAGTCGCGCACGACGTCTCCGAAGCCAAGATCACGGTCGTCGGTGTCCCGGACAAGCCGGGCGAGGCCGCAGCGATCTTCCGTGCCATCGCGGACGCCGAGATCAACATCGACATGATCGTGCAGAACGTCTCCGCGGCCTCCACGGGCCTCACGGACATCTCCTTCACCCTCCCCAAGACCGAGGGCCACAAGGCCATCGAGGCCCTGGAGAAGGCGAAGGGCGCGATCGGCTTCGACTCCCTGCGCTACGACGACCAGATCGGCAAGATCTCCCTGGTCGGTGCGGGCATGAAGACGAACCCGGGCGTCACCGCCTCCTTCTTCCAGGCGCTGTCCGACGCGGGCGTGAACATCGAGCTGATCTCGACCTCCGAGATCCGCATCTCGGTCGTCACCCGCCAGGACGACGTCAACGAGGCCGTCCGCGCCGTGCACACGGCCTTCGGCCTCGACTCCGACAGCGCCGAAGCGGTCGTCTACGGAGGCACCGGACGATGACCCGCACCCGGTCCTCCGGCCCGGCACTCGCCGTGGTCGGGGCGACCGGAGCAGTCGGTTCGGTCCTGCTCCAGATGCTGTCCCTGCGGGCGGACGTCTGGGGTGAGATCCGCCTGATCGCCTCCGCGCGCTCGGCCGGCCGCATGCTGGCCGTCCGTGCGGAGGAGACCGAGGTGATCGCCCTCACCGAGGACGCCTTCGACGGCCTCGGACCGGGTGACATCGCCCTCTTCCTCACCCCGGCCGACGTATCGGCCCGGTGGGCTCCCGTGGTCACCGCGCGCGGCTCGGTCGTCATCGACCTGTCCGCCGCCTTCCGGGAGGACCCCGAGGTTCCGCTGGTGGTGCCCGAGGTCAACGGGCACGCGGTACGGATCCGGCCGCGCGGGATCGTCGCCGGCCCGGACTGCGTGACCGCCACCATGATCGCGGCCCTGGGCGCGCTGCACTCCGAGTACTCCCTCTGCGACCTGGCCGTCTCCTCGTACCAGGCCGCGAGCGCCGTCGGCCGCGCCGGCTCCGAGACGCTGCGCCGCCAGCAGTCGCTGGTCGCCGGCACCTCGCTGGGCGAGCAGCCCGGGGACGTACGCCGGGCCGTGGGCGAGGACACCGGTCCCTTCGCGGCCCCGCTCGCCCTCAACGTCGTGCCCTGGTCCGGTGAGCTCCGTGCGGACGGCTGGTCCTCGCACGAGCTGGCGGTCCGCGGGGAGACCCGCCGGATCCTGCAGCTGGAGCAGCTCCCGGTGTCGGTGACCTGTGTACAGGTGCCCGTGCTGATCGGGCATTCGCTGACCGTACGGGCCCGGTTCGAGCACGAGGTGACGGCTTCGCACGCCCGGGAGATCCTGGAGGCCGCGCCCGGCGTGGTGCTCGTGGACGACCCCGCGGCCGGGGAGTTCCCCACCCCCGTGGACGCCGCCGGGACGGATCCCGCCTGGGTGGGCCGGGTACGGGTCTCGCTCGACGACCGTAACGCCCTGGAGTTCTTCGTGTGCGCCGACAATCTGCGCAAGGGCGCGGCGCTGAATGCCACACAGATCGCGGAACTGATCGCAGGTGAATTTGCGTAATTCGCTTTGTAGGATCGGTGCTGATCCCTTGATCAAGGTGATGGCCCGACTGCCGTCTCGATAAAGACGGGGCAATCGGGAAGAGCGGGTACGTATGAGGGCAATAGGGATTTTGCTGGTGAGGATGCCTCACGCGTACAACCCTGATGGGGGGACGCGTGTCCAACCGGCGTGGCAGAGACACTGCTCGAACCGGCCGTCCGGCCGGCGGGGATCGGGATCATCCCGTCGCGCCGGGGCTCCCGTGTGCCCGGCGGCGGTTTTCCCGTGATCGTGCCCGTCCCGCCGGCGGGGCCGTCGGAGACGCCCGTACGGACCGCCGTACCGATCCGGGGCGGCCTCGTGCCCGCGCAGCGCGACAGCGCTGACACGGACGGGAGCGGCAAGAGCGAGGCGGCAGGGACGGCCGAGGCGGTCGAAGCCGTCGAGGCGACCGAAGCGGTGGCCGAAGTGGTGGCCGGCACCACCGTCGACCACCTCACCGCGACCTACCAGGCGCACTACCGCTCGCTCCTGGGCCTGGCCGCACTGCTCCTCGACGACACCGCCTCCTGCGAGGACGTGGTCCAAGAGGCCTTCATCCGGGTGCATTCCGCCCGGAACCGGGTCCGTGACCGGGAGAAGACCCTGGCGTATCTGCGCCAGACCGTCGTGAACCTGTCGCGGTCCGCCCTGCGCCGCCGCATCCTCGGCCTCAAGCTCCTCTCGAAGCCGATGCCTGACATGGCGAGCGCCGAAGAAGGCGCGTACGACCAGCTGGAGCGGGACGATCTGATCAAGGCGATGCGTGGGCTGCAGCGCCGCCAGCGCGAGGTGCTCGTGCTGCGCTACTTCGCGGACATGACGGAGTCCCAGGTCGCCGAGACGCTCGGCATATCGCTCGGCTCGGTGAAGGCGTACGGATCGCGGGGCATTGCCGCGCTGCGGGTGGCGATGGAGGCTGCGCAGTCATGATGGACGACCACACACCGTCCGGCGGGGCGAGCGGGGAAGAAGAGCTGCGCGTCCTCCTGCGCGGGGCCGTCGAGGGCCTCCAGCCCTCCGCGGGCGCGCTGGAGCGGCTACGGGACGCCGTCCCCGCGCGCCGGACCCGCAACCGCCGGGCCGCCTTCGTCGGCGCCGCCGCGGCCGTGCTGCTCGCCGGGTCCGCGATCCCGGCCGCCCTGCACCTGTCCGGGGCCCAGGGCGCTGCACAGGACCATCCGGCCATGGCCGGGCACGGCGCGGCCACGGGCGACAAGCACGACACGCTGACCTCCGACCCCCACCAGAACGGCTTCGGGTCCCTGCCGAGGCCGACCCCCTCCTTCGGCGAAGTCCCGGCCGTGGGCGGGGTCACCGGGCGGCCGAACGCCACGGCGGGCACTCCGGAGGCCGGACTCGCGGCAGGCCCGTCGGGCGCCGGGACCTCCGGCGGACCGGCCGGCTCCGGCGGCTCGGCGGTGGGCCCGGGCCCGCTGCCGCCGGTCGCGGCGCCGGGCGTACCCGGGTGCGGGGCGGACCAGCTCGGGGTGGTGGGCTCGGCCCGGGCCCCGGAGACCGACGGCAGGGTGTACGGCAGTTTCCGGGTCACCAACGTCTCGGCGCAGGGCTGCGCCGTCAGCGGCCAGGACACCCTGACGGCGGCACCGGCGCCCGGTACCGGGTCCGGCCCGGCCTCCGGGGTCGCCGTGGTCGGCCACAAGGCGGGGGATCCGGCGAGCGGGCTGCTGCCCGACCCGGCGGCGGCCGCTCCGGCGCTGGTGCTCCCGCCGAACACGGCGTACGAGGTCCGCTTCGCGTGGGTGCCGTCGGGGGAGGCCTGCGCACCGGCGAACCCGGACGCGGGCGGGAAGTCCCCGCAGACCGAACCGGCGGGCACCACCGGCGGCACGGGCGACGCGGCGGCCGTCGAACCGCAGGCGGGCGCCTCCCCGGCCCCGGCCGGCGTGGCCGTCTCGCACACCCCGCAGTCGGGGGCCACGACCACTCGGACGACGATCCCCGAGGCCTGCGGCGGCACGGTGTACCGGACGGGCGCGATCCCGCTGACCTGACCGGTTCTTCCGGTCCAGGGCGGGCCCGGCGGACGCGGTGGGTCCGGCGGGTCCGGCGGACGCGGTGACCCCGGTGGGCCCGAGTCGCTACGCGGCGGGTTCGAGCAGGCCCGCCTCGGCGTCGCGGATGGTCTCCACCTCGCGCCGGTAGAGCCGGAACCACATGAAGAGCACGAAGGCGACGAAGACGAACCACTCGCCGGTGTAGCCGAGGTTCTGGAAGGCCTTCAGGTCGAGCCCGGTGTTGGTCGGCGCCTGGGCAGGCACCGGAATCATCCCCTCCGACGGGGTCTGCACGGTCAGCCAGGCGTCGTACAGCTCGTACGGGACGATGTTGACCAGCGAGGCCGCCCCGATCACGCCGAGCTGCCCGGCCGGCAGCCCGCCCTGGGAGTGGACCCCCTTCGTGCCGGAGTTCTCCGAGGACTGCAGGGCCCCGGTGACCTCGACCCGGCCGGTCGGCGGGGCCGGCGCCTTCGCGGGATCCGCCACCCCCGGAAGCCAGCCCCTGACCACCGGGACGGCCTTGCCGGAGTCGGTCTTCAGCAGGGTCAGCACGTAGAACCCGGACTCGCCGTCCAGCCGGCGCTCGGGCACCAGCAGCTGGTCGGCGTACTCCCCGGCCGTGGAGGCCAGCCGTCCGGAGGTCGTCTTGTCGACCGGAAGCAGCGATTCCAGCGGGGTGGCCACCTGGTCCGCGGGCCGCTCCGCATTCGCTTCCCGGTGGCTGTCGACACGGTCCTCGAACCGGCCGAGCTGCCAGGACCCCATGAACAGGCAGAAGGGAACGGCGAGCGCGACGAAGACGTTGATCCCCCACCAGCGCGGGGTCAGGAGAAACCGGTGCACCCCACCACCGTACGGGGGGTGCACCGGTCGCCCTCCCGCAGGGTCAGTGCGGCAGGTGCTTCAGCGCGAACTCCAGCTCCATCCGGACCTGCTTGATCCGCTCCTCCACCACCAGCGAACCGTGCCCGGCGTCGTACCGGTACACCTCGTGCACCGCCCCGCGCGCGGTCAGCCGGTCCACGTAGTTGTCGATCTGGCGGATCGGACAGCGCGGGTCGTTCACGCCCGCCGCGATGTGGACGGGCGCCTTCACGGCGTCCACGTACGTCAGCGGCGAGGACGCCTCGAAGCGGTCCGGGACCTCCTCAGGCGTACCGCCGAAGAGGGTGCGGTCCAGCGCCTTCAGCGCCTCCATCTCGTCGTGGTACGCCGTCACGTAGTCCGCCACCGGCACCGCGGCCAGGCCCACGGCCCAGGCGTCGGGCTGCGTGCCCAGGCCCAGCAGCGTCAGGTACCCGCCCCAGGAACCGCCCGACAGCACCATGCGCGCCGGGTCCGCGAGGCCGGAGGAGACCGCCCACTCCCGGACCGCCGCGATGTCCTCCAGCTCGATCAGCCCGACCCGGTGCTTGAGCGCGTCGGTCCACTCGCGCCCGTAACCCGTCGAACCGCGGTAGTTGACCCGCACCACGGCGAACCCGTGGTCCAGCCAGGCCGCCGGGGCCGACGTGAAGGAGTCGCTGTCGTGCCAGGTCGGCCCGCCGTGGATCTCGAAGACCGTCGGGAAAGGGCCCTCGCCGTGACCCGCCGGCCGCTGCGCGAGCGCGTGGATCCGCCCGCCCGGGCCCTCGACCCACACGTCCTCGACGGGCTGCGAGCCGGGCGCCCGGAAACCGGGCGGGTCCAGGACGATCCCGCCCGCGGTGGACCGTACCGCCGAGGGCTCGGCGGCCGAGGACCACAGGTACTCCACCGTCCCGTCGGGCCGCGCGGTGGCCGCCGACACCGACCCGGCGGGCGTGTCCACGCGTACGAGCTCGCGCGCGGCCAGGTCGTAGCGCCACAGCTCGCTGCGCGCCTCGAAGCTGTGCGCGACCAGCAGCGCGGACCCGTCCGGGTACCACTCCGCGCTGACGTCGCCCGGCAGGTCGATCGCGAGCTCCTGCTCGGCACCGGTGGCCACGTCCCACACCATCGGCTCCCAGCGGCCGCGCCGCTGATGGCCGACGAGCAGCCGGGTGTCGCCCACGACCGGCGCGAAGCCGAGGACCTCCAGACCCAGCTCCTCGGACCCGCCCCGGGAGTCGTCCAGCTCGGCGACGGTGGTCCCGTCCAGGGTCAGGACGCGCAGGGCGGAGTGCATCGCGTCGCCGTGCTCGGTGTGCTCGACGGCCACGAGCGTCCCGTCGCGGGACAGGTCGCCGACGCCGGCCGACTCCCGGTGCCGGTAGATCACGGTGGGCGCGGAGCCGTCCGGCCGGACCACGTGCACGGTCGAGCCGTCCTCGTCGGTGGAGCGCCCCACGACGGACGTCCCGTCCCGCCCGATGGCCAGCCCGGCGGGGTACGAGGGCTCCAGGCCCGGGGTGGCCGGCTCGTCGGGGCCGCCCGCGAAGGGCTGGCGCACCCAGGTGCCGAACTCGTCGCCGTCGGTGTCGGAGAACCACCAGATCCACTCGCCGTCCGGGGAGAGGGTCCCGTCGGTGGTGCCGTTGGGGCGGTCCGTGGCCTGCCGCTGCGCGCCGGTGGCGCGGTCCCACGCGTAGATCTCGTAGGTTCCGGTCGCGTTGGACACGAAGAGCGAACGGTCGGGGGCGTCCTCCGCCCAGTCGGGGAGCCCGACGCGCGGTGCCCGGAACCGCTTCTCCCAGTCGGGCATGTCGGGGGTCGTCTCACTGTCGCTGGTCATGCGCCCCATTGTGGCCGCAGCGGTCCCCGGGATGCCGACCCCTGCGAACGGGCGGAGAGTGGAACGCGTCGGCCGTCCCGTCCGAGGAGGAACGATCATGGCCAAGAAGGCCCGCACCGGCCACCACAGCCACCAGGACTCCGAGCGCGCGCTGGCGAAGAACACGGCCGCCGAGGCCCGTGCCAAAGCCGCGGTCAGGGACCTCCACAACACCGCCGCGAAGACGCGCGGCATGCAGCAGAAGGCCCAGGCCAAGCGCGGCTAGGCCCGCTCCGCCCGAGCTCTGTCTAGGCTGGCGCCATGCGGATGATCGTCCGGGGCGCCCGGCTGCTGCACACCCACGGCCTGTCCGACGTCGAGGTCGCGGAGGACGGCCGCATCGCACGGGTCGTCCCGTACGACGACCAGAAGGAACCACCGGTCACCGGCATCCTCATCGAGGCCCACGGGGACCTGCTCACGCCTCCCTTCGTCGAGCCGCACATCCACCTCGACACGGCACTGACCGTGGGCGAGCCGCGCCCCAACGCCTCCGGCACCCTCTGGGAGGGCATCGCCTGCTGGAGCGAGCGCAAGCGGACCCTGACCCGCGAGGACGTGATCGCGCGGGCCACGGAGGTACTGCGCTGGCAGGCCGCCCACGGGGTGCTGCACGTGCGGACCCACTGCGACGTCACCGACCCGGACCTCACCGCACTCGAAGCCCTGCTGGAGGTGCGCGACCGGGTGCGGGAGTTCATGACCCTGCAGATCGTGGCCTTCCCGCAGGAGGGCATCGTCTCCTTCCCGGGCGGAGAGGGGCTGCTGCGCGAGGCCGTCGCCCGCGGGGCGGACGTCGTCGGAGCCATCCCGCACTTCGAGGACACCCGCGAGGACGGCCTCGCCTCGCTGCACACGGCCTTCGCCCTGGCCGAGGAACACGGCCTGCGGGTGGACGCGCACTGCGACGAGATCGACGACGAGCAGTCCCGCTTCGTGGAGGTGCTGGCCACCCTGGCCCTGCGCTCGGGGCTGCGGGGGCGCGCCACGGCCTCGCACACGACGGCCATGGGCTCCTACAACGGCGCGTACAGCTACAAGCTCCAGCGCCTGCTCGCCCGCTCCGGCATCAACCTCGTCTCCAACCCCTTCGCCAACCTGGGTCTCCAGGGCCGCTTCGACGCCTATCCCAAGCGGCGCGGCCTCACCCAGGTCAAGGAGATGCTCGCCGCCGGGGTCAACGTCGCCTTCGGCCACGACGACGTGATGGACCCCTGGAACGCGCTGGGCACCGCCAACCCGCTGCAGACCGCCCTCGTCGGGCTCTACGCCGCCCAGCTCACCGGCGCCGACGAGATCCCGCTGGCCTTCTCGATGGTGACGGAGCGCGCGGCGCGGGTGCTCGGCCTCGCGGAGACGGAGTACGGCGTCACCGCGGGCGCCCCCGCCTCCTTCGTACTGCTCCCTGCGCCGTCGCCGGAGGAGGCGATCCGCCGCCAGGTCCGCCCGCGGTACGTCGTCTCGCGCGGCACCGTCCTCGCCGAGACCCCGCCCGCCCCGACCCGGCTGAACTGGCCGGGGGAGCCCCCGTCCGAGATCGATTTCAGCCGCCGCCTACGCTGACGCCCCATGAAGACGTGGACGCTTGACACAGCATCGGCCCGCGCAGCTCTCGAGATCGCTTCGGAGTACGCGGACACGACTCTCCTGAACCACTCGGTCCGTTCCTACGCCTTCGGAGCCCGGTACGCGGAGCAGCACGGGCTGGCGTACGACGCGGAACTCCTCTACGTCAGCGCCCTGGTGCACGATCTGGGCCTGACCGCGCCCTTCGACAGCCACACCCTGCCCTTCGAGGAGGCGGGCGGCCACGTCGCGCGCGTCCTGACGGCGGGCCTGGGCTGGCCGGCGGCCCGCCGGGCGCGCGCCGAGGAGGTTATCGTCCTGCACATGCGGGACGACGTGAGCGCCGCCGCGGACGTGGAGAGCCACCTGCTGCAGGTCGGTACGAGTGCGGACGTCTCGGGCCTGCGCGTCGCCGAGTTCGACCCCGCCTTCACGGCCGACCTCCTCGCCGCGTACCCGCGGAGCGGCTTCGGCGCCGCGTTCCTCGCACTCGTCGAGGACCAGGCGGTACGCAAGCCCGAGTGCGCGGCGGCCGCGTACGTGGCCGGTGGCGCGGCCACCCGGATCGCGGCGAACCCCCTCGACCGGATGCGCGCGTAGGTCGTATGCGGGGGTCACACATATCGGACACCGGGTCGGATAGCGTGCCCGCATGTCGTGGGACGAGGACGGAACACCGCACCCGCTCGCACTGCGCCGCACCGGCCGTAGCGAACTGGAGCCGGACCGGCTGCCCGAGATGCGGGAACTGGAGGTGCTCGGCTGGGAGCCGGCGCCCGACGACCTGCGCTGGGTGTTCCTCCCGTACGTCTGGCCCCCCGCGGACCGCACCTGGATCCCCGACCGCTCCACCCACTGGGCGGTGGACACCGCCCTCGACGGCCACGGCCACATCACCGGCGTGGAGTGCGCCCCGCTGCCCGAGCCCGACCTGCGCGACCTCGACCGCGAGGCCGACGAGGCCCTCGCCGAGCTCGGGCTCCCGCCCCGCCCGCGCGGGCGCCTGTGGCTGCTCCGCCCGGTCGGCCCCTTCCCCACCCTGGACGCGCTCCTCGGCCACCTCGACGGCCTGGCCGAGGCGCGCAGCGTGGCGGCCCGGCCCTCCGCGGCCTTCCTGACCCTGGCCCGGGCCGAACTCGCCCGGCTCGCCGCCGCTGAGGAGCCGTGAGCCCGGTCACTTCTCCCGGGCCGGCGCTGCCGGCCGGCGCCGAGCGGGTATGCGAGGAGTGGGGAGTGCGGTCACCGGCGCGACGCGGGGCCGTCCCGCGCTCCCGTCGCTACGCTTGTCATGAGGGGGGTACTGCCGGGAGGCGATCTCATGGGTCGGCGCCATCACTTCCACATCGACCACGACGGGCACTCGGTCAGCGCCACGGTCCAGACCGGGCACACCGCCGTCGTGGAGGTACTGGTCGACGGCAAGGAGACCGGACATGCCACGACGCACGACGACCACCCGGTGACCGTGCACGTCGAGCTGCCGACGGATCCGCCGACACAGGTCTCCGTCCGCGCGACGCCCGGGCCGGGTGTACCCCGCTGCATCTTCGAGGCCCCGGCCATCGAGCCGCACATCATGTCCCCCCGCCCCTACTGACGGCGGCGGCCGGCGGCCCGCCCTGCCCTCCTGCGTAGCGGCCCGACCTGCACAGCCGCCCAAACGCAGAGAGAGCCGGTGCAGATTTCTCTGCACCGGCTCTCACCTGGTACTTCAGTGTCGGGGTGGCGGGATTTGAACCCACGACCTCTTCGTCCCGAATGAGGTCCACCCAAGATCCCCACCAGCGCGAACGACGTTTCCCCAGGTCAGAGCGTTGGCCTCGGACGGTCTGGGGGAGTCCCAAAGGGGCTCGGGGAGCAGATCGGCTCCCAGTCGGCTCCCAGCCACCGACGCCCCCGCCGGTGATCACTCGCGATCCATCCGGACCGCGAGGGGCGTCAGCGAGTTCTTCCTCCGTTCGGGCGAAGCGAGCGTCATCTTCCTCCCAGGCCGATCTCAGGGGCCCTACCGTCGGCCGCAGCGGTTCGCACGGCGAGAGGACCTGAACGTGGCAGACCCCGCCGCTGACATGCGCCCACCTGCTCTAGCGCGCAGACTGCCCGGCCGGGCGAAGCAGCGAACGGACGTCCTGCGCGAGTACGAGAAGTTCAACGCCGATCGCCGCAGGACGATCCCTCTGGTGCTGTGGCCGTTCTTCGCGCCGGACCCGGACCGGTATTACCGCTGGCGGGTTCAGCTTGATTGCGCTTGCATCAAGGAGCTCATGACACCAGGCGACGGCACCCCGCCGAGTGAAAGGCAGTGGCGAGCTCCCGGTGATGGCGAAGCATTGCCGCCGGGACAGCTGTATTGCTGGCACGAAGAGGCCGGTCATGTTCCCTACCGCGGCATCGTCGAGTGGGGAGACCGGCGAGAGGTGAGCTTCCCCGCCGACCCGGCGGAGCCACCCGATTGGGCCGATGCCGAAGTGTGGGCCGTGCTGCGCCACGAGGAACCCCATACCTCGGCGTTTTGGAAGGTCACGCTGGACTGCGGACACCTCGAAGAGGTCGTAGCGCCAACCCTCGACTGGAAGCCGGCCGACGGGCCTCGCTTGGCCGACGCCTCCAGGGTGCAGCAGATGACCGAGGAATTCGAGCAGCTCTTGATCTCCAATCCGACCCTTGAACCCGAGCACCAACGTGAGCACACCTGCCGCATGTTGGCGTCAGGCTGGCCGATTCCGAGTCAGGAACGGCAGTGCTATACGTGCCCCCACGCTCGCGTGATCGTGGCGTACCAGCGCGTGGGCTGGCTCACTCCGCGCAATGAGGCACCGAAGCCCGAGTACCAGGCACCGCCGGCCCGCGATGTCTTGGAGCGCCGGCTCCGCAGGGCCGAGGCCAAGGCTGAGCAGCTGCGAACGCAGTTGGCCGGGTATGACGAGGGCCCAGACGCATGCCGTGTTCTGCCCAGTCCGCCCGCGCACCGCGCCTGATCTGACCGACGGCCACTGGCGCCTACCGAGCAGCTGCGATCCGTGCCGGAATAGCCGAGTCTGATAGAACGGGCGGGCGCAGGTAAAGGACGTCTGACCAGTGAGTTCGCCGCCTTCGCCGCACTACTGGCCATCCGTGAACACGGTGCCGCCCTGCCTCCCAGAGGGGAGGCTGGTCGAATGGACCGGTGGCTAGTCCAGGAGCGTGGGCTGCAATTGGCTGCGGCTACCGTCCGTCACCCCGAGGTAGTCCGGGTTGGGGACAATCTCGCGATGCAGGTACCGCAGGTCCGCTCCACAACGCAACGCGAGGCGATCCTGGCGCGTGCGCTCGGCCGTGGAGACAGTCTCGCCATTGCGGGTCGTGATGACGATCGCGGGCCGCTCCGTCGAGTCGATGGCCTCGTTCAGCGCGGCCCAGATGAGGTCGCGGAAGTTCGCGGCGCGGCCCCAGCAAATGTATCGAGTGGCCTCGCCAGCGACGGCGTAGCAGTGGTTCGGCTTCTCCCCAACCGAATCGGGCTTAATCACCCAGCCGCTGCCACATGCCGCACGAACAATTTCCTCCGGACCCTGGAATCGATTTACCGCATAGCGGACATAGCTCCCGATCCCTTCCTGCGCTCGGGCGTACTCCTTCATGGGGACGTCCTTGATCCAGACCCTGGCGTCCTTCTCCGGCCCGTAGGCGAGCAGGACGCCGCCAACCTTGGGGTCCTCGATCCATCGCCGGTACTGATTCGTCTTCTCGGCGTTACTCAAGAACTCCCAGTCCATATCGTTGGCCTGTTGGTAGATCTCGATGAGAAGGCGCTCGCGAATGGGCGCAGGCAGATGCTGCAAGGCCACGGTGACTACTCCTGGGGGGCGCGGGTGGAGGGGAACTGGAGTCGGTGCTCGTCGTACGCGGTCTCAAGACTGGCAGCATCCTTGATCCACTCGTCCATGAGGGTGGCCACCTTCTGGTCGCTGAAGTCGATGTTCGACGGGGTGATCTTCGCCAGGGTCTCGATCTCGCCGTCTCCGTCGAGCGCGCGTTTGAGCTTGAGCGCGGCGGCGATGCGGCGGAGGTCGCTGACGAAGTCCAGCACTGTGACCCGCTCCTTTCCCTCGCGCAAGCGGAGGCCTCGCCCAAGTTGCTGAACGAAGATGCGGCGGGAGTGAGTGACTCGCGCGAAGCAGAGGATATTCACGTCCGGCACATCGACGCCCTCGTTGAGGATGTCGATCGCCGTCAGGATGGGCACTTCGCCGGCCCGGAAGGCGAGTAGGCGGTTCTGTCGTTCCCTCTTGGCGAGTCCCGCGTGGATGGCGAGGGCGCCTGACCAAAGAGGGGTGCGTCGCAGCATGTCAGCGAGCCGCTCGGCGTGTTCGATAGTGCGGCAGAAGACGATGGCCCGGGGATTACGCGTGCCGGCCCACGCGGTGGCCAGCTCGTCGCGGATGGCTTCGTCCCGCTGCGGCAAAAACAGCTTGGCGTTGAGTTCGGCCAGCCCGTATGAGTGGTCGCTGGCCTCGCGGACGATGTCCCAGTCGATGTCGTCGACGAACAGGCGGTAGTCGACCTGGGCGAGGTAGCCGCGCCGCATGCCCTCCTCGATCCCCAGGCTGAAGCTGGGGGCACCGAGCTGATGGGTGATGTCGTGTTTGTCACCGCGCCATGGGGTCGCCGTTACGCCCAGGTGCCTCGCCGAGCTGAGGAGTTCCAGCAGCTCGTCGTACTGGCCCTCTTCCCCTACGTGGTGCGCTTCGTCGATCATGACGAGGCCTGGGCGGTATCCGAATCGCGCGGCCGACAGCGCCGAGCCGACCGTCGCGCAGGTGAGGCCGGAGAGATCGTCGGGGCGGGTGTCACCCGTGAGGAGCCGCGTCGGGACATCTTTGGGAAGGTGCCGCCAGAGGGCCCGCTCTAGTTGCTGGACGAGGTCCTTCGCGTGCGCGACGACCAGGACCTGGTCCTGGGGGACACGTCGCAGGTGCGCCGCGATCATCTCGCCTCCGACGACCGTTTTGCCCAGGCCGGTGGCCAGGACGAGGAGCGCACGACCTGAGGCGTCGAGATCGGCGGTCAGTTCCTGAAGTGCCTCGGTCTGGTACGGCCGTGGTGTCACTCGGCCAAAGCGGGGCGGTACCCGGTCGAAGCTGGTCGTCAGGTCGGTTCCGCCCCACAGGAGGATTCCAGGACCGAGGCGTGCCAGATTCGCCACCCGCTTCCGGGCGTCAGGGCTGAAGCGGGTGTTGGTGACGACGACGGCTTTGTGGGCGCGATAGTGATCCCGGGCACGAGCGACCTCATCCACCGCGTCGGCCCCTACGGCTCCGTGCCGCTTCCACTTGCACTGGATCACCCAGGTCTCGCCCTTGTGGAGGGCGAGGATGTCGCCTCCCTCGTCACCGGAACCATCGATGTTGGACACATCGGAGAAGCCCAAGTGCCACAGGAGGCGTTCGATGCGGCGAGGGAACTGCAGTGGGCCCGAGTCCAGCAGCGAGGCGGCGTCAAGGAATCGCATTCCGCTCCCCCCCTATGTGTTGTCGGCGAGGTCGCGCGCGATGAGTCTGCAGCTGATCCTGATCCGGGACAGCTCCTCCACGTCGAGGCGTGGACGGTGCTGTTCCAGGAGCGCGAGGTCCCCCAAGGGGTTGATCAGTCGTTCCACGACGAGCGCCCGAGCGCCGGGATCGCTCAGAGCGATGTACCCGCGCTTGAAGACGCAGCCGTCGAGGAAAGTCTCCGGGGAGTCCTGGATGATACGGATGACCGCACTGGCCGGGACATAGCGGATGAACTCACCGCTGGAGATCGCGTCGTTCCAAGGAGACGTTCCGCCGGCCTCGACCGCGAACCGACGCTCAGCATCGGCTCGTTCATCCTTCGTGAGTAGTAGCCAGTGCACCGCTGGGTTCGCCGAGACTGGCGCCACCATTGCCATGCGCACCTGTTCCAGCAGCCTCTCGGACTCCTCCGCCGTCGCCGCCGGCGTCAGCCGAGGACTGGAGGTGTGGCTCTTGAGCTGCGCCACGATCTCACTCAAGGGCATCGAGACGATGTTGGCCCGTACCCGCATAAACTCCGCGACCTCGACGAGTGCCAGGTCACGCAAGTCAGCCCCGTGCTCTCGGAAGAGCGGGTGGCCGGTGTCGACGAAAACATCGAGGTGTGGGGCTCGGACCATCGAGACGATCGCAGGTGCGGGCCGCTCATCCTTGGTGACGAGATTCTGTCCGCGGACCGCCCAGGCCGTCAGATCCACGCGGCCCAATTCTTCAAGGTAGTACGGGCCTGTCAGGTCCACGATGGGGTCGGCGTTATCTCGGTATCGCTGGAGCCTTTGGTCCAGCGTCTCCGCCGGTGCGACCTCGCCCTCGGGGGGTTCTTGACCACCTGCGGTCATGCCAGTCGCACCCGGCGCCGCACCGTCTTCCGGCTCGTCATCGAGGTCGAGGAGTCCAGCCCCGAACCCGGGGAGGATGTCGTCATTCTCCGGCTGCGGGTCCACCGCTATCGGGTTGTCGTGCTGATGAGCGGCGCGGTACCACACCTCATCGGTCTGGTACTCGTAGCCGCCCTTCCGCATCAAGCCGGCCCACTTCACCGCCGTCTCGTGGAGAGCGTTACGCCCATCGCCGGGGATCAGGTAGTTGAGCCCCGGGTCCTGGCGGCGGAAGCCCGCGTAGAGCAGGGCGAGAGGGCTGCGATTCTCGGGCAGCCCAAGGTTCTTGGCGATCTTAGGGCGGAGGGGGCTGGTTCCGCGGACCTCGCGCAGCACTTGACGCCATTCGGCTGTATCGAACTCGAAGGCGGTCTTCTGATAGTTCGGAGTGACGTGGTCGCAATGGATCTCACCGACGATCCGGCCCATCTGTACGGCCCCGGAGTCGATGGGGTACTCCAGCTCCGGCTCCGCGATGCCGTCCTCGTCCTCCCAGTGGAAGGCACGCTTGTCCTTGAGCATGATCTTGCGCCCGTTACGGAGGAAGTCCAGCCCGTAGTCGGTGCGGTGGAGGTAGCGCTGAATCCCGATCCAGCCCCAGATCCTGCGCTCCCGCAGTTCCAGGCGGTCCTGTCCGCATTCCTCGCAGTGCTCCGCATCGGCGGTGCTCCAGTATCCGCACGCCATGCACGCGTTCTTGGTGCTCAGAACGCGGTCGATCCTCTGTACGGCATGGATCTCCACGCCCTGGCGGGTGACGGTCCGCTTCTCATCCCAGACACAGGGCAGGCGTGGCCTGACCTTCTTGCCGTTGAGCGTGAGCAGGAAGCCCTTCTCCGCCAGCAGGTAGCTGTAGACGTCTCCGAGCTTCTCCCTGATCACGGTCTGCGTCTGAGGGCGGCAGAGTGTCGCGTATTGCTCCTGCTTGAGCTCGCTGATCGTGACCGTGGTGCCGTGCTCGTCACGATTGGCCTTGGGCGTCAAGCGGTACGGCGCCTGGTACTCGGAGGAGTTGGCGATCCGCGCCAGATCCAAGGTCACCTCGATCCAGTCCGGATCGCCCGCACGACTGGTGCGTACCGTGGTACGTCGACCAAGCCGGGCGGTGCTGATGTTGAAGCCCATGCCGAACAGGCCGAGGGAACCATGTCGACCGTTGCTCGTCCAACCCGCGCTGATGGCGTTGGTGACGGCCTCCAGGCTCATGCCCCGGCCGTTGTCCTGGACTTTGATCTCAGCCGTCGCACGCTGCGAGTTCGCCGGCGGGAGCGAGATCGCGACCGAGGGTCGGTCCACAGTCCCGGCGGCCGCCTGGAACTCGTCGAAGGAGTTGTCGATCAACTCGGCCAGGCACTGCCAGTGAGAGAACTCGATGTCGCCCAGCACACCCAAGATGCGCGGGTGTGGCGTGACATTGATGTACTGGCTCGCGGTCACAGTCGGCCCCCGTCTTCGTCGTGAACAAACGCGTTGCCGGCAGACGCGAAGCGCGCCCACCAGTGTCTAGACGCCCCCACCGGTCCCGGTCCCGGTGCATCCACCAGCATGGCGTCAACCCTAATGGGCGGCACCGGTACCCGCGGGACATAGATCTCGAAACCCCCGCTGGAACCCACTCCGCACCCCGCCCCCACGGTTCACAGCGTGCGAGAATCACCTCATGATCCGGGAACCCGCGCAGGTCACAATCGATGCGAGCGGCCAGGTGCAGATCCCCTTGGGGATCCTCGCCGAGGCCGGTCTCGACGCGGGGAGTGCCGTCCTCGCATACAGCGATGGTGACGGCCGCATCGTCCTACGCAGGTTGACCGACGCTATGGACGACCTACTGCATGGTGAGGAGCTGTAGGCGCAGCTAGGCGGTCGCACGGCGGACCGCTGAGATGACCCGTCGCGCCACCTTGTCCGGCGCCTCGTGCTCCCAAGCCCGGATGACCGTCCAGCCCGCTTCCTCCAGGATCCGGTTGGTCTCGGCGTCCCGCCGCTGGTTCTCGGTGAACTTCTCCGTCCAGAACTCCTTGTTCTTCGTCGCCGGCCGATGATGCTCCGGACAGACGTGCCAGAAGCAGCCGTCGACGAACACCGCGACTCTTGCCTTCGGGAACAGCACATCCGCGCTACGTCGGAGGCCCTGGACGGGCGGTGCGTTGACCCGGTAGCGAAGCCCTTCCTTGAAGAGGAGGGACCTGAGTACCTTCTCGGGCTTTGTGTCCCTTCCACGGTTGCCTTTCATGGAGGCACGGACCGCCGGCGTCGAAGCCGTCGAGCCCTCCGGCAGGGCGTGCTCCCGCAAAAGGCCCTTAGCCCAGGCCAGCCGCCACCCCTCAGCGAGGTTGGCTCCACGGCTGTCGTGTTCGACCTCCCCCAGATAGCGCTCCGGGGACTTCCTCCCATCGCCCCAGCGTAGTGACGCGCGGATACGCCGCGTCTTGGGTAGGACCCTCAAGGAGACCGAGGCGTGAACCACGCGGCCGTCTCCCAGGACAACCTCACGCCGATGGCGACCACCCGCCGCTTTGTCCTGTTCAGCGGACAGCGCCTTCCGGGTCCTTCCCGGCCGCCCTTTCCAGGCGCGATCGGGGGGCAACCTGTCGTTCCATCGACCCTGAGGCGGCTTCGAGACGTCAATCACGTCGTCGGCCCCGACGCCGTATCAAGGGCCTTGGCCACCGCATTGGCGAATACCGCGCCGAGCTTCACCGGGACCGCGTTGCCGAGCTGCCGCATCTTCTCCCCACGAGGTCCTTCAAGCTTCCAATCGTCGGGGAAGGTCATGACGCGGGCAGTCTCCCTCACGGTCATATACCTGTGCTTGTAGGTGGTGCCTTCCGGAGTCTCCAGATCATCGGTCAGCATCACGGACTCCCCGCCAGGGACGCCGTGCACGCCAGCCTTCACGGTCTTGGCGGGACGGTCCAGCTCATTGGGTGTGTGCCCCTTATAGATCCGAGCCCCGGGCCACCCGATGTGGTCAGTGAATCCCCCAGCGCGATGCTCCTGGCGGTCGAGCCTGTCCCAGGTGATCTTCGGCAGCGGATTACCCTCGTTCTCGTCGATGCCGGCGATGGCGTCCCGGAAGGTCCGCCAGGGCTTCAATCCGTCCGAGATGAGCGCGGAGCCCTTAGCGATCCCTGTCCTGGCCCTGGCCTTGGCCGCGGCGCGCACGGGTTCGGGAACCTCGGGATGGCGGCTCCAGTAGGAGTCTTCGGAATCATCGAGCATCGCCCGGAAGAGCGCCTCCTCGGAGTACTGGGGAAGTACATCCTCCTTGAACTGCTCGATGTCGACACCGAGGTCCTCCCGGAAGGCGACGATGATGATGCGATGCCTGATCTGCGGGACGCCGTAGTCCGCGGCGTTCACGCGCGTCATCACCACCTTGTAGCGCTCCGCCGGGTCACCCGAAGCCCTGTCTCTGGCCTCGATGAGGTCCATGAGGTCCTGATTGTGCCTCTGCCAAGGGGTATTGGGGTCCCGCAGCTCGAAGGGCATCTCCATCTCACGCAGGATGTACTCGAGGTACGGCTTGAAGGATGGCCTAAGAAGTCCCACGACGTTCTCGCAGATCACGGCCTTGGGTCGGATCTGGCGCATCGCCTTGAACATCTGCGGGAACATGTTCCGCTTGTCCTCGTCCCCCTTCGCGATCCCCCCGAGGCTGAAGGGCTGACACGGAGGGCCGCCGGCGAGCACGTCTACACGGCCGAGCAGATAGCTCATGTCCAGGTCTTGGACGTCGCCCGCGACCAGCGGCCACGGCTCCCCAGGCTCGGGGATGCGTTCCTCGTCTCCCCGAGGCTTCGCCCCGTTCGCCTCCAGGGTCTGACAGGCTCGCGGCGCGAACTCATTGAACAGCAATGGCCGGAAGCCCGCCTGATGGACCGCCATGGCCAGGCCGCCCGCCCCCGCGAACAGCTCGACCCCGGTGCGATCACGCTTTGGCTCTTCTTGCAGCTCAGACATTGCGAAAGCATACCGCGGATTGGATGGTACATGTAACCGTTGTCGAGAAAGTTCGCCACATTCCTGTGGGTGGCTGAGCATGGCGCGATTGGTGATCCCAGCGGGGAGAGCGCTCACTCTTCGTAGGTGGTCGACCACCGACTTCAGGGGGCGAGGGCGTCTTGCCCAGGCCACGCACGGGCGGTGCCAGACAGGTCCGAGAGAGCTCGGCCAGCACAAGACCGCCGGGACATCCAAGGGGGCATCCGTCGGATAAGTCCCGACGCCGGGTGCGCCGCTCGGTGATGGATCGGCGTCGGCCCGCCCCGCCGATCCATACGGGGATCGCTCGATGGATCGCGCGTGGGCCCGAGGGTCGCCTCGCGTAGCCCCATCAACAGGAGGCGACCATCGGTAACCGTCGGGGTCTCCACCGCGACTCACGGTCTCGGCGGCCGGCCACGCCAGGCCGCGAACAGCCCCAACCCGACACTGGTGACCGCGGTGAACGCCTCGGGGCCCGCGAGCATGAAGACGCCCGTCGCCATGGTGATCAGGATCAGCAGCGCGGCCAGGTCGAGCATCCGTTCGTGGATCGGCGCCTCCGGCGCCGGCTCCGACGTGGCGGGAGTCCGGGGAGCGGGCGGCGCGGTGGTCTCTTCGTTTTCGTCCATGCCTTCAGCACACCAGCCCGGCCAGCAACGCCCCGCACGGCACGAAGAGACCCGGACAAGTTCGATCGGCGCAGGCCATCGCCGTACGGTGTGGCCCGCCGAGCGAACACACACTATGTATGGTGATGTTCGGCAGAGTTCGGTCCTGTTCGGTAAACCGCGTCCTACGCTGAATCCCACAGACCATCAGGGGGACGTACGTGGCGGACGAGGACGCTCCCGGAGCCGTGTTCCAGCGCGAACTCGAGGACTTCGCCTCCAATCTCGAGACGCTGCGGATCGATTGCGGCAAACCGGCCCAACGCGCGATCAGCCGTGCCGCGCCTCCGGGGCAGACGTTGTCAGCCTCCGCGATCAGTGAAGCCCTTAACGCGAAACGTCTGCCCCGCGTCGACTTCCTCATCGCGCTCGTCCAGACACTTCTCAGCATCTCGAGCGGCGGCCGTCCAGTAGGCCGAGATCATCCGACAGTCGAGTGGTGGCGCGCGGAGTGGACCCGACTCGAAAAGCTACGTGTTGGGGTCCGCCGCGCGCGCTCGACATCCAAGTCCATGCAGACGCCCGTCCCGGCTAACGCCTCGCCTACTGCGGCGACGCCCGATACGCCGGTACATTCGGCGAACTCGGCCGTGTCCGTGGAGGGTGGTCGACGCTCGAGGTCTCATCTCGAGCCGTCGGCCCTTCCACATTCCGGTTTCGTGTGGTCAGTGGCGTTTCGCCCCGCTGGCAACCTGATGGCAACCGCTAGCGCGGCTGGAGTGGTGACGCTCTGGGACCCGGTCACCCAAGAAACGGTCGGTGAGCCCCTGCTTGGTCGTGGGAACATCACGCGGTCGGTCGTGTTCTCCCCCGACGGCAGCTTGCTCGCGACGGCCAACGACTATGGCGAGGTGAGCCTTTGGGATCCTGGCACCCATGAGGAGGTCAAGGCGCTCCCTACCACGAAGAATGTCGCGGTCACGGAGGTGGCGTTCTCCCCCGACGGCAGTCTGCTGGTCGCCGCCAGCTTCGATTACAAGGTACGCCTATGGGATCGATTCAGCCACGAACCCATAGGCAAGCCGCTGGCCGCCCACTCCGGACCCGTCACAGCGGTGAGGTTCTCCCCTGACGGCGGCCTGTTCGCTACCGCGAGCTTCGACGGCATGGTGCACCTTTGGGACCCGACAACTCGCCGTACAGTCGGAAAACCTCTGATGGGCCACTCAGGCGCCGTCAGATCGGTCGCCTTCTCCCCTGATGGCGACCTGCTCGCCACCGCCAGTGACGACGGCATGGTGCGCCTTTGGAATCCCGCGACCCGGCGGACAGTCGGAGCGCCCCTCACAGGGCACACCGGCTCCGCCACGGCCGTAGCGTTCTCCCCTGATGGCAAACTGCTCGCCACCACCGACTTCGATGGCGTGGTGCGGCTTTGGGATCCCGCCACCGGGCAGGCTGTCGGCGCGCCCCTGATCGGCCATATCGGCAAGGCCACAGCCGTAGCCTTTTCCCCCGACGGTGGGTTGCTCGCCACCGCCGGATTTGATGGCACGGTGCGGCTGTGGACGGCCGAGAACATCCTGCCAACGCCGGTTCCGACACAGCGTGCGCGGCATGAGAGCGACCCGCGCGAGACCCTGATCACACAGCGCGCCGAACCACGTGCCCGGCTCGATTTCCTGCCCGCACGGGGGCTCGCCAGCAGGAGTGTCCTCACCGCACTCAAGAACGGGGAAGCCATTTCCTTGGCGCCTATGGTCGGGCACCGTGACGCGGTTCGCGCTGTGGTGTTCTCCCCGGACGGGACCCAACTCGTGACTGCCGGCGCTGACGATACGGTGCGCTTCTGGGACCCGGCCAGTCGGCGATCAGTCGGCCGGCCCCTGACCAATCACCGTGACTCCGTGAGTGCGGTGACCTTCTCTCCCGACGGCACCCTGATCGCCACGGCGGACCGTGGCGGCGCGGTACGTCTATGGGATGCGGCCACTCGGACGCCAGCGGGCAGCCCTTTGACCGACCACCTCGGCGCCATCACGTCAGTGGTCTTCTCGCCCACCGGAACCCTCCTCGCCGTCGCCGATGACGGAGGCGCCGTACGGCTGTGGGTGCCAACCACCCAGCAAGCCGCGGGTGACCCGTTGACCGGCCATGACGGGCTCGTCACCGGCATCGCGTTCTCCCCCGATGGCAGGTTGATCGCAACCGCCACCGACGCCGGCACGGTGTGGCTGTGGGACTCCACGAGCCGAGTGTCAACAGGCAAGCTCCTGGACGGCCACGGTGGCTCCGTCACCTCTGTGGGCTTTTCGCCTGACGGCAGCCTGATCGCTACCGCTGGAGATGATCACTTGGTTCAACTGTGGGACGTACCCACCCACCAGCCGGTAGGAAAGCCCCTGAAGGGCCATGATGATGCCGTTGCGGCCCTGGTTTTCTCTCCCGATGGCGGCCTACTAGCTACGGCCAGCGACGATCGCACCGTCCGCCTTTGGGATCCTGTCACCCACCAGCCTGTCGGAGACGCTCTCGTCGGTCACCACGGCGCAGTGACGGCTGTCACCTTCTCGCCAGACAGCTCCGTGCTCGCCAGCGCTAGCGTCGACCGCACCGTTCGATTGTGGGTGCCTCCGGCGGCAAGCAGCCCAGCTGGGTCCCAAGGTTGATCAGGCAGGGACCGAAAAGACGGCCTGCGGCCTGGTCTGCCAAGGGGTGAGCAGGCCGGCCCCCAGCTGATGATCACTTCTCTGGCTCAGGGAGTGGTGGCGCGCCTAGTCGGCGGCACCTGTGCGGCTTCCAGTAGGAGGGCCGGGCCTCGGGTTCCCAGAGCTCAGCGCGTCGGCGACTTCGAGGCTGCGTCGTACGCGGCGGTCCACGGCCAAGCCGGTTTCACCGGCAGTTGGAGAAGCTGGCGGAGAAGCGATGAGATGGCCTACTGCAGTCTCTGGCGCCAGGGATGCTCTGGTGCGGTCAGCTTGAGGGCGTCCAGCAGCCAAGCCCTCTGGTCCTGGTCCAGCGACGGGAGGACCGCGCCGAAGTCCACCTCGTCTTTCTCTCTGGTGTTCTTCGCTTTGTAGAAGAGCTGCATCTCGGGGGCGAGGTAGGGGGTGCCATCTGCGGCGACGCGACTGAGACGGGTAATGGGCATCCGCACGCGCGGGTCGCGTCTCGATGCCCATTCGTCTCCGACTGCATCGTCGAGCATGAGCTGCACCGACCAGGGCGCGTCTGGTGTTCGGCGACACCAGATGTCATGAAGGGGCTCTTCGAGCATCTCGCCGAAGCCCCATGCGCGGAGCCTGCCGGTGCCTGGTGGGTCTGCAATGTGGAGATCCCAGCCTGACAGGCACTCTTGGGCCCGTGTCTGATCGCGCCGCAGCACGAGAACGTCGAGGTCTCCATGCGTCCGGAGCTCGCGGCCGACGAAGAGTTCGATCGCGCTGCCGCCGGCGATCCACCACGGGAAGTTGGCCCGCTTGAAGACTTCCGCCATCTCGCTAGCTGAAGCGGGGCTCCACTCCCCAAGGTTGTTGCTCGTCATGAAGCCATCGTGTCAGTGGTGCGACAAGTCGGCATGTGTCTTGGCTAGAGTCCCGCACAGACGGACATCGGGGTTGCCCGGACCCCTTCCTTTCGGTCCCGGATGGCAGCACAGGTGTTGTCAGGTCCCTACTTCCGGCGACTGCCCGTGTTCCAGGTAGGCAGTCAGGCCGTCCGTTCGGGCCTGGATGGCTGCGGCGATTCGGCGCGCGAGGCGGGGAATGGTGAGGTCTGGCACCTGTTCGGCGCCGTGGAAGTCGTAGCCGCGGAGCTCGTCCGCTTGGAGTGCGATCTGTTGACGGTGGTCTGCGTCGAGGCGGCCACCGTCGAAGAGGTAGAGGACCTTGTCGCCCTCGCCCGGGTTCGGCGCCCAGTCGACAACGAGGAGGTGGCCGATATGGGGCTTGATGCCCAGTTCCTCATGGACCTCGCGCACACAGGCTTGTCGGGGTGACTCGCCCTGTTCGACGTAGCCGCCGGGAATGTCTCGGTAGTCCTTGTACGACGGCTCGACGAGGAGCACTCGATCAGCTTCGTCGAAGAAGAGAGCACCAGCCGCCATGCGGGGGTGGGCCATCTTCGCTTCATGCTCGTTCTCGCTCACGGATTGGACTCTAGCCGCCCGCCACAATGCGGAGCCTGCGGGCCAGGTCGGCCAGGGGGTGGGACGGCCGGCCTCTGGTACCGCGTATCCAGCCGATGACCAGTTCTCGGCTCATGTAGTGGTGGCGGACCTGTTCCGGTGCGACCTTTTCGGCTTCCAGCAGGACGGCCAGGGCTTCGTCGGTTCGGTTCCAAGCACTCAGCGCCCTGGCGACTTCGAGGCTGTGCCGCGCACGCCGTTCCACTGGCATACCGCTGGTGTCGATTCGTGGACCGAGGTCCGCAGCGACCTGAATGTCGCCGAGTTCGCCGGCGGCGGCCACGCAATGGATGGCCACATTGGTCGGTCCGAAGGCTGTCCACAGGTGGTTGCCGTCGGCGCTGAGTCGCTGCGCGGTCTCGTCGGCCTCCCGAAGGAAGGTCTGCGTAGTTGCCCGATCCTCTGCCCGGGCGGCAGCCATCGCCCCGGTGAGGAACAGCGTGCCGTACACCGAGAGGTACTCGTCGCTCGCGTTGCCCAGTTCCGGTTGCATGACGGCTGCCGCGTCGTTCACCAGCTGGATCGCTGCTGTGAAGCGTCCTGTGGCCAGGAGGCAGTGCGTGACCGCGCGGAAGAGCGAACCTGTGACCTCGCTCCGGCCGCTGTGCTGCGCGGCTGCCAGACCGCGGTCAGCGGCGATCCATGCCAGCTCGGACTCTCCGACCTTGCCCAGCACCATGGCTGCTCCGTGGTAGGCCAAGGCGAGTAGCGCGTGGGCCTCCTCTCCCTCGTGTCCCGAGTAAGCACGGGATGCGGCGAGGGCGTCGGCCAGCACGAGGGGGAGACGTCGAGTGGCGAAGCCGTAGCGGGATGCCTGGTAGGCATCGAGGACCTCGCCCACGTTGGCACGAAGGTCTTGTAGGGCAGGTGGCTCGTCATCGGGCGCAGATCCCAGCAGGGGTGTGAGCTGCTTGTAGTCCATGAGCGCTTCGCGCAACGCGGCAACGGTGCGATGGCCGCTGTCGGGCGACCATTCAATGAGAGTCGGCTCGGCGAGCAGGTCTCCCAGGGAGACATCGAGGGCGTCGGCGAGCGAGGTGATCACCGAGAGGCGATCGAGCTCGATCCGATTGTTCTCCGCTTTGCTCAGCCAGTCGGTGGTACGGCCGACAAGGCCGGCCAGTACCTCTTGGGAGAGGCCGCGCCGGCGTCGATACCAGGCGACGCGCTCGCCGATGGTCAGGTCCTCTGTCATACCTCGCATGTCCTGATCATCACCTCGTGGCCGAAGTGGACCCCGGAAGGTTTTTCCGGGGTGTCGTGGGGCGCCCTGGCTACTGTCGCAACAGACCGAGAACGCCGCTGGACGATGCGAGCAACTCATCCTGCATCAAATGGCTTTGGCCGGCGACGCTCGCCCGTACCACCCGTCTTCCTCAGGCAGAGAGATCGGAGATGGCAAAGCCATGAAGCCCGCATCGCAAGGCCCCGAAGGGGTGGTCCAGGCCTTATCGGGACGCCCCGTGAACGTCGAGGCCGCCGTCGGCTGGAGCTCGCTGCCGGAGTGGCTCACGGTCCATGCGCCGGTGATCGACACGGGCACTGGCCGGCGGGGTGAGGTGCAGCCGTGGCCCTACTACTCCGAGAGGCCGCCCGCCAGCGCCTGGCTGCGGCCGGAGGGCGGCGGAAAGGAGTGGATGGCCCCGATCGACGGCCTCCGGCCGGCCCGCGACCATCCGGCCACGTGAAGCCTCA
This sequence comes from Streptomyces spororaveus, assembly GCF_016755875.1. Taxonomy (NCBI): domain Bacteria; kingdom Bacillati; phylum Actinomycetota; class Actinomycetes; order Kitasatosporales; family Streptomycetaceae; genus Streptomyces; species Streptomyces spororaveus. The sequence continues at coordinate 4,128,465 of NZ_BNED01000005.1, read as the reverse complement.
GCAGCTGTGGCAGCGGTTCGAGTGGACCACCGGGAGTTGTTTCCGCTGCGAACGGCTCCATCTAGAGGTGACCGTCATCGGCTCCATCGCCGTGAGCGGTGTCGAGGTCGAGATCCACGCGTGCAGGAAATGCGTTTTCCGCCTGGAACAGCTGCACTGGGTGCTCGTCGAGCGAAGGTCTCGGCCACTTGGCCGATATCCCTCTTCGGGCCTCAACTAACAGGCGTAGAAGGGTGTTCCAGCGCCGGTAACCTCATGCAGGCGAGGCGCTGAGCGCCCGTCATATGGCTTGCCTGAAAGCTGAAAGGGAACCGATGGCCCAGGATCAGGAAAACACCGTGGAGCGCACGCTCGTCCTCCTCAAGCCCGACGCGATGGTCCGCGGATTCGCGGGGAAGATCATCGCTCGATTCGAGGATGCGGCGCTGAAGATCGTCGGCATCAAGATGAAGCAGATGGACGCCGAGTTCACCCGGCGCCACTACTTCGACCTGGAGGAGCGGCTCGGTGCCGAGGTCTACAACCTGACCTCCACGTTCATGCAGCAGGGCCCGGTGATCGCGCTCGTGCTGGAGGGCTTCGACGCCGTCGCCACCGTGCGCAAGATCGTCGGGAGCACCTACCCGAACGAGGCCCCCGCCGGCACTGTCCGCGGCGACTTCTCGCACTACAGCCGGGGCGCCAGCACGGCCTCCGGCAAGGCCGTCGCGAACCTGGTGCACGCCTCCGGTAACAAGGCCGAGGCGGACCAGGAGCTGGAACTGTGGTTCGACAAGGACGAGCTCCACGACTACCGCACCCTGGCGGAGATCTTCACCTACTGAGCCCGATCGATGTCACCAATCGGCCGTCGACGCGTTGAACACCACCAGGCACCAACGTAGGAGAGAAGACGTCATGACCAACCCGACCCGCGTCGCCTCTGTGGCCGAGCTGGAGAGCATCTTCCAGCAGGAGCTGGCCACCGACCGATGGGCCGCGACGGAGACCGCCTTCGCGCTCGCCGTCCGCAGCCGTGACACCGGCGACTGGGAGAAGTCCCGCGAGTGGGTGGCGCAGTGCCTACAGCTGTTGGAGGGCTTCCCGGACGAGACCGAGGAACAGGTCGCCACCAAGCGCGCGTCCGTCGGCGGCGTGCCGCTCCCGAACTACCTGCACGAGGGCGTCGTGCGTGACCGCTTCGGCGAGCTCGCCTGACGCTCCTGCCCTGTGGCGGTGCGGCACGCACCGGCGTACCGCACCGCCCGGATGCTTGATCAATCACACACCGCACTGAACTGAGCCAGCCCCGCTTTGCCTGGCTCGGGCGGATCACCTATGCCCGATTCCGTAAGGGAGCCACTGTGGCCATCGAGATCGAGATGCGCGCCCGCTTCGACAAGGACGCGTACGAGCAGCTCGTCGAACGCCTGACGCGGGAGGCCGAGGACCTCGGCTGCGACGACAAGAACATCCACTTCTACGTGCTACCCGACCAGCTGCTGAAGGTCACGGACAACATCGCGGCCGGCTCCGCGAAGGTCACCCTCAAGGCCAGCAAGATCGGCCAGGGTGCTGCCTTCCCGGAGACCGAGTTCGCCATCGGCCGCGAGGACGTTCCGGCCGCCGTGCGGATCTTCAACGCCCTCGGCTTCGAGGACACCATGCACGAGGCGTTCAACCAACGCCACAACTTCCGCTTCCGCGGTGTCGAGATCGCCGTGAAGTGGAGCGACGCCTGGGGGCATCACGCCGAGTTCGAGGTGCTGCTCGACGACGAGGCCAGCGCCACCGCGCGGGACGAGGCCGTCGCCCGCATCGGTGCCGTGGCCGATGAGCTGGGCGTGCACCTCATGAGCGAGGAAGAGCTCGCCGACTTCACGGCTGCCTTCGAGGCCGCCGAGCAGGCCCGTAAGGAGCAGGCGGCCCAGGCCGCGTCCGTCAGCTAGGCATCCGCTGTCGCAGACCACCGAGGGGGTGGGCCCGATGAGCACGACCTCGCCGGCCGACAGTCTGGTCGAGCTGGCTGCACGTAAGCAGCTACCGCACCACCAGTACACCGATCCCGCCACCGTCCGCTGGATCACCGCGAACCGGCCCGTCCTCTCGGACGGCCCGCCTCCCCGACTGCGAGCGACTTCGCAGAGGCTCCTGTCTCGCTCGGCCATCCCTGCCGGGTGGCTGGCCGAGGAGAAGTGCCTGGACTCCCTCCACGGGATCCGGCACGCGATGCGCACCGCCGCACTGGCCGCGCTCCTTGCGGAGTCGGCCGGGCTCAGCGAGGACGACACCGCCACGCTGGTCCTGGCCGCCGCCGTGCACGACTGCCGGCGCCTCCACGACAAGGACGACCGCGGCCACGGGGCGCGTGCCGCCATCTGGCTCACGGATCAGGCCGACACCGTCTGGAACCACTTCGGGCTCGTGGCGACGCCCAGCCGGATCGCCACTGCCGCCACAGCGGTGCGGCTCCACGATGTGCCGTACGACGCCTTCTCCGAGGACGATCAGGCCGACCACGCCCGCGCCGAGGTCATCTGCGATCTCCTCAAGGCCGCGGATGCGCTGGACCGCTACCGACTGCCGAAGCTCAGCTGGTGGCCTGACCCCGTCCAGGTCCGGTCCGACGCCTTCAAGGCCTTACGCACGACCGCCGTCGAACTCGTCATCCGGTCCGAGACCGCGTGGCTGGCCGGAGCGAGCAGCGCGGAGGCGGCCCTCGTAGGTCTCGCGGATGTGGGGCTGACAGGCTGATGGACTTCCTGGACGCCTATGAGCAGTGGGCCGACGCCCACGCATTCTTCGACACGACCCTGATACCCAGCCCTGTGCACGGCCAGGACCCGCTCGCCGATCAGGCCGCAGCCTGGGAGAACCGGCTCGTGGCGCAGACTCCCAACGGCCGACTGCTGCGGGACAACGCCCTCTTCCGCGCCCTGGGCGGCGACGGCAAGCTCCACCTGCTGCACGTCACCCACGCCCTGGAGCAGATCAGCGAGCACGGATCGCTCTATCCCTCCGGGGGCTGCCTGGTCGGCAGCGTGTACTGCGCGCCCCTCACCCCGACCGAGCGCGGATACCGCATGCACAACCTCGCCGAGTACGTGCTCACCAAGGAGGCCCCGGCCTTCGTGGCTAAGGCCGGCACACCGAAGCGCGTACCGACGCCACTGATCTTCGAGATCAACCTGCCACCCCAGGCCTATCGCGGGCTGGCCGGCGTGGACTACCTCCGCCTCGGTTCGATCCACCTCCAGATCTACAGCCGCCTGGAGTACCTGCTCTCCAAGACCGAGCGACACCAGTTGCGCGAGACCGTCGTCAGCAGGATCAAGAACTCCACGGCCTTCCTCGCCCTGGCGGCTGCCGTCGCCTACCAGGGCGCCGCCGTCCAGCCCAGTACGTTCCTGCGGTTGCTGGACGAGACGATCCCTCGGCTACCGATCCTCGGGTACGTGTACTTCGAGGCCCTGGCGGAGTACCTGATGCTGCACTCCACCACGAGGCAGACCCAGGAGATGGCCGAGCTCGGCGAGTTCAACAACTGGCTCTACAAGGACATGCTGTTCGCATCCTTCCCGCACATGGCGGGCAAGTTCGATCTCGCGAAGTTCCGACCCTCCCCCGACGAGCTGGGCGCGCTATTCGCCCGCATCGACCCCAGCCTGGACGCCGCCCACGCCTGCGCCTACCTCACCGAGCGGATCAGCCACCTCGTCGCGGCCCGGCTGTTCACGCCCGGCCAGGTCCCGGAAGCCTGGCACCACACCCGCTGGGAGTTCGACAGCCTCTCCACCCAGCTCGGCCCGCTCCTCGGACACCTGATCCACCGCGAATTGCGGACCTTCGGCCGGTACCCGGACTTCTACTTCTACTTCGACCAGCACAAGGCGCTCCAGGCGTGGAACTACTGGAACCACATGGACATCGTCGCGCCCTTCAACGGCACGATCCCCAAGGGCGAGATCGGCATCAACCCTGCGTACCCCGATCTTGACTACCGCGTCTGGCGGGCCGAGCAGGACGACCACGGCCGGCTCCATCCCGCCGAAGAACTCGCCCTGACCATCGCCCCACGCCTGGTCGACATCAAGTACACGCTCATGCGCAACAACCAGTGGACCTCACCCACCCCTGCCACGGCTTAAAGCGAGAGGACCCATAGCTGATGAACGCCCACCGCACGGACGGCTGCTCCGTGGATCTCCTCGGCGAGCAGATCACGACTCTCCTCGCCGACCCTGCCACTACCCACGGCCTCGCGCGCACTCTTCGTGCCGCGGCCAAGGAGATCGAGCTCAGCCGCTACCACCGCGCCAGCCAGAAGGCGTTCCCCAGCGGCTTGGTCGCCGCCGCACCGAAGAAAGTTCAGGTCGGCGGTGGAGCCCACCGCCTCGATGGCTTCTTCAACATCGACGCTGTGCCGCCCGCCGACCTGCTCTGGGATGTCCGTGAGGGGATCCCGCTGCAGGACGACTCCGTGGACGTCCTGTTCTCCGAGCACTTCCTTGAGCACATCGACTACCCGGTCTCCGCCAAGCAGTACGCCCGAGAGGCCCAGCGCGTCCTCGCCCCCGGCGGCCGTCTCATCACTGGGGTGCCGGACGCGGCCTTCGTACTCGGCCAGTACCCGGCTGGCCCCGAGCAGGCCGAGGAAATGATCTCCCGGTGGTACGGCAAGCGGGACTGTCGCAAGGACATCAACACCTACCTCGACCTGATCAACTACGTCTTCCGTGACCAGGACGACGACCCCACGTACAACCCGCACTACTGGGCGTACGACTTCGAGAAGCTCAGCCAGCTGTTCACAGAGGCCGGCTTCTCCGCCGTCGAGCCCTGGGACTTCGACCCGGACCTGGCGAACCCGAAGCGGCAGTGGGCGAGCGTCTACGTCGTCGCGACCAAGTAGCGGGCTGGTGCAGGCCTCGTTGGGCTTCCGCCTCAGGAGGCCCGACGAGGTCGGGTTACACACCTATTGCGTTGCAGGTGCCGTGCCCGCTTCCTATCCTCGTGGCCAACGCGTAGACGGAGACGAGTAGCCGAGGATCACGCGAGCAGAGAGAGCCGCCAGTAGCTGGGAAGGCGGACTCGCGCCCGAGGCGAAGACCCTCCTGAGCGCGGGGAGGAACGGCCCCTGGGCCCAATGCCCCGCCGGTTCGCCCCCGTCACAGGGCGGAATGAGGCTGCTGCCTTCTGGGTGGCGGCGAAAGTGCGGTGGTACCGCGAGTTCCCTTCTCGCCCGCACTCCCAAGGGATCATGACGACGCCCTGGAGGGCTGCGATGATCCACACTACGAGCCGCGTACTGACCTCTGACCTACGCGGCCACATCGACCAGACCGTCTCCGTCTCCGGCTGGGTGAACGCACTCCGTCTGCAGCGCAAGATGCAGTTCGTGATCCTGCGCGACCACTCCGGCATGGTCCAGGTGACCCACAGGCGCGACGGCAGCCCGCTGGAGGCCGTGCTCGAGTCCCTCACCCCGGAGTCCGCCGTACGGATCACCGGCCGCGTCGTGGACGCGGCGCAAGTCAAGCTCGGAGCCCTGGAAATCGTCCCCGAGGCGGTCGAGGTACTGAACTTGGCAGAGACGCCTCTGCCGATCGACGAGCAGACCGGGCCGGAGCACCGGCTCGACTGGCGCTTCCTCGACGTCCGCAAGAGAGAGACCGCACAGATGGTGTTCGCCGTGCAGACGACCTTGGAGCAGGGGCTGCGCGAGTACGCCATGCAGAACGGCTGCACGGAGATGCACACCCCGAAGCTGATGGGCACCGCCTCGGAGTCGGGGGCGGAGGTATTCAAGCTCGGGTACTTCGACCGGTTGGCGTATCTGGCACAGTCGCCGCAGTTCTACAAGCAGATGGCGGTGGCGGCCGGTATCGACAGGGTTTTCGAGATCGGTCCTGTCTTCCGGGCCGAGCCGTCATTCACCTCCCGGCACGCGACCGAGTTCACCGGTGTGGACGTGGAGCTTTCGTGGATCGAAAGCGTCGAGGACGTGATGGCCTTCGAGGAGCGGATGCTCACCCATGCCATCGCCAAGGTCGCCGATGTCCACGGGGAGCAGATTCGGGAGGTATCCGGGGTCGAGGTCACCGTGCCGGAGACGCCGTTCCCGCGGATCACGATGGCTGAGGCGCAGGAGGTTCTGCGGGCCGGCGGGTGGGACCCGGAGCGGGTGAAGGAGGACCTGGACCCCGACGGTGAGCGCCGGATCGCCGCACACATGAAAGAGCAGACCGGGCACGAGTTCGTGTTCATCACGCACTACCCGGCAAGCATCCGGCCCTTCTACCACATGCGCCCAGAGGGACAGCCAGACCTCACGCTCAGCTTCGACCTGCTCTGGAAGGGCCTGGAGGTCACCACCGGGGCCCAGCGTGAGCACCGATCCGCCGTCCTGCTCAAGCAGGCAGAGGAGAAAGGCATGAGCACCGAGGGGATGCAGGACTATCTGAACATCTTCCGCTTCGGCTGCCCGCCCCACGGCGGCTTCGGCGCCGGCCTCGGCCGGGTCCTCATGGTCATGCTCGGCCTGGACTCCATCCGCGAAGCGACCTTCCTCTTCCGCGGACCGAACCGCCTCACGCCCTGACCGGGCCGTATGTGCCGCTGCTCCCGCCGCCGGTCTGGCGGCGGGAGCAGCGGGTCGGCGTTTGCTCCGGCTTACGGCAGGTTGCGCTCCCGCCATACGGCGCCCATTTCGGTCAAGGCGGTCATCGCATGGGCGATGGTCTCGCGGGTGACAGGTCGCCCCGGTGCCTGGTACTGGGGGTCGTACTTGGCAAAGGTCCTGCTGCCCCGTGTGTGTGCCAGAGCCGTGACGACATCGCACAGGAGATAGGTTGCGACCCTCCGCTGCCGTATGTCCTCCTTGACGCGCTCCCTGTACTTGTTCCAGGCCTGAATCCCGGTGAACTCACCCGTGATGACCCGGTCGGCGAGGTCAGGGGCCTCAGTGCGTAGGCGGGCGAGGTGTTCCCGGCTGGCCTGTGCACGAGCCTTGCTCACGAGGGCGGTGCCGTGGGCCTCGTCCAGGCTGACGGCACGCGTGATCACCAGGTCCACGAGGTTGGGCTCGTGGCGCATGACGAAGTCAGCCAGTTCCAGTCGGCCCGTGGAGACACCGGTCCTCTCGCTGAGGGAACGTATCGCGGCCTCAGGGGCGAGGTGCTCATTCGTCTCGGTGCCGGCTTGGGCCTTGGTCGCGATCATTGCCGCCTGCCCCGTGGTCAGGTTGCGCTGGCGGATGTTGACGTTCAGGGCGTATCCGTCCGGATCATCGCCTTCATAAGTGGTGAAGCGGGGCTCGATTCCGAGGGCCTCGCAGACGGCCAGTCGGTTGCGGCCGTCGAGGAGAACCCCGTCAGGGCCGAGGACGATCGGGTGACGTAGGCCGTGGGTCCTGACGGAGGCGGTGAGCTCGTGGAGCTCCTCGTCGGTGAGGGGCGGGAACATAGTGGCGATGGGGTGGACCTTCAGGGTGGTGCTCCTTGTGGTGTGGGTGTGCTGACAGCACCGTGGGGGGTGCCGTGCGGCTTGACGGGGTTGGGCGTGGAGCCCAGGTATTTCAATGATCTGGAGAATCCCCGGTTTGGCTGACCGGGGTTCGTCGGCTATATATGTCGGCCCCGTCTGCGAGCAGGAGTGGGTTCGCACGGGTACGTCCTTGCCGCTTTCGCCCAGGTAGGTGCACAAGTTGGCCGGTCGAGCTGCCCCGTAGGGAGGGCCCGTCTGCCACAGCGTGGGGCGCCGAGTGCGGCGCCTTAGAGGTCAGCGTCGTGGGCGGTTCGGCGGGGTCGCGGGCGCCGCAGGCGGCTGCGTGCCGTGTCCCGGCTGGCCGGTCCACGATGCCGTTGTGCGTCGGCGGGCGGCTTCGGCGCGGGGGTTGGGGCTGGGGTTGCGGCTGGTGTGCTGGAGGCGGGTGATCAGGACGCGGGCCGGTTGGCGGGCTGTGCCGAGTTCGCGCTGGGCTGCGGCCTCCTGCAGGAGCTGGTGGGGCTGGTGGCCTCGGGCCTCCGCGTCGGCCAAGAGTGCGGCGAGGGCGGGCCAGCTGGGGTCGGTGAGGATCCGGTCGGCCTGGTCGGGGACGGCGGCGCGTACGTCGCGAGCGAGGGTCCGGCGGGTTTCCTCCCTCGGCTGACGCTGTTCGAGTACGACGAGCGTGGGTGTGAGGGCTTGCTCGGCGGCTGCCTGCAGGTGGTGGAGGGTTTGGCGGGCGGCGTCAGCCTGGTGGGCGTGGCCCTTGGCCTCGTGCCAGCGGCCGGCGACGATCCCGGCCCACAGGAGCGCTGCGATGAGGGCGGCGAGGGCGCTGCCGTCGGGGCCGGTGGCGGTGTGGACGATGTCGCGTGCTGCGTTCCGGATGGCGTGGGCGGCGCGGTCTTCCGCGCGGATCTGGGAGCGCTGGACGCGTGCGAACGCCTTGGATGCGGCGTGGAGTTCGGTGCGGAGGTGGGTGGGGGCTTTCTGGGCGGTGGCTTCGAGGAGTTCGCCGAGGGCGGTGATGTGTGCCTGGGCGTGGGTGTCGTCGGCGAGGTCGGTGCGGAAGGTGTCGAGGGCTTCGGTGGCCTGGTGCCAGGCGGTGGCGGGCTGGTCGCGGCGGGCGGTGGGGTGTTCCTCCGGCTCGCCGGCTTCGAGGCGGTCCCGGAGCTTGGGGAGGGTGAGGTCGGGGGCGATCTTCCCGCCGGGGTGGAAGGTCTGTTCGCCGTCCTTGTTGAGGTCGCCGGGGCGGCCCGCGGCGTAGCCGAGGAGGTCTCCGGAGGGGCCGCGCCGGGCCTTGACCGCGATGCCGTCGGCTTCCATGTAGGCGAGGAGTTCCTCGGCCGTGCGGGCGTGGGGGATGGCGGCGCGGATGCGGTCCTGGAGCCACTCGCGGCTCGTCTGCTCCCAGCCGAGGCGCTGAGCCTTGTGCATCTCGGCCTGGGTGGGGGCGCGGGTCCCGGTGCGGTCGCCCTTCTTCAGGCGGCGCAGGCCGTAGTCCTTCTCGATCTGGCGGCATGCGTCGCCGACGCGGATGCCGCTGTCGTGGAGTTTGGGGCGGCGGCCGTCCTCGCGGACGGTGGTGGCGAGGATGTGGATGTGGTCGTCGGCGTGGCGTACGGCGATCCAGCGGCAGGCCAGGTCGTCGCCTTCGGGAGCGATGCCGGCCGCGGCGACGATGCGCTGGGCGATCTCGCCCCACTCGGCGTCGGAGAGGTGGCGGTCCTCGAGGGCTGCGCGGACGGGGCAGTGCCAGACGTGGTCGGTGATCTTCTTGCCGAACTCGCTGTTGCGGAGGCGTACGGGTTCGTCGAGGTAGCGGGCGAGCTGGGTGAGGGTGGCGTTCTCGTCGCGGCCGGGGTCGGGCATGGCGAGCATGGCGAAGCCGGCCACGATGTGGGGGTCGGTGTGTTCGTCGTGGCGGCCGGGGCCGTAGAGGTAGGCGAGCAGCCCGCGGGTGTTGGCGCCGGAGGGCTTGATGGCAGCTATCACGGCTGTCGGACCTCCTGCGGGTTGGCGGGTTCGCGCAGGGTCTCGGCGATCAGGGTGAGCAGGTGGTGGAGTTCGTCGAGGCGCTGGCGTATGTCGGGCGCGGTGAGGTCGCTATTCAGGGCGCGGGCGATCTGGTTGATGTTGACGCCGATGCGGTTGCACTGGCGCAGGACCTGGGCGCGGAAGACGTGCGTGCGGCGGCGGTCCTCGGACAGGGGCAGGTTGGCGGTGAACCGGCCGTTGATGAAGGCGAGGACGATGTCGGCGGCGAAGCCGGATTCGCCCTTGTAGCCGTGCTCGGCGGCGGCCTCCTGGAGGCGGGGGCGTTCGTCGTCGGTGAAGCGCAGCGGGCCGACGCGGTCGCCGCGCTTGTTGCCGGTGAAGCGGCGGATCGTGGGCTGGGCGTTCTTGACCGTCGGCTCGCCGGCGGCGGGCTCGGCGTTGCGTTCGGCGTGGAGGATCTCGCGCTGGACGGCGTGGAGCGTGTCCTGGTCGGGGCCGCCCTCGGACCCGACCTCACGGTCCGGCGCTCCCTGGCGCCGGGCCGTCTCCGCCACCCCCGGGGCGGAGATCCCCGAAGACCGGCCTTGAGTCGGACTCGGGGTACTACTGGCTCCGCCAGGAGCTGCCGTCATCCCGAATGCACGCCGCCAATGGTCCATCAGGGTAGATGACTTCGAAGGCGGTGAGGGTGTGTCGTCGTGGTGCTGCGGGGCCGCTGTCATGGGTCGTTCTCCTGCGGGGTGAGGTGAGGTGAGTGGGGTGGTCGGCTCGCGGTCTCGGGGCAGGCGCCTACCGGGGCGTGGCGTGGGCGGCTGGCTGGTCCCCCGGGCGAGGCGTGCGGGGCCGGTCCCCGCAGCTCTTCGGGGACCGGGCCGCCGCGGACCACCGGGACCAGGGGAATCGGGGACCGTCCCGAACTGGGACCGGAAGGAAATGGGGGACCGTCCCGAGCCCGGGGACCGCGGGAGAAGGATCGGGGACCGGACCGGGGACCGTCCCCGTGGACGCGGTGGGGGACCGATCCCCTCCCGTCCCGGAATCCGATGACCTCACGGTCCCCGATCGGACATGGGGACGGTCCCCAGATGGTGGGGACCATCACGACGGTCCCCACCATCTGGTGATGTCGGGCGGGCAATTGGGGACCGAGTCACCTATAGGCCATCTGACCTGCGGAAAGCGTTCCGGGACGGTCCCGATGTGGGGACCGTCCCCATGTCCTTCGCAGGGGACCGTGGTGGTTGCGGGGAGGGTCCCCGTCGCCGGGCGGCAATCCGGGACCGTCCCCGATCGTCTGGGGACGGTTCCCTTGGCGGGACCGAGGTGTGGATTTGGGGACGGTCCCGCTCGGGTGGGACCGAAACGTCGCGATAGGACGGTCCCCAAGGGTCACCGGGACCGTGGCGCATGGGGGACCGTAGTCGTCAGGCTGCCAGCGGGGGTGTGCGTCGGCGGTCCGGGCCGGTGAGGATGGCGCGGGTGGTCATCTCTGCCAGGCGGGAGGCGACGCGGTCCCCGACTGCGTTGCGGAGTTCCGCGATCGGCAGGTTGGTGGTGATCAGGGTCGGGAGCATCTCGGTGTAGCGGCGGTTGATCAGCCGGTACGTCAGCTCCTCGGTCCACTCGGACTGCTTGGCTGCGCCGAGGTCGTCCAGGATCAGCAGCGGGCACCGGCCGAGCTCTTGGATCTCCCGCTCGGGGTCGTGGTTGGGCCGGGGCCGGAGCTGGGCGTAGAGGTCGGCGGAGGTGACCGCCTGCCAGCGAAGGCGTACTCCGGCGGCCAGCAGCGAGCGGACGGCTCCGTAGGCCTGATGGGTCTTGCCGATGCCGGTGGGTCCGGCGATCAGCAGCGAGGGGCCGTAGGAGATGCCCCGGGTACCGGCCGGCCCGCTTCGCCCGGCGCGGGTGACCGCCTCCACCCAGCCCAGGACTTCGGGTTGCGTGGCGAGTGCCTCGCGGTAGCGGGGCGGGATGCGGCGGTCGTCGATGCCCACTGCGGCTTGGGCGACGGCCCGTGACAACCGCCGTGCGATGCGCCGGCCGCGCCACCCGCCGCGCTGCTTCGGGGTGCGCTCGGCGAGGCGTGCGGCCAGGGCGACGGCCTTTCGGGTGGCGCGTTCGGCCGTGCCGCTCATGTCCAGGTAGTCGGCGGCGAACCGCCAGCTGGTGTCGGCGCTGTACGCGGTGCAGCCGACCGCGGCCAGCGCGGCGATGGTGACGGCGGGCGACGCAGGCTTGCGGATGCCGCCGTTCCGACGTGTGCGTTGCTGTGTCAGCCGCCTGATCAGCAGCGCGGAGCAGGTCAGTGCGAGGGCGATGAGAGTGAGGGACGTTGCGTTCCAGTGCCCGAGTGCGGGCAGGGCGAGTGGTGTCATGCAGGGGTCTCCGGAGACCCGCCCGCGCCATGCAGAGGCGCGGGCGGGCGGTGTGGTGATGGCGATGAGGTGGGGAGGCGGCGCCGGAGGCGGGCGAGGCCGTTGCGACGAGGCCAGGAGCACGGTGGGGTGGCTGACCCGGAGGCCGGACCGGCACGAGCGGGGGGCGGCTCAGCGTCTGCTGGAGCGAGCGGGACCCGAAGGGGGAGTGCTGATGCCGCCCGCCACGCCGGTGGTCGGGCGTGGCGGGGCCGACTGCCGGGTGGGAGTCGTGGCGGTGGTGGCTTCGCGGCCGGCACGAACGGACCGGTAAGGCGCGAGCTGGGCGCGTGCCGCTGGAGGGATGACGGATCCGACGGAGCGCAGGCGGGCCTCGACGTCGGGGTGCGGGCCGGCGGTGAGCTCGTGGAGGGTGGACGGTGCTGTCTCGCCGACCGCGACGGCGCGCCGGTTTCCGCGCAGCTCGGATAGGTATGCGGTCACGTCGTCCGGATCCGCGACCGGGAGGGGATCGGTGTGCCGTGCCAGGCGGTCGCGGCGGTAGGCGTCCCACTGGCGGGCGATGTCCACCGGCAGGATCCGAAATCCGGAGGTGCGGGTGTGTGCCGTTACCGCTTCACGGACGTCCCAGCCGTGGGCGGTGAAGGGAACGTCAGCCAGGATCTCGTGCCACTGGGCGATCTGGTCACGGGCAGTGCCGCTGTCCGTGTGGGCGGTGCGGGTGTCGAGGCGTCCGACGTAGGCGAGCAGGATGGCGATCTCTCGGAGGTCCAGGGTAGTTATTCCGTTCCGGTAGGGGTGTCATGGGCTTCGAGCTCGGTGAGGGCATCGAGCAGGGCGCTGGTGTGCTGTTCGGCGCGGGTCCTTCCGGGTGCAGGACCGGAGGAGGCGCCGCCTGGCAGGGAGCGCAGGTGCGGGCGGCCAGGAGCGGGAGTGTGTTCGCGGGTGATCCACTCGCGCCAGTCGGCGGACCAGGCGGCGGCGGTGCGCGGTCCCCAGACCGCCCGGTAGTTGCGCCACTTCTCGTCAGCCGCTCGCAGGGCGTGCTCGCCGAGCCGGTCGAGGTGGCCCTGTTGCCGCAGCCACGTCTCGGTGGCGTCGTCGATGTGCCACTGGGCGGCGGGGATGAGCGGGGAGCTGCTGCTCTTACTACCGTTCATCTTTGGTTCTCTACTGTTCTGGGGGTCGGATTCCGGCCCCCGGCCGGGCTGGAATCCGGTCCCCCCAGGGGTTGGATTCCGGTCCCCGGGGCCGGTTTCCGGCCCCTCTACAAGTGGCTTCGACGGGCTGGATTCCGGCCCTGTGGGGGCCGGATCCCGGTCCCTCGCTGTGGCCTGCTCGGAGAGGAACCGAGCCGCGTCGGGGAGGTGGTAGTACCTCTCGCCGCGAGGGCCCTTGCGATCCTCGATCCACACCAGCTCGCCGCTGGCGATCAGTTTGTCGAGGGCGTCCCGCACGGCGCTGCGGGAGGCGTTGGCCCGCTTCATGAGGGCGGGGACCGAGGCGTACGCGATGCAGCGGCCATCGACGCATCGGTCGGCGATCAGCACGAGGATCATGCGGGCGGTGCCCTTGCTGCGGCTGTGGTCCCACACCCATGCGCGGGCGTCGTGACTCATCGGGTGGCGGCTCCTTGGTAAGGGCGGGCAGGGGGTAGCCCGTTTCGGGTGGGGGAGGGGGAGGGCGGGGTGTGACGGTTGCGGCCTGCCGGCGTGTGGTGCTGGCAGCTTCGCTGCCCGGCCTTGGAGAGCCGGGGCTTGCCGTGTCCCCCGGGGTCAGCGTTCGGGGCGCATGGACAAGACAGCCACATTGGTTCGCGCAAGTCCAGCATTCCGCCGAGAAAGCAAACAGCTCACGGCGAACATGTCCCTGTGGGTGTGTAAAAACGGTAAACCCGAATCCCCGGTTGACCAAATAGCTCGAAGAATTGGCGGGACGAATAGGGCAAGTCGCAACGCTTCGGCAATGACCGTGCTGCTCCCCGCCGCTACCTCCAGGTGCCCTATCTGCGCAGGTTGAAAGGGTGTGCGAACTGCAGCCGGTCCTCCGGTCGACGGACCTGACGGGCCATTATTTGGTCAACCGGGGATCCGCTGCTATGTTTCGCAATTTTTCGGCGGCAGGGTAGGGAACCTGACAACAAAGCGGCGGAATGTAGCAGCAGATCCCCGGTTACCCAAACCGGGGATCCCAAGTTACAAAATATGCATGCCCCCAACACCTCTGGAAATCGGTCCGGCCGGGAATCGAGTCGCCCGTGCCATCGAGCGAGCCCGCACCGCGCGTGGTGTCGCCCAGCGCCAGCTGGCAGCCCGTGCCACCGCGCTGGGCCACCCCATGACCGTCACGACGATTTCCCGCATCGAACGCCGACGCCGCCGCTGCGACGTCGACGACCTCGTCGCGATCGCCGCCGCCCTCGGCGTCTCCCCGCTCGTGCTGCTCCAGCCCGCCGCGTAGCCGCACCAGCCCGGCCTGCGGCGTGCCAGTGTCGCCGCCGGCCCCTCCGCACAGGCCATCTGCCCACTCCAGAACCGTGGTCGAACCCTCGACCTACTCCGCCGTACCTGATGAGGATCCTTCTTGCGTCAATCGCCCATGGCCGCAGCCTGCTCCGACTCCTCCGCCCTCCCCCGACTGTTCCGCCCCGAGGAGATAGCCGATGCCCTCGGCTGTTCCGCCTGGTGGGTCAAGGACCGGGCCAGCCGGGGACGCATCCCGTTCACCCGGGTCGGACGTTCGTACCGCTTCACCGCTGAACACCTCGCGGAGATCATCCGCCTGTACGAAGTGCGGCCGGCGATCGCACCCGAACCAGTCGCACCCTCCGTCCGCACGGTGCCGTCGCGCACGGCAGCCCCATCCGCCCGCCTCCACGCCCGTCGACCCCGCCGCGCACGCCAGGACGACTTCGACACCACCGCGTAGCTGACGACGAACCAAGAGGGGAGGGAATAGTGGGCTTCGCGGAGAAGCGCAGCAACTACTGGCGCGGTCGTTACAAGACGGCGCCCGGAAAGCACAACACGGTCGTCGACTCGACCGGAGCGACCATCAAGTTCGCCACCAAGCGAGAGGCCAAGCGGGCCGCCGACGAGGCGGAGATCGGCTTCCGGCGCGGCGACGTACGTGACCCGTCACTGGGCCAGGAGACGTTCGGCGAGTACGCGAGCCGCTGGTACGAGGCCCAAGACCTGGCCGCGTCCACCATGCAGAACTACCGCCGCCACATCGAGGAGCACCTGCTCCCCGACTTCGAGGACAAGGCCCTCGCCGGCATCCTCCGTACCGACGTCGCGCTGTGGGAGAAGAAGGAACGGGCCTCCTACGCCGCCTCCAGCGTCAAGACCTGGCGGGCCACGCTCCACCTCATCCTCGCCGACGCCGTGGATGAGGGGCTCATCGACGCGAACCCCGCCGCCAAGCGCCGGGGGAGGGGCAAGCGGGCCGGCCGCTCCGCCGACTGCGGCCCTGAGAAGGTCGTCACGGACGCGCTCGGCGCACTCCTGATCGCCGAGCGGGCCGCCCTGCTCTCCGGCCGGGACGACGAGTTCGTCGCGGTGATCCTCAAGGCGTACACCGGCATCCGCTGGGGCGAAATCGTCGGCCTGGAGACCGAGTTCGCCCGTAGGGGCTCGGTCCGAGTCGAGTGGCAGCTGTACGAGCTCGACTCGGGGGTGATGGTCCGCTGCCCGCCCAAGGACGACAGCTACCGCACCATCGACGCCCCCGACTGGCTCTCGGCCCTCGTGGCCGACCACGTCGCCCGTACCAAGCCCAAGCCGTGCCCGTGCCATGGCAGGACGTACGTCTTCCAGGGCCAGGGCACCGCCCGCACCGGAGGCCACCAGGGCGCGAAGCTGGTCGACGTAGCCCGCCGCGCCGGCGTCTCCACGGGCACGGTGTCCAACGTCCTGAACCACCCCGACCGCGTGCGCGAGGCCACTCGCACCCGGGTCGAACTCGCCATCACCGAGCTGGGCTTCGTGCGAGGCGGCGCACCCACGGAACACGCCGCCCACTGGCGCCGCAACGGCTTCGCCACCTGGCTCTTCCACCCGGCGACTACCGGCTGGTACCCGAAGAAGGCCTCGCAGGAGCCCCGCCCCGTTCCGCTCCTCGGCGACCCGTTCCCGGGCATACCGGTCCGGGGTCGCAACGCCCAGGGTCGCGCCGACGCCTGCTGGACGGCCATCGCCAGGGGCCTCACCCCGCATGGCCTACGCCACTCCCACCGCACCCACATGGAGGACCTCGGCACGGAGAAGGTCCTCATGGACGACCGCATGGGCCACATCGACGGCTCGGTCTCCGCCCGCTACGCCCACGTGACCTCGGGCATGCGTCAGCGCCTGCTCGCTGGCCTCACCCAGCAGTGGGAGGCCGCGCTCGATGCCCGCCTGTCGAT
This sequence comes from Streptomyces spororaveus, assembly GCF_016755875.1. NCBI lineage: Bacteria > Bacillati > Actinomycetota > Actinomycetes > Kitasatosporales > Streptomycetaceae > Streptomyces > Streptomyces spororaveus. The sequence continues at coordinate 4,112,220 of NZ_BNED01000005.1, read as the reverse complement.
GAGCCCGAGGTCGCCGGTGCGTGCGCTAGACACGCTTCTGCGAGCTCGATCGGCCGCACGGTAGCTGGACGGGGCGCGTGCCGCGCCTGCAGCGCGTCAGTTGCGCAGGAGACGCCGGAGGTCGTCCAGCGGCAGGCGTGCTTCCCGAGCGGCGGCGCCCGCCTCGAAGTGGATGCCCTCCGTGCCGAGGACATCTGCGGGAGTCTCCGTGCGCGCCGGGTCGGGCCACTGGAAGCTCGAGCTGACGGCCCCCGACGTCGTGAGCACCCGCCAGACGTTGGGGCACTTGCCGCAGGTCGCCAGGTGAGTGCCGACCGGGACGGCATGACTGTTGATCACAGTCGCCACGTCTCCGTAGGTCGTCCATCGCCCGGACGGGATGGCTTCCAGGAGAGCGTGCAGACTCGACCAGTCCTTGCGGGTACCGCTGAGCTGCTTGGCCAGGTCCGCGAGGTGGCTGCCCACCAGCGCTGCCCACTCGTCGGGGTCGACGGTGTCCGGGACGGGATTGGCATCGACGTCCCACCAGGTGGTGCCCTGTATCCCGTCGGCTTTGCGGCCGGTCACGCTGGTGAAGATGTGGTTGGCCAGCCCGGTCGGCGTGTACGGCTTGCCGTCGGCTTCCCAGGTCAGTGGCTCGGTGGTGTTGTTGCTCCATGTGGCGCTCGCGCGTCTGCCGTCCTCACCCACCCAGGCCCGGATGTCCTCGCGGATGGATTCCGGTGCGCCATGCCTCGGTACCAGCCGCAGCCGAGCCCCGTCCGGCAGCAGTCCGGCGTCGACGAGAACGTGCACCGCGCTGCGGGCACGCGAGCGTTCCTCCAGTTTCTGGGCCGCGGCCTTGGCCTCGATCCGGGCCGGAGCGAGCGTGAACTCCTCGACCTCCGGGGTCGGGTAGACCTTGGTGAATCCGGCGACGAGCTGTCCCTTGACCTTCCAGAGGCCGACCTCGATGAGGTCGATGTCGAGGTTCATCTCCGACAGCCACACGACGGTGTGGGTGACCTGCTTGGGGAAGCCGGCCGCGATGATCACCTGTCGGGGGCGCTGGAGCAGTTCCGGACTCCAGTCCCCGTCCACGTGGTTCAAGAGGCGCTGTCGGCACTCGTCGAGTTCGACGCTCTCGCCCCTGCCCTTCAGGAAGTCACGGTGCGCCTGGGCCAGGGTGTCGAGGTCGAACCGGGACACCAGGGCGGCGTAGGTGATCGCCTGGAGGTGGACGTCGCGGTCGGCGCTACCCCGCTTCAGCTCGACCACCACGAGGCGCCCGGTGGCATCCAGGCCCAGGACGTCCAAGCGGTCGCGCGCCGGCACCCCGTCCGTGTCGGCCCACCGATCGAACTCGGAGGTGATCACGAGCACCGATTCGCCGAGGACCTGAGGGTGCTCGATCACCCACTCCTGGAGGTGCTGCCGTTCGAAGAGGCCTTCCGCTGCCAGCGTGGTCGGTGAGACCGGCGTGGCCGAGTCCCCGTCGACGGTGAAGAGATGATCCACGCTGTCCCCCTGCCCCAGTCCGTCAGCCCGGCGCTCCCACGCCGACTGCCCCGAGCCTACGTGCGGGTTGTGACACGGGGCACTCGCTTTGCGGTAGATCACGGACGGCCTGGGAGGCGATTCCGAGGTCGGTCCCCGGCGAGATCTCGTGGATGGGCACACGGCGGTGCCGTCGGCCTGGCTCAATGGAGGCATGGAGATCGGGGAGCGCTTGGCCTATCGGGCCAAGCCGAAGGAGCTGGGTGGTGCCCTGCGCCAGGTGGAGATCGTCCGGGTGGGCGCCTCCGGCAGGTCAGGCATCCACGTGCGGTTCCTGGACGGCGATGAGGCCGGACTGCAGGAGTGGGTCAGCGCGGGCTGTCTGGTCGCGCTCTGGGCTGATGTCGATGCCTTCCGTGCGGATGACACGGCGGAGCTCGCCCTGACCGAGGCGTCGAGGGAGGTGCGGGGTAGCGCCGAGTTCGAGGCGGCGCGGATGATCCTGGGCTTCGTCCGCCCCAAGGGGCGACTGCGTCTGCGCAAGGCGGTGGCGGACGCGGGCGTGCTGGAGCTCGGCCACCTCGACGAGACGGCGCCGCTCGTCGGCATGGACCCCGCCGACCTTCGCGGCGACGCCATGGTCCACGAGGACCGCAACGGCCTCTGCCTGGTGGGCTGGCCGATCGCCGAGCGGATCGCGCGGCAGGTGGCCCAGCGCCTGGCCGAGGAGGTCCTGCCGGAGGTGGACCGCCGTCAGCAGGCCGTGGACGAGGAGCGCGCCCGGCCCTCCTGGCATTCGTACCACCGCCGGGACGACCGGAAGCTGGATGCAGAGGCCGCCGCCCTGCGCACCGTCCGGGAGTGGTGCGGGGAGGAGAAGGCCGAGCGCTACGACGAGCTCGTCGCCCTACGTGCCGAGGTGCTGCGACTCGGCGAACTGGTCGAGCAGGCGGTGAAGGCGCTCCGGGACCGTGGGCACGGCGTCATCGCCTCCACCATTGAGCGCGGCCTTGGGGTCCATATCTCCAGCCTTGGTCCCGACGTACGTCGTTGAAGCCGTCGCGCCACCGCTCGGGCTCCGGCTTGGGCGGTGTGGGCTCCACCGGTGGCTTCACCTTCTCCGGGCGGTGCGGGTGCCAGCCGTCGAGGAACGGCCGCAACTCGTCCCCCGTCGGCTCGGCGTGGAAGTTGCGGACACCGAGACCCTTCCCGTTCAGGGTGGGGTCCAGGCGGTCGGCCTCCGCCCTGCCCCACGCCGACCACTCCCGGAGCCGCTCGGCCTCGAAGGGGTCCTCCGTCTGGGCGGCGGCCTCATCCAGCGCCGTGCAGAAGGTCCGGATCTCTCCTGCGGCTCGCCACTGTTCCAGCGCGGTGCCGAAGTGTTCGGCCCGAGCCGCGTCCACCGCCTTGATTGAAGCCGCGCCGACCGCGGCCTCCCACTCCCGTTGGGCGCGCTCTTGCCTTTCGGCTTCCAGTCGGCGGTTCTCGGCTTGCTGCCGTTCCCGCTCGTCCCGGAGCCGACGCTGTTCGGCCTCCTGCTCCAGCCGGGCCCGTTCCTGCTCATCGGCCCGGGCTCTCAGCGCCCGGAGTACCGAACCGATCTGGTCCTCAAGCGGCTTCTTCTCGGTGTCGGCCCACTCCTTCTTCCAGCCGTACTGGTAGCCCTGTTGCTGGGCGAGAACCATCTCCAGCTCGCCGGACGGCTCGAAACGTTGCGCCGGGACGACCCGCTGCCAGTCGTACGTGCGGCGGCCCGCCGGCTTGGGCACGTACCGGACCTGCTTCTGCCGTTCCTTGAAGGTGATCTCGTACGTCCGGCCATGGATCGTGAGCAGCGGCCTCGCCTGCCTGCGTTTCTTGGACACGGCGATCTCCCCGTGCAGGGGGAGGGCCTGCTCGGCGATGAGGCGGAGCAGGGACAACACGCGAGGAAGGACTCCCTCGGAGATCTCGAAGGCGCTGTGGTCCGCAGTCACGGCAGCTAGGACGTCGTCCACGTCGGTGATCACACGACTGCGCGCCAGGCGGATCCGGTTCCACTCCGTGTCGTCCTCGCCGGTCACCCGGAGCAGCCCCAGGAAGAAATCCCCCTTGGCCCGCCCGCTGTACTTCAGGTGGTACCCGGCAGGCGCACACTGACGAGCCGCGTCAAAAGCCCTTCGGTAGCGGGCTCGCTCCGCCTCGTCTGGGTTGGGGATCCGCAGGAAGCGGCCGGCCTGCTGTACCTCGGCGACTAGAGCTTGCCCGATGTCCGCAGGAGAACGCCGTGGGGCCTTGGCAACGCGCTGCACGGGGAGCTTCCGCTCGGCAGCGGCCTGCTGCTCGGGGTGTTCGGATTCCTGCTTCCCGGGGCCGGACGGCGTTGCCGGGCGTGACTTCCGTGGCGCCGGCTCGGCCCTGTCGGGGTGATGGCCGTGCTGGAGGTAGAAGCGCCCAACCTCGGTGATCTCCGCCTGCCATCTTCCGCCCTCCTTGGGCATGACGATGTGCCCCCGCTCCTTCAGGGCTCGGGCGGTGGCGGCGAATTCGGGGGTGTCTGACGTGACAGGTTCGTCGCTCTCCCCGATCCGGGTCAGGAGGGCGAGTTGGCGATCGTTGAGGGGTGACCAACGGTGCATGTGATCGTCGTATCGCCAGCGCTCGTTGCGGCACAAGCCTTGGGGTGAGCTTTCCGAGCGCTCGGCCCGGCTCCCCGTGGGAGCCGGATTCCGGGGTCGGCTCCCAGATGGCTCCCAAGACAGGCCCGTAAACGCAGGAAGGGCCTGACCCGCGATGCGGATCAAGCCCTTGACCTGGTCTTACGAAGTCGGGGTGGCGGGATTTGAACCCACGACCTCTTCGTCCCGAACGAAGCGCGCTGCCAAGCTGCGCTACACCCCGATCGCCACCTTGCAGCGCTTGCTGCCCTGGCGACATCGATTACTTTAGCGGACCTCTCGCCGGAGACGAAATCCGGTTTTCGCGGAGCCGCTGCCGCGGTGCGGACCGGGGCGGGGGACACCGCCGGTGCCGGGCGCGGCGGGCGGTCGTTCCGGCGTGTCCTACCCCTTCGGGGTCAGCGTCAGGAGCGTCGCCTCCGGCGGGCACGCGAAGCGGACCGGGGTGAACCGGTTGGTGCCGCAGCCGGCCGAGACGTGCAGGTACGCGCGGTTGCCCTCCGCCTCGTGCGTGGAGAGCCCCTTCACCCGCTTCGTGTCCAGGTCGCAGTTGGTGACGAGCGCCCCGTAGAAGGGGATGCACAGCTGCCCGCCGTGGGTGTGGCCCGCGAGGATCAGCGGGTACCGGTCGGCGGTGAAGGACTCCAGGACCCGCAGGTACGGGGCGTGCACCACCGCCATCGAGAAGTCCGCGCCGGCCTCCGGGCCGCCGGCGACGCTCGCGTACCGGTCCCGCTTGATGTGCGGGTCGTCGAGCCCGGTGAAGGCCAGCTCCAGGCCGTCCAGCTTCAGCCGCGCCCGGGTGTTGGTGAGGTTCAGCCAGCCGGCCGCGTCGAAGGCGTCCCGCATCTCCTCCCACGGGTTGTGGACGGCGCCGACGACCGGCTTGTTGCCGTTCAGCCCGTGACGGCCCTGGGTCCGCTCGATCAGGTAGCGCCCGGGGTTGCGCAGGCGCGGCCCGTAGTAGTCGTTCGACCCGAAGACGTACACGCCCGGGAAGGACATCAGGGGGCCCAGGGCGTCGAGCAGCTCGGGGATGCCCTCGGTGTCCGAGAGGTTGTCGCCGGTGTTCACCACGAAGTCGGGGCGCAGGCCGGCCAGGGACTGCAGCCAGGCACGTTTCTTGCGCTGTCCGCCGACCATGTGGATGTCGGAGACCTGGAGCACGCGCAGCGGGCGCATCCCCTGGGGAAGGACAGGCACCGTGACCCGGCGCAGGCGGAAGGACCGCGCCTCGAAACCGGCGGCATAGGCCACACCCGCGGCCCCCACCGCAGCGATTCCGGCAGCCGCCTTCAGGGGTACTCCGTAACGCGCACGCATGGACCCATCGTCGCAGACCGGGAAAACCCCTGAGCGCCACTGCCCCCGCACCTGGCACACTCACATCCATGACCACGCTCAAGGCCAAGCTCCAGGAAGACCTCACGACCGCCATCCGGGCGCGCGACGAGCTGCACTCGTCGACGCTGCGCCTGACCCTCTCCGCCATCACCAAGGAGGAGGTCGCGGGCAAGGAGGCACGTGTGCTCTCCGACGAGGAAGTCCTCAAGGTGATCGCCAAGGAGGCGAAGAAGCGCCGCGAGGCCGCGGAGGCCTTCGCCCAGGGCGGCCGTCCCGAGCAGGCCGCGCGCGAGACCGCGGAGGGCGAGTTCCTCGACACGTACCTGCCCAAGCAGCTCAGCGACGACGAGCTCGTCGCGATCGTGGCGCAGGCCGTCGAGGAGGCCAAGGCCGCGGGTGCCGAGGGGCCGCGGGCCATGGGCGCCGTCATGAAGATCGTGAACCCGAAGGTCGCCGGGCTGGCGGAGGGCGGCCGGGTCGCCGCCGTCGTCAAGCAGCAGCTCTCGTAGGACCGCGGAACGGAAGAAGGGGGAGGGCCCCGGCCGGTGTCGGCCGGGGCCCTCCCCCTTCTGTATGCCGGGCTGCGCGCCGGCGGCCCTGCCGGGCTACTGGTCGTCGCGGCCGCCGATCACGCCGGCCGTGTTCGGGTCGATCGAGATCCCGGGGAACGGGGGCTGCGGCTGGACGTCGCCCGTGGCGCCCGTGGCACCCCCGTGGTTTCCGCCGGTCTGGCCGCCGGGCCGCCCGCCGGGCTTGCCGTCACCGCCGGGCTTGCCGGGCCGGGTCGGGGTCGTCGGCGGCTTGTTGCCGCGCGGGCCGCCGGTGGGGAGGGTCGGCTCCGCGATGCCGACGGTGACGAAGTTGCCCGACTCGCGGCCGGAGAGCGCGCCGCTGACGGCGTCCTTCCAGATCGGACCGGGCAGACCGCCGCCGAAGACCTTGTCGTAGGGCTTGCCGCCGATCACGATGTTCTCCATCGTGATCTTCTTCGCGCCGCCCGAGCCGACCCACACCGCGCCGGAGACGTTCGTCGTGTAGCCGACGAACCAGGCGTTGTAGCGCTCGTCCGTCGTACCGGTCTTGCCGGCGCTGTCGCGGTCGCTCAGACCGGCCCGCTCACCGGTACCGGAGTCGACCACTCCGCGCAGCAGGGTGTTGATGGTGTCGGCCGTCTCGGTGGCCATCGCCCGCTCGCACTTGGACTTCGGCACGGCGAGCGCCTTGCCGTGCGCGTCGGTGATCGACTCGATGGCGACCGGGGTGCAGTAGACGCCGCGGTTGGCGAAGGTCGCGTACGCGTTGGCCATCGTCAGCGGGGAGAGCTCGGCGGAGCCGAGCGCGATCGACGGGGCCTCGGGGATCTTGGAGCCGTCGGCCGGGACGACGCCGAGCTTCTGCGTCATCTCCGTCACCGGGCAGAGGCCGATCTCGCCGATCATCTCGACGAAGTAGGTGTTGATGGACTTCTCCATCGCCGTCCGCAGTGCGTACGGGCCGACCTCGTCCTCGGTCTCGTTCTTCGCCGTCTGGGTCTTGCCGTTGATCGGCAGGTTCAGCCACGAGCTGCCGTCGCAGCGCGAGATCGGCGTCGGGTACTCCAGCTTGTTGGGCGCCGGGTACACCTTGGTCGCCGGCATGCCGCGCTCTATGGCGGCCGCCGCGATGAACGGCTTGAAGGTCGAGCCGACCTGGAAGCCGAAGTTCGAGCCGCCCATCCGCTTGTCCACGGAGTAGTTGATCTGGGTCTCGTTCTTCCCGAAGCCGTACGGCTTCGACTGACCCATCGCCAGCACCCGTCCGGTGCCCGGCTGGACCATGGTCACAGCCGTCGCGATCGAGTCCTCCTGGTAGACGTGATCCTTGATCGACTCGTTGGCGGCGTCCTGCGACTGCGGGTCCAGGGTGGTGCGTACCGTCAGGCCGCCCTGGTTCCAGACCTTCGCCCGGTCCTCGCGCGTCTTGCCGAAGGCCGTGTCGGTGAGGAAGGAGTTGCGCACGTAGTCGCAGAAGAAGCCCGCGCCCTTGACGGCGGTGATGCAGCCGTTCTTCGGCTTGGTCACCTTGAGGGTGAGCGGCTTCGCCTTCGCCGCGTCGGCCTCCGCCTGCGAGACGTCCTTGGTGTCGGCCATCCGCTGCAGGACGATGTTGCGGCGCTTCGTCGCCTCCTGCACGTCGTTCACCGGGTCGTACCGGCTCGGCGACTGCACGACGCCCGCGAGCATCGCGGACTCCTCCAGCGTCAGGTCCTTGGCCGGCTTGCTGAAGTAGCGCTGGGCGGCGGACTCGATGCCGTACGCCTGCTGGCCGAAGTAGGTGATGTTGAGGTAGTTCTCGAGGATCTTCTTCTTCCCGAGCTCCTCCTCGACCTGGATCGAGTACTTCAGCTCGCGGATCTTCCGGCCGAGGCTCTTCTCCTGGGCCTCGCGCACCTTCGTCTCGTCGTCGCCGGCCTCTTCGACGAACACGTTCTTCACGTACTGCTGGGTGAGGGTGGAGGCGCCCTGCGCGGCGCCGCCTTCCTGCGCGTTGCGGTTCACCGCGCGCAGGATGCCCTTGAGGTCGACCGCGCCGTGCTCGTAGAAACGCGAGTCCTCGATGGCGACGATCGCCTTCTGCATGTACGGGGAGATCGCCGTGAGCGGGACCACCTGCCGGTCGCGCGAATAGACGGTGGCGATCGTGCCACCCTCGGCGTCCAGAATCGTGGTCCGCTGGCTCAGCGGCGGAGTCTTGAGATTGGCCGGAATCTCATCGAATCCCTCGACCGTCCCCTTGGCCGCCAGGCCCAGGGCGCCAGCGGCCGGAATCGCCATGCCGGCCATTACAACCCCGGAGAGGACGGACACCCCGAGGAACTTGGCGGCCTGCTGGCTCCCCGTGAGCCCGCCGCCCGAGCGCTTCTTTCCCATGGGGGCAGCCTACGTTCTCATTCACCGGACACGCGCGAATGCCTTGGCCTAAGCTGTCCCCAACTGTCACAGCAGTGTGGTGCGACATCAACCCCTCGGCTTGATTTTCACCCTTCCCGAATGGGGTGGACACATGTCCGAATCTCGCCCCTCGGTTGAGCTAGAAGTGACGATTACACCCGAATTGCCGCAATGGCCGGGCATGTCGCCGGATCACTCCGTCGGGTGATCTGCCGCTTACCCATAGTCCGTTCGGACCATTCAAGATTGGGCCCGTCGGGGGTGTTGCACTGTGCTCGCCTTCCGTAACGTCCTCAACTGGCAGCGGTGAATATGCCGCTGCCGCCGTGGGGGAGCCTCGATTCGGGAGAGGACGGCGCCGGGATGGGCTGGGTTACCGACTGGAGTGCGCAGGCAGCCTGCCGCACTACCGATCCGGATGAACTGTTCGTTCAAGGAGCGGCACAGAACAGGGCCAAGGCGGTGTGCACCGGATGTCCGGTGCGGACCGAATGCCTGGCCGACGCGCTCGACAACCGTGTCGAGTTCGGCGTGTGGGGTGGAATGACCGAGCGGGAACGACGTGCGCTGCTGCGCCGGCGTCCCACCGTCACCTCGTGGCGACGGCTGCTCGAAACCGCACGTACGGAGTACGAGCGCAGCACAGGCATCCTCACCATGGATGCAGACGCGGAGATCGACGTGGAGTACGAGACATACGCGGCAGCCGGGTAGACCACACGGCCACCACGACGTACCCACGCCTACGCTCCGGCCGGTACCCCGGCCGCGAGTCGTTCTCCGATGGCCCGCAGCCCGGCGAGGTCGTGCACATCGCCGGGCAGGGCGGCCACTTCCGCCACCGCCACTTCGGGGTGCAGTGAGGTGAAGCGATCGCGTGTGCGCTGTTCACGCGCGATCACCTGCATGCGCTCGGCGTGCAGGCGCAGCAGTCCTGCCGTGATCCGGTCGACGACCGCGGTGTCGCCTTCGGTGGGTTCGCTGGGTTCGGTCGGTTCGGTCGGTTCGGTCGGTTCAGCGCCCGAGTCACGAAGTCCAGCTTTCCCGGACTCCTGATCGACAATGCCGCCTTCTTCAAGATTCTCTGCGGCGGCCGACGCCCGCTCGGCGGACAGCTGGGCGGCGCCACTGCCGTGCACCCGGTTCAGTACCAGACCGGCCAGCGGCATCCGCTCCGCGGCCAGCCGCTCCACGAAGTACGCCGCCTCGCGCAGGGCGTCCGCCTCGGGCGCGGCGACCACGAGGAAGGCCGTGCCAGGAGCCTGGAGCAGCCGGAAGGTCGCGTCCGCGCGCGTGCGGAAGCCGCCGAACATCGTGTCCATCGCGGCCACGAAGGTCTGCACGTCCTTCAGCAGCGAGGCACCCATCAGTTTGCTGAGGGTGCCGGTCATCATCGACATGCCGACATTCAGGAACTTCATCCCGGCCCGCCCGCCCACCTTGGCCGGCGCCATCAGCACCCGGATGAACTTCCCGTCCAGGAAGGACCCGAGCCGCTTCGGCGCGTCCAGGAAGTCCAGCGCGGACCGGCTCGGCGGAGTGTCGACGATGATCAGGTCCCAGTCGTCCCGGGCCCGCAGCTGCCCCAGCTTCTCCATCGCCATGTACTCCTGCGTGCCCGCGAAGCCGGCCGACAGAGACTGGTAGAAGGGGTTGGCGAGGATGGCCCGGGCCCGCTCGCCGTCCGCGTGCGCCTCGACGATCTCGTCGAAGGTCCGCTTCATGTCCAGCATCATGGCGTGCAGTTCGCCGTCGCCCGCCCCTACGGTCTCCACCTTGCGCGGGGTGTTGTCCAGCGAGTCGATGCCCATCGACTGCGCGAGCCGCCGCGCCGGGTCGATGGTGAGCACGACGGCCTTGCGCCCGCGCCCGGCCGCCCGTACGCCGAGCGCCGCGGCCGTGGTGGTCTTGCCGACCCCGCCCGCCCCGCAGCACACGATGATCCGGGTCTCCCGGTCGTCCAACAGCCGGTCGACCGCCAGTCGCGGCGGAGTGTCCATGCCCACGGTGTCCACCCCCTCGCTCATTCGGCCACCGACTGCTTCCGCAATTCCTTGGCCAGCGCGTACAGCCCGGCCAGATCCATCCCCGCGCCGAGCAGGGGCAGTTCGTACGTCGGCAGGTCCAGCCCCGCCAGTACGGTGCGCTGCGCGCGCTCCAGCTCCACCCGGCCCGCGTGCTCGGCGGCCTGCGTGAGCAGCGGGTCCACCAGCCGCTCGGCCAGCCCGCCGCGGCGCGCCCCGCCGAGGCCCGCCCGGGACAGAGACTTCGCCACCTCGGCGCGGTGGTCGCCGGCCGCGGTGCGCAGGGTGTCCTCGTCCAGGTGGTGCGGCCGGACCATGTTGACGACGACCCGGCCGACGGGCAGGCCGGCCGCGCGCAGTTCCTCGATGCCGTCGGCGGTCTCCTGGACGGGCATCTCCTCCAGGAGGGTGACCAGGTGCACGGCCGTCTCGGGGGACTTGAGGACCTTCATGACGGCCTGGGCCTGGTTGTGGATGGGCCCGAACCGGGCCAGGCCCGCCACCTCGTCGTTGACGTTCAGGAACCGGGTGATCCGCCCGGTCGGCGGCGCGTCCATGATCACGTGGTCGTAGACGTACCGGCCGGCCTTGTCCTTGCGCCGCACCGCCTCGCACGCCTTGCCGGTCAGCAGGACGTCGCGCAGCCCGGGGGCGATGGTCGTCGCGAAGTCGATGGCGCCGAGCTTCTTGAGGGCGCGGCCGGCCGAGCCGAGCTTGTAGAACATCTGGAGGTAGTCCAGCAGCGCCCGTTCGGCGTCGATGGCGAGCGCGTAGACCTCACCGCCCCCGCCGGGCGCCACGGCGATCTTCCGTTCCTCGTAGGGGAGTGCCTCGGCGCCGAAGAGCTGCGCGAGCCCCTGCCTGCCCTCGACCTCCACGAGAAGAGTCCGGCCGCCCTCGCGTGCGAGGGCAAGCGCGAGTGCTGCGGCGACCGTGGTCTTGCCGGTGCCGCCCTTGCCGCTGACCACCTGGAGCCTGCTCACAGCGCCCGAGCCTAATTCCTTCGCTTCGACTCCGGTGGTGCCGGGTGGTTCTGCCGGAGTGTTCGGGCGTGAGCTCCGTTACGTCGGGCCGGCGACGGTCCGCGTCGGGCCGGTGCCGGGGCGGCCCGGCGCCTGCCCGGGTGAGGTGTCCGACCGTCGGCTCCGGGGGCGGCGTGCGGCCCGCACGACAGGCACTACCCTCGCTCCCATGACCAAGAAGTTCGAATATGCGACGGTCCCGCTGCTGGTTCACGCCACCAAGCAGATCCTGGACACCTGGGGCGAGGACGGCTGGGAGCTCGTCCAGGTCGTGCCCGGCCCGAACAACCCCGAGCAGCTCGTGGCCTACCTCAAGCGGGAGAAGGCATGAGCGGCGTCGTCGAGGCGAAGCTGGCCGAGCTCGGCCTGACCCTTCCCGAGGTTGTTCCGCCGCTGGCCGCGTACCAGCCGGCCGTACGGTCGGGTGCGTACGTCTTCACCGCGGGCCAGCTCCCGATGATCAAGGGCAGCCTGCCGGTCACCGGCAAGGTCGGCGCCGAGGTCTCGCCGGAGCAGGCCAAGCAGCTGGCCGCCACCTGCGCGCTGAACGCCCTGGCCGCCGTCAAGTCGGTCGTGGGTGACCTCGACAAGATCGCGCGTGTCGTGAAGGTCGTCGGCTTCGTCGCCTCCGCCCCCGACTTCACCGCCCAGCCGGGTGTGCTGAACGGCGCGAGCGAGCTCCTGGGCGCCGTCCTCGGCGAGAAGGGCGTCCACGCCCGCAGCGCCGTCGGCGTGGCGGTCCTGCCGCTGGACGCCCCGGTCGAGGTCGAGATCCAGGTGGAGCTGGTCGCCGGAGCCTGACCCTCCGGGGTGGTTTCCGCCGGGACGGGCCGGGGTCGCGCACCGCGCGATTCCCGGCCCGTCCCGCGTGGCGCCGGGGCCGGACCGCCGGTGACAGGCCCGTATCGGCCGCCCGTGTCGGCCACCTGTGACGGGGGACCCTCGAACATCGGGCCGGATGGCCGTAGCATCCGGCCATGCCGAATGGTCAGCATGGTCAGCAGCAGCCCCCCGCCGGAGGCCAGTGGTACCCGCCGGAGTGGCCCGACCGCATCCGCGCGCTCGCGGACGGCTCGCTCGTCCCGGTGGATCCGCGGCGCGCCGCCACCGTGATGCTCCTGCGCGACACCCCCGACGGTCCCGCCGTGCACATGCTGCGCAGGCGGGCCTCCATGGCCTTCGCCGGGGGCGCGTACGCCTATCCGGGCGGCGGGGTCGATCCCCGCGACGAGGAGCACCAGGTCGGCTGGGCGGGCCCCTCCCAGGAGGAGTGGGCGGCCCGGCTCGGGACCGATCCCCGTACCGCCCAGGCCATCGTCTGCGGCGCCGTACGGGAGACCTTCGAGGAGGCGGGCGTGCTGCTCGCCGGGCAGACCCCGGACGAGATCGTCGGCGACACCACCGGGGACGACTGGGAGGCCGACCGGCTGGCACTCGTGGCACGGGAGCTGTCCTTCGCGGAGTTCCTGGACCGCCGCGGCCTGCGGCTGCGCTCCGACCTCCTCGGCGCCTGGGCGCGCTGGATCACCCCCGAGTTCGAGCCGCGCCGCTACGACACCTGGTTCTTCGTCGCCGCCCTCCCCGAGGGGCAGCGCACCCGCAACGCCTCCACCGAGGCCGACCGGACCGTGTGGATCCGCCCGGCCGACGCGGCCGCCGGGTACGACAAGGGCGAGCTGCTGATGATGCCGCCCACCATCTCCACGCTGCGGTCGCTGGAGCCGTACGGGACCGCCGCGGGCGCTCTCGCCTCCGCGGCGGAGCAGGACCTCGCCCCCGTGCTGGCCCAGGCCACGCTGGAGGACGGCGAGCTGGTGCTCAGCTGGCCGGGGCACGACGAGTTCACCAAGCGGGTCCGCCCCGCGGGTCCCGCGGATGCCGCGGGTCCCGCGGATGCCTCGGGTCCCGCAGGTCCCGCCGAGCCCGCAGGTCCGGGAGGCCCCGCATGACCGACGCCGCCGCACTGCCCGGACAGCCCCGCGGAGTCGTCACCTCCGGGCCCGCGACCGCCCGCGCGGTGAACGTCCTGGCCCCCAACGCCTCCGCGATGACCCTCGACGGCACCAACACCTGGCTGGTGTCGGAGCCTGGCTCCGACCTCGCCGTCGTGATCGATCCCGGCCCGCTGGACGACGTACACCTGCGGGCGGTCATCGCCACCGCCGAGCAGGCCGGCAAGCGGATCGCCCTCACCCTGCTCACCCACGGCCATCCCGACCACGCCGAGGGCGCGGGCCGCTTCGCCGAGCTCACCCGTACGAAGGTCCGCGCCCTGGACCCGGCCCTGCGCCTCGGCGACGAGGGCCTGGCCGCCGGTGACGTGATCCGGACCGGCGGGCTGGAGCTGCGCGTGGTCCCGACCCCCGGCCACACCAGCGACTCGCTCTGCTTCCACCTGCCGGCCGACCGGGCCGTGCTGACCGGTGACACCATCCTGGGCCGCGGCACCACCGTCGTCGCCCATCCCGACGGCCGCCTCGGCGACTACCTGGACTCCCTGCGCCGGCTGCGCTCGCTCACCGTGGACGACGGGGTGCACACCGTCCTGCCGGGCCACGGGCCGGTCCTGGAGGACGCGCAGGGCGCCGTCGAGTACTACCTGGCCCACCGCGCGCACCGGCTCGCCCAGGTCGAGACCGCCGTCGAGAACGGCTGCCTGACCCCGGAGTCGGTCGTCGCCCAGGTCTATGCGGATGTGGACCGGTCCCTGTGGCCGGCCGCGGAATGGTCCGTCCGGGCGCAGCTGGAGTACCTTCAAGATCACGGACTGATCCCGGGAGGGCCTGAATGAACACCGTGTTCCTGCTGATCATGCTGATCGCGACGGCCGGATGGATCACCTCGACGGTGACCCTCCGGGTCCAGAGCCTCCAGAACAAGGCGGACCGCATGGAGCGCCGCCTGGCCCTGGTGCTGGACCACTTCGGCATCGAGGAGCCGGAGCCGGCCGGGATGGACGAGGTGCGCGCCCACCTCAGGGCCGACCGGCACATCTCGGCGATCAAGGAGTACCGCCGGATCACCGGGGCGGGCCTGGCGGAGGCCAAGCTGGCCGTCGACGCCCTCGCCGCGGCCGAGAAGGCCTGAACCCGGCGCGGACCGATCGCCGGGCCGCCCTCTCCGGATCCCGCCGGTCCTCAGGCCGTGCGCGGCGTCTTGGTCCCGTGCCTGGCCGTGTACTCGTCGGCCAGCCACGGCCCGAGGTCCTCGACGTAACCGCGCAGCACCTCCGGATCCGCGACGGGCTCCAGCGCGACCCCGGCCGCGGCCTGCAGCTGAGCCGCGCGTTCCGGGTAGTACATGCCGAAGATCTCCGCGGACTCGCCGAGGTCGCTCGTCCAGCCACCCCACCGCGGCATGACCAGCGTGAAGGCGGTGCGCACCAGGCGCCGGGAGAAGAGGCGGCTCAGCTTCCGGTACTCCTGCGGCGTCGAAGCCTCCCGCACCCGCTTGCGCCATCCGGGCAGTACGTCGGCCAGATCGCCGTTGGTCTCGCGGGCGAGCAGGCTGTCCGGCCGGTAGCGCGGCAGGTGCTCGGCCAGGTCCGCGCCGAGCAGTGGGGTGCACAGGCAGGCGAGGAACCAGCCCAGGTCGAATCGTTCCGCCTCGCTCAGCACGGCCCCCTTGTCCCGGAGCAGGACGGCGACCCCGTCGACCTCCGGGAAGTCCTCGTCGAGCCCGCGGGCGAGCACCTCGGCGCCGTCCCGGTCCTCGTCGGAAGGCACGTGGTGCAGTACGAGCAGCAGGTCGAGGTCGGACCGCCCGGGCCGGGCCGCTCCGCGCGGCACGGATCCGTAGAGGTAGGCGCTGTGCAGCCGGCGGCCGTACGCCTCGGAGATCCGGCCCCGGGCGGCCGCCACGACGCCCCTGAACTCGCTCTGCACCCGTCCCAGGGACCCCTCCCGCTCGAAGTACCCGTACGCGTCCATCCCTCTGTGCTCCATGGCTCAACTGTGCCTGGCCGCGCGCCCGGGGCGGCCGACCGGACGCCGTGCGTCGGCCGGAGGTGCCCCCGCGCGGCGCCGTGGCCCCGGCGCACGCGCAGGGGGAACGCGGAAGGGGAACGCGAAGGGGTCCTGCCCGGTCGGGCAGGACCCCTTCGAACGGCTGTGGGCCGGCGTCAGCGGGAGCGCTTCGCGAGGCGCTCCACGTCCAGCAGGATGACCGCACGCGCTTCCAGGCGCAGCCAGCCGCGGCCCGCGAAGTCGGCCAGGGCCTTGTTCACGGTCTCGCGCGAGGCGCCGACGAGCTGTGCGAGCTCTTCCTGCGTCAGGTCGTGCACCACGTGGATGCCCTCCTCCGACTGCACGCCGAAGCGGCGCGACAGGTCGAGGAGCGCCCGCGCCACACGGCCGGGAACGTCGGAGAAGACCAGGTCGGACATCTGGTCGTTGGTCTTGCGCAGGCGCCGGGCGACGGCGCGCAGCAGCGCGGTCGCGACCTCGGGCCGGGCGTTGAGCCAGGGCTGGAGGTCACCGTGGCCGAGGCCGAGGAGCTTGACCTCGGTCAGGGCGGTGGCGGTGGCGGTGCGCGGGCCCGGGTCGAAGAGCGACAGCTCGCCGATCAGCTCGCCGGGGCCGAGGACGGCCAGCATGTTCTCGCGGCCGTCGGGGGAGGTGCGGTGGAGCTTCACCTTGCCCTCGGTCACGACATACAGCCGGTCGCCGGGGTCGCCCTCGTGGAACAGGGCGTCACCGCGTGCGAGGGTCACCTCGCCCATGGAGGCGCGGAGCTCCGCGGCCTGCTCGTCATCGAGCGCCGCGAAGAGCGGGGCGCGCCGCAGAACGTCGTCCACGAGTCTCTCTCCTATGTCGACCGGCTCAGGGGGACCGATGCTCCCTATTTTGCCGGACGGCTGTATCAGTGCGATCAATCACAAGGATGCCGGACGTACGGGCGTGCTGTGCGGCGGGAGGCCAATCGGAGTGGTGTTACCTGAGGTCCGGGCGGGTGTCAGCGGGCGGCCTTAGGCTGGCCGGGTGTCCAATAAGCCGGTGAGAGCACAGGCCAAGGGGTCCGGCGGAGTGACGGAGCCCCAAAATTCAGCCGTGGGCGAACATGTCCCAGTGAAGACGTCCGCGAGGGCTGCGGCCACCCCTCAGGGCAAAGTTTCGGCCAAGAAACCGAAGGCGGTCAAGCCGGAATCGCGCCTGGCCATGGTGCGCAGGGCGCGGCGCATCAACCGCGAGCTGGCCGAGATCTATCCGTACGCCCATCCGGAGCTCGACTTCCGCAATCCCTTCGAGCTGCTCGTCGCGACGGTGCTGTCCGCGCAGACCACCGACCTGCGGGTGAACCAGACGACCCCGGCCCTCTTCGCCGCCTACCCGACCCCCGAGGACATGGCCGCGGCCGCTCCCGAGGATCTGGAGGAGCTGATCCGGCCGACCGGGTTCTTCCGGGCCAAGTCGAGGTCCCTGCTCGGCCTCTCGCAGGCCCTGCGGGACGACTTCGGCGGGGAGGTGCCGGGCCGGATCGAGGACCTGGTGACGCTGCCCGGGGTGGGCCGCAAGACCGCGAACGTGGTCCTCGGCAATGCGTTCGGTGTCCCGGGGATCACGGTGGACACCCATTTCGGCCGGCTGGTGCGCCGCTGGAAGCTGACCGAGCAGGAGGACCCGGAGAAGGTCGAGGCCGAGATCTGCGCGATCTTCCCGAAGAGCGAGTGGACGATGCTCTCGCACCGGGTCGTCTTCCACGGCCGCCGGATCTGCCACGCGCGCAAGCCGGCCTGCGGGGCCTGCCCGATCGCCCCGCTCTGCCCGGCGTACGGGGAGGGCGAGACCGACCCGGAGAAGGCGAAGAAGCTGCTCAAGTACGAGAAGGGCGGCCAGCCGGGCCAGCGGCTCACCCCGCCCCCGGACTACCCGGGCCTCCCGGCCCCGCCGCTGGGGGGCCCGGTGGCGGCGCCCTAGCGGGTGCGGGGCCGCCAGGGGCGCAGTGGCGCACGGGAGCGCAAAAACCCGCGGACCCGGCGGCTCAGGAACGAATCTGTACCCGGACCGCGTTTGCGGTGTGGGGAGACGGCGCTGGACAGGACGACGCGGACAGGGGTGTCTATGACGCGCGGTACACGGGACGAGGCCGGAACCACGGTGGGAGCCCGCGGGGGCGGCGGCCCGGCCGTCACCACCGTCGGCCTGCCCGGCTGGCTCGACCCCGTCGTCGAGGCGGCCCGGTCCGTCCAGCCGGGGCAGCTGAGCCGGTTCCTGCCGCCCGAGGACGGCCGCGGGCGGCAGTCCGCCGTGCTCGTCCTGTTCGGGGAGGGCGCCCGGGGCCCCGAGCTGCTCCTGATGGAGCGTGCGGGCACGCTGCGCTCGCACGCGGGCCAGCCGTCCTTCCCCGGCGGTGCGCTGGACCCGCAGGACGGCGATCCGCACACCACCGGCCCGCTGCGCGCCGCGCTGCGCGAGGCCGAGGAGGAAACCGGACTGGATCCTTCCGGCGTGCAGCTCTTCGGCGTGCTGCCCCGTCTCTACATCCCCGTCAGCGAGTTCGTCGTGACCCCGGTGCTCGGCTGGTGGCGTGACCCCAGCCCGGTCGGAGCCGTGGACCTCGCGGAGACCGCACGGGTCTTCACGGTTCCCGTGGCCGATCTCACGGATCCCGAACACCGGGTCACGACCGTTCACCCGAGCGGCCACCTGGGGCCGGGATTCACCGTCGAATCTGCTCTGGTCTGGGGTTTCACCGCCGGAGTGATCGACCGGATCCTGCACTTCGCGGGCTGGGAGCGTCCGTGGGACCGCTCACGGCAGGTCCCGCTCGACTGGCGCGCATGAGACGGTGGCCCACGTGAACGTGCTGGACATCCTGTTGCTTCTCGCCGCCGTATGGTTCGCGATCGTCGGCTACCGCCAGGGGTTCGTCGTCGGCATCCTGTCGGTGATCGGCTTCCTCGGCGGTGGTCTCATCGCCGTGTCCCTGCTCCCGCTGATCTGGGACCGGGTGACGGAGAACGGCACCCAGGTGTCCACCACGGTCGTCGTGATCTCCGTGGTCGTGATCATCATCTGTGCCTCGATCGGCCAGGCCCTGACCACCCACCTCGGGAGCAAACTCCGCCGCCAGATCACCTGGTCACCGGCGCGCGCGCTCGACGCGACCGGCGGGGCCCTGGTCAACGTGGTCGCGATGCTGCTCGTGGCCTGGCTGATCGGTTCGGCACTCGCCGGGACCTCGCTCCCCACGCTGGGCAAGGAGGTCCGCAACTCCAAGGTCCTCCTCGGCGTGTCGCGAGTCCTCCCGGAGCAGGCGAACACCTGGTTCTCCGACTTCAGTTCCACCCTCGCGCGCAACGGCTTCCCACAGGTGTTCAGCCCGTTCTCCAACGAGCCGATCACCGAGGTGCAGGCGCCCGACCCGACGCTGGCCAGCAGCCCCGTGGCCGATCTGGCGAAGCGCTCGATCGTGAAGGTCGTCGGTACGGCGCCCAGCTGCAGCAAGGTGCTGGAGGGCACGGGCTTCGTCTTCGCGCCCGGCAAGGTGATGACCAACGCGCACGTCGTCGGCGGGGTCAGCGAGCCGACCGTGCAGATCGGCGGCGAGGGCAGGCTGTACGACGCCAAGGTCGTGCTCTACGACTGGGCGCGCGACATCGCCGTCCTGGACGTGCCCAAGCTGAAGGCCCCGCCGCTGGAGTTCTCCGAGAGGGACGCGGCGAGCGGCAACGACGCGATCGTCGCCGGCTTCCCGGAGAACGGCGGGTACGACGTCCGGTCGGCCCGCGTCCGCGGGCGGATCAATGCCAACGGCCCGGACATCTACCACCGCGGAACCGTCCGGCGGGACGTCTACTCGCTGTTCGCGACGGTCCGCCAGGGCAACTCCGGCGGACCGCTGCTGACGCCCGACGGCAGGGTGTACGGGGTCGTCTTCGCGAAGTCCCTCGACGACCCCAACACCGGTTACGTGCTGACGGCGGACGAGATCCGCGACGACATCCGGGTCGGCAAGGACGCCGTACGCCGGGTGGACAGCCAGGGCTGCGCCCTCTGAGACGAGGCCCCCGCCGGGTCCCTACGTCCGTGGATGACGCAGGCGCGCGGAGACCCAGCGGGCCCGTCGGCGCAGGATGAGCGGAATCCCGAGACGGGGGTCGTGGCCGTGCCGGCCGGCCCTCTCGTAGGTGCCCGGCGTAGCTGCCGAGCGGCGTTCGTGCGCGGTGTCACCGTAGTCGTGCGTCCAGCTCATACTCCGAGCTCTGCCCGTGCCCCAAGGTCCGTAATCCCGTCAGGCGCGGCCAATTGGCCTATGCGCCAGGCAATTGAATGCTCGTAAGACAATCGCGCGATCGAACTGCCCCCGGTTCAGGGGGCGGTCGTCCCGTCAGCGGTCCGGCTCGGGGTCCTTCAGCCAGTTCACCAGTTCGGAGGAGAAGGCGACCGGGTCCTCCTCGTGCGGGAAGTGCCCGAGGCCGTCGAACAGCCGCCACCGGTAAGGGGCTTCGACGTACTCCCCGGACCCGGCCGCGCTGCGGGTACGCATCACCGGGTCGAGCGAACCGTGCAGATGCAGCGTGGGCACCCGCACCGGACGCTTCATCCGCCGGTTGAACTGGATCCCGTCGGGCCGCGCCATCGACCGCATCATCCAGCGGTACGGCTCGATCGAGCAGTGCGCGGTGGACGGGATGCACATGGCCCGCCGGTACACGGCCAGATCCTCCTCCTCGGGCGGCCGCGGACCCGACCAGTCCTGGATCAGCTCCCCTACGAGCGCTCCGCCGTCGGCGACGAGCTGCCGCTCGGGAACGAAGGGCCGCTGGAAGCCCCAGATGTGCGAACTCGCCCTGGTCTGGCCGAAGTCCGACAGCATCGCCGAGCGCCAGCGGCGCGGATGCGGCATGGACGACACCACGAGCCGGCGCACCAGCTTGGGCCGCATCACGGCCGCCGTCCAGGCCAGGTACCCGCCCAGGTCGTGCCCGACGAGCGCGGCGTCCGGCTCGCCGAGGGACCGTACGACTCCGGTGATGTCGAGCGCGAGGTTGGCGGGGTCGTAGCCGCGCGGGGTGCGGTCGCTGCCGCCCACGCCGCGCAGGTCCATCGCGACCGCCCGGTACCCGGCGTCCGCGAGCGCGGTCATCTGGTGCCGCCAGGTCCACCAGAACTGCGGGAAGCCGTGGAGCAGCAGCACCAGCGGCCCGTCACCGAGCTCGGCGACGTGGAACCGGGCGCCGTTCGCGGCGACGTCCCGGTGGGTCACCACCCGCCCGCCGGGGAGGTCGAGCCGTACCGCCGTGGCAGCTGTGGGAGGAACGCTGGAGTCCGGCGTGGGCGCTGTCATGAGGACGAGCGTGCCACACCCACAGCGTTGTCACTCACCGGCCGCGGGTGCGGCTTGACGGTCCCGACCAGCGCGGCGGTCTGCTTGACGGAGGCGATGGACTTCTCCGGCGGCTTGATCTTCTTGAACTTCCGTACGGCGATCAGCGTGAGCACGCCCGCGATCAGCAGGAACGCGCTGCCGACGATGAGGAAGGACCACGCGAGTCCGAGCCCGAGGTTGTGGATCCCGTAGGCCGCCGCGAAGGTCAGCACCGGGAGGGAGAAGACCGCGAACACTCCTGCGGCGGCGATGGAGGCGGAGCCGCTGCCCACGCGCTTGGCGTCCTCGCGGATCTCCGCCTTGGCGAGGGCGATCTCGTCGTGCACCAGCGCGGACATCTCGGCGGTGGCCGAGGCGACCAGCTGGCCGAGTGTGAGCTCGGCTCCCTGCGCCTCTTGGTCCACTGCGCTCATCGCTCTCTCCCTCTGTCGTCTGCTGCCGGTCGGCGCGGCTGTCCTGCGTCGTCAGTCAGATCATGCCGGACGGTCGCCGTCGTTGGTGGACCCGGCTGCGGTTTGGAGGGCGGTGGCGGCCTCGGTCTCGGCCCTGCGGCGGTGTTCCGCGGCCCTTTCCTCGTAGATCTCGGCCATCCGCAGGTGGTACGCGGGGTTGTGCTCCTCGTAGATGTCCGGGATGCCGTCGTGGTCCTCGTCGCGCTCCTCGGCTTCGGTGAGCGCCCGGTACCTGCGGTTGCGGAGTTTGAGCATGACGCACGCGATCACGGCGGCGATCAGGGAGCCGATCAGGACGGCCGCCTTGACCTCGTCGGTGAGGACCGGGTCGTCGGCGAAGGCGAGTTCGCCGATCAGGAGGGAGACGGTGAAGCCGATGCCGGCGAGCGAGGCCACGGCGAGTACGTCCGGCCACGCGAGGTCCTCGTTCAGCTCGGCCTTGGTGAAGCGGGCGGCCAGCCAGGTGCCGCCGAAGATGCCCACCGTCTTGCCGATGACGAGGCCGAGCACCACGCCGAGGGTCTCGGGCCGGGTGAAGACCTGGGCGATGGCCTCGTCGGAGAGGGAGACTCCGGCGGAGAAGAGGGCGAAGAGGGGGACGGCGAGACCGGCCGACAGGGGGCGGACCAGATGCTCGATCCGTTCGCCGGGGGAGTGCTGCTCACCGTCCCGGCGGGTGCAGCGGAGCATCAGGCCCATGGCGACGCCGGCGATGGTGGCGTGGACGCCGCTGTTGTACATCAGGCCCCAGATGACCAGGGCGAGCGGGACGTAGACGTACCAGCCGTGGACGCCCCGGCGGAGCAGGAACCAGAAGAGGGCGAGTCCCGTGAACGCGCCGCCGAGCGCGAGGAAGTCGATGTCGCTGGTGAAGAACACCGCGATGATCAGGATGGCGAAGAGGTCGTCGACGACCGCGAGGGTCAGCAGGAAGGCGCGCAGGGCCGACGGCAGTGAGGTGCCGATGACGGCGAGGACGGCGAGCGCGAAGGCGATGTCGGTGGCGGTCGGCACGGCCCAGCCGTCCGTGGAGCCGTGGCCCAGGACGTTGACGAGCACGTAGACCACCGCGGGCACGGCCATGCCGCACAGGGCGGCGATCACCGGGAGCGCGGCCGCCCTGGCGTCGCGCAGATCGCCCGCGACGAGCTCGCGCTTGAGCTCGATGCCGGCGACGAAGAAGAAGACGGCGAGGAGCCCGTCGGCCGCCCAGTGCTGGAGCGAGAGGTCCAGGCCGAGGGAGGCGGGGCCGATGTGGAAGGACCGGACGCTGGAGTAGCTCGCGGAGATGGCGGGGATGTTCGCCCACAGGAGGGCGGCGATCGCGGCCACGAGCAGCAGGACTCCGCCCACGGTCTCGGCGCGCAGGGCGTCGCCGACGAAGCGGAGCTCGGGCAGTGAGAGGCGGCCGAGCAGCTTGCGGCTCTTGTGGTCGGTGGGGCTGGGCGCGGCCACGAGGGGACACCTCCGGGGTCGGATGGACGGCATGGCGAAGCTCATTGCCGACCAGACTTCCCGGCGCACCCTGTGATCTTTTTACGCTTTCAATATTTTACAGGGCGTGCGCGAGGGCGTATCCGGCGATCATCACTTTAAGTGCGAAAGGGGCACCCGGCGCGGCGCGCCGGGTGCCCCTTTCGGTGTGTCCCGTGTGGGCCCGTGCCTCAGTCCTCGCTGCCGGCGGCCGGGAGCTTGCTCTGGATCAGGTCCATGACCGAGGAGTCGGCGAGCGTGGTGACGTCGCCGACGGCGCGGTTCTCCGCCACGTCGCGCAGCAGACGGCGCATGATCTTGCCCGAGCGGGTCTTCGGCAGCTCCTGGACCGGCAGGATCCGCTTCGGCTTGGCGATCGGTCCGAGCGTGCTGCCCACGTGGTTGCGCAGGTCCGCGACCAGGCCCTCGGTCTCGGAGGCGCTGCCGCGCAGGATGACGAAGGCGACGATGGCCTGACCGGTGGTCTCGTCGTTGGCGCCGACCACGGCCGCCTCGGCGACCGAGGGGTGCGAGACGAGCGCCGACTCGACCTCGGTGGTCGAGATGTTGTGGCCCGACACGAGCATCACGTCGTCCACCCGGCCGAGCAGCCAGATGTCGCCGTCGTCGTCCTTCTTGGCGCCGTCGCCCGCGAAGTACTTGCCCTCGAAGCGCGACCAGTAGGTGTCGATGAACCGCTGGTCGTCGCCCCAGATGGTGCGCAGCATCGACGGCCACGGCTCGGTGAGGACCAGGTAGCCGCCCCCGCCGTTCGGGACCTCGTGCGCCTCGTCGTCCACGACGGTGGCGGAGATCCCGGGCAGGGCCCGCTGTGCGGAGCCCGGCTTGGTGGCGGTGACGCCCGGCAGCGGGGAGATCATCATCGCGCCGGTCTCGGTCTGCCACCAGGTGTCCACGATCGGGCAGCGGTCGCCGCCGATGTGCTTGCGGTACCAGATCCAGGCCTCGGGGTTGATCGGCTCGCCGACCGAGCCCAGCACGCGCAGGCTCGACAGGTCGAACTTCGCGGGGATGTCGTCGCCCCACTTCATGAACGTACGGATGGCGGTCGGCGCCGTGTAAAGGATGGTCACGCCGTACTTCTGGACGACCTCCCAGAACCGCCCCTGGTGCGGGGTGTCCGGGGTGCCCTCGTACATCACCTGGGTGGCGCCGTTCGCGAGCGGCCCGTAGACGATGTAGGAGTGCCCGGTCACCCAGCCGATGTCGGCGGTGCACCAGTAGACGTCGGTCTCCGGCTTCAGGTCGAAGACCGCGTGGTGGGTGTACGCGGCCTGCGTGAGGTACCCGCCGGAGGTGTGGAGGATGCCCTTCGGCTTACCCGTGGTCCCCGAGGTGTAGAGGATGAAGAGCGGGTGCTCGGCGTCGAAGGGCTGCGGGGTGTGCTCGGCGGACTGCCGGCCGACCACCTCGTGCCACCAGACGTCGCGGCCCTCGGTGAAGGCGGTGTCCTGGCCGGTGCGGCGCACGACGAGTACGTGCTCGACCTGCGGACACCTGGCGACGGCCTCGTCGATGGCGGGCTTCAGGGCGCTGGGCTTGCCGCGGCGGTAGCCGCCGTCGGCGGTGATGACCAGCTTGGCGTCGGCGTCCTGGATGCGGGAGGCGACGGCATCGGCGGAGAAGCCGCCGAAGACCACGGAGTGCGCGGCGCCGACGCGGGCGCACGCGAGCATCGCGACGACCGCCTCGGGGATCATCGGCAGGTAGACGGCGACCCGGTCGCCGGCCGCGACACCCAGCTCGGTCAGGGCGTTGGCGGCCTTGGAGACCTCGTCCTTGAGCTCGGCGTAGGTGATCGAGCGGCTGTCGCCGGGCTCGCCCTCGAAGTGGATGGCGACGCGGTCGCCGTTGCCGGCCTCGACGTGGCGGTCCACGCAGTTGTACGCGACGTTCAGCTTGCCGTCCGCGAACCACTTCGCGAAGGGCGGGTTCGTCCAGTCGAGCGTCTCCGTCGGCTCGGTGGCCCAGGTCAGCCGCCGGGCCTGCTCGGCCCAGAAGCCCAGCCGGTCCGCGTCGGCCTGTGTGTACGCAGCCTCGGTCACATTGGCGGCGGCGGCCAGATCGGCGGGCGGTGCGAACCGCCGCTCCTCCTTGAGCAGATTGGCCAGGCTCTCATTGCTCACGACATCTCCCTTTCCCAGGGTGTCCGTTGTGTCCCCGGGCATAGCTCATCAGTCAGCGGCCCAGGTGACAAGGGGTAGCCGAGAATTGGTTTAGACCTATATCACGATCCGGCCCGCGCGAGAACGGAGTGCGAATGGCCCCTCCCCGCCGCAGGGGCGGGAAGGGGCCAAACGATTGCACGAATACGGGAGGGTATCGGTTCAGGCGTGCTGACCCACGCTGTCGAAGACCCGGCAGTCGAAGAAGTCCTCGCCCTCGGACAGCAGATACGCCTGCGCCTCGCCCACGTGGAAGTACATCCCGTGCAGCTCCAGGGTGCCCTCGGCGAGCCGCCTGGCCACCGATTCGTGGGCCCGCAGGTGCTCCAGCTGCTGGACCACGTTGGTCAGGCACAGCTGCTCCACCGCGTCCGCCGGGAGCCGGCCCGAGATCCGGGCCCAGGCGTGGTGGCGGCTGGCCATCCGCTCGAGGCTGGGCAGCCCGTGCCGGAGCCAGCGGCGCAGCGGGGTCATCGGGGCCCCGGGCGTGGAACTGAGCAGGGCCTGCATGGCCCCGCAGCCCGAGTGCCCGCACACCGTGATGCTCTCCACCTGCAGGACGTCCACGGCGTACTCGATGGCCGCGGCGACCGAGTCGTCGGTGGACTCCGCGCCGGGCAGCGGGACCAGGTTGCCGACGTTGCGGACCGTGAACAGGTCGCCCGGGCCGCTGGCCGTGATCATGCTGGTCACCAGACGGGAGTCCGCGCAGGTGAGGAAGAGCTGCGAGGGCCGCTGCCCCTCGCGGGCCAGCCGGGCCAGCTCGTCCCGCACGTGGGGGGCGGTGTCGCGCTGGAAGGCGCCGATCCCGCTGGCCAGTTGGCCCGCGCCCCGCCGCCGGGGAGCGGGCGAGGCGGCCTGCTCACCGGCGGCCTTCGCCTCCGCCTCGGTGACCGCCGCGGCCGCCTTGGCCGCGGCCGCGGCGGTGAGCGTACGGGTGCCCGCGGGGCGGTGGTCGCAGTGGTTCTGCCACGGAGTCCAGGGGCGGCAGCACTGGTGCACCCCGCGCTGCGGCGCGCGGCGGGACCGGTCCGCGTGGCGGCTTCCGTCGGCGGGCTCACCGACGGGCACGGCTCCGGAGTCCGCTCCGGGTGCGGCTTCGGGCCGCCGGGCCGAAGCCCCGGCGCGGCCTGTGACCTCCAGCGAGCCCCCGTGCGCCAGGTGGGAGTCCTGCCAGTCGTGCAGCGTCTCGTAGGCCGCGTGGTCCATGAACGAGCCGTCCAGCTCGACCACCGCGTGCCGGTCGTGCGGAATCTGGTTCAGCACCCGGCTCAGCCGGGGCACCGCGAGGAAGGTCAACTGCCCGCGCGCCCGCACCCGGTGGACGCCGCCGTCCAGCTGTTCCACGGTGATCCGGGTCCGGGCCAGCCGGTGCAGGGCCAGCGCGACGGCCACCGCGATACCGATGGCCACGCCCTCCAGGACCCCGCCGAGCACCACGGCGACGATGGTCGTGCCGTAGACCACGACCTCCCGGTGCCGGGTGACGCTGCGAAGGTGCGTGATGCTGACCATCTGGAAGCCGACCGCCATCACCAGGGCGGCCAGCGCGGCGAGCGGGATCAGGTCGAGGACCGGGACGAGCAGGCCGGCCGCCAGCACCACCCAGAGACCGTGCAGCATGGTCGATCTCCGGCTGACCGCACCGGACTTGACGTTGGCCACGCTCCGGACGGCCACACCGGAGACGGGCAGTCCTCCGAGCGCGCCGGAGACGATGTTCGCCGCACCCTGCCCCCACAGCTCGCGGTTGAGGTCGGTACGCGGGGGGCGCTTGTCCGTGCGCCGCTCGGAGGCGATCAGCTTGTCGGTCGCGACCGCGGAGAGCAGGGACTGCACACTGCCGACCAGGGCGATGGTCAGGACGGCGGCGAGGATGCCGAGGACGGGGCCCTCGGGCAGCTCGGGCAGGGCATGGCTGCGCCAGGACGGCAGGTCCACCCGGGGCAGGGCGAGCCCGGACAGCGCGGCCGCGGCGGTGGCCGCGGCCACCGCCGCCAGTGCGGCGGGAGCCTTGCGCAGGAACCGGCCGGCCCGTCCGGGCAGCCACGGCCAGGCGAGCAGGACGGTGAGGGTCAGGGTGCTGACGCCCAGTGCCGCGGGATGCAGATCGGCCAACTGTGCGGGCAGCCCGAGGACGTTGGCCACGGCGGAACTCTGCGGGTTGCCGCCGAGCACGATGTGCAGCTGGGCGAGGGCGATCGTCACGCCGATCCCGGCGAGCAGGCCGTGCACGATGGCCGGGCTGACCATGAGCGCCGACCGGGCGGTGCGCAGCGCGGCGAGGCCGAGCTGGCACACGCCGGCGAGCACGGTGATGGCGCAGGTGGTGCGCCATCCGTAGTGCTGGATCAACTCGGCTGTGACCACGGTGAGTCCGGCGGCGGGCCCGCTCACCTGGAGCGGTGCGCCGCCGAGGCGCCCGGCGACGATCCCGCCGACCGCCGCGGCGACCAGCCCCGCCTGGAGCGGGGCGCCGGTGGCCAGGGCGATGCCGAGCGAGAGCGGCAGTGCGATCAGGAAGACCGCGATGGAGGCGGAGAAGTCTGCGGGAAGGTCCTTGCGGATCTCTTGGGCGGTGCGTGCGGGGGAGGTGGCTGTCATCGGGTCCCGTCTCCTCTGGGGAGGGATGAAGCGGCGGGAGTCTCAACACTCGGTAAATGGATGGTAATGGAGAGTAAAGGTGAGCGGTGAATAATACGGGCAAATGGGCTATGAATTAGCACTCAGGGGTGATTAAGCATTTTGTACGGCTTGTCACATCTTCTTCAGAGCGGACCGCATGGGACGTTGCGGCGCGGAAGTCCCGCGATGGAACTGCGAGGGAGAGGTGGGGCGGATGATCGTCGCCACGAAGAAGATCGCCGGCGGCCTGGTCGCCACGGCGCTGGTCCTGGGGGTCGCCGGATGCAGCACCTCGGAACCCGTCAAGTCCCCGGCTCCCGGCGCCCCGAACGCATTGAAGGGGCCCGCCGCCCCGGAGGCCCCCGGCAGCGTCAACCGGCCCATCGGCGACGGTTCGACCGCGTACACCGGCATGCAGCCGAACGTGCAGAAGCCGCAGAAGCTCAAGCCCGGCGAGAAGCCGCCGCAGTTCGTCGTGTTCTCGTGGGACGGGGCCGGCGAGGACAGTCAGAAGCTCTTCTCGCACTTCCGGGAGGTCGGCAAGAAGTACAACGCGCGCATGACGTACTTCCTCAGCGGCGTCTACATGCTCCCGGAGGAGAAACGTTCCCTCTATACGGCGCCCCAGCACTCGTCCGGCCTCTCCGACATCGGCTTCGGCGACCTCCAGGGCATCAAGGACACCGCCGCCCAGGTCCGCGCGGCCTGGCTGGAGGGCAATGAGATCGGCACCCACTTCAACGGGCACTTCTGCGGCCCGGACGGCGGTGTCGGCACCTGGTCCGTCGAGGAGTGGAAGAGCGAGATCAACCAGGCCAAGTCCTTCGTCAAGAACTGGAAGACCAACTCCGGTCTGAAGGACCAGGAGGCGCTGCCCTTCAACTACGACAAGGAGCTCATCGGCGCCCGCACCCCCTGCCTCGAAGGTCAGAAGAACTTCATGCTGGCCGCGAAGGACATGGGCTTCCGCTACGACTCCAGCGGCATCAGCAAGCAGATCTGGCCCAAGAAGACGGACGGGCTCTGGGACATCCCGCTCCAGCTGGTGCCCATGCCGGGGCGCGCCTTCGACACGCTGAGCATGGACTACAACTACATGGTCAACCAGTCCGGGACGACCTCGCAGGGCGACCCCTCCCAGCACGCCTACTGGGGCGACCAGATGCGCGACGGCCTGCGGGAGGCCTTCGACCGGGTCTACCAGGGCAACCGCGCACCGCTGATCATCGGCAACCACTTCGAGTCCTGGAACGGCGGCACCTACATGCGCGCCGTCGAGGAGTCCATCAAGACCATGTGCACCCAGAAGGAGGTCCGCTGCGTCCCGTTCCGGGAGCTGGCTGACTGGCTGGACGCGCAGGACCCGAAGACCCTGGAGTGGATGCGCGGCCTCGACGTCGGTGAGACGCCGAAGGAGGGCTGGGCCAAGTTCCTGACCGCGGGGCCGCCGGCGAAGCCGGCCGCCCCCGCGGGCGTCAAGCCGGCTGCGGAGCCGGCCGGGGAGAGTGCGAACGAGGGCTGACGAGCGCCTCGGCCCCCTCGCGCAGGACGAAATCGGGGTCGACCTGGTCCGCCAGGTCGGCCCCGGTCTTGGCGTTGCCCCAGCTCTCCGCGTTCTTGAGGTGGAAGCTCACCATCTGCTCCGTGTACCGGGCCCAGTCACGGTGCGCGTAGGAGTCGTCGGCGGCGTCCTGGAGCTCCTGGAGGGCGAACCGGTTGGACGCCTCCAGCAGCTCGAAGGAGGCCGGACGGCCCTTCTCCATCGCCCGTACCCAGTCCGAGTGCCCGACGGTGACGAGCAGGTCCTCGCCCACCTCGTCCTGGAGGAACTCGATGTCCTCGGGTCCCTGGACCTTGTTGCCGATGACCTTGAGGGCGACCCCGAAGTCCCGTGCGTACTCCTTGTACTGGCGGTAGACGGAGACGCCCTTGCGGGTCGGTTCGGCGACCAGGAAGGTTACGTCGAATCGGGTGAACATGCCCGAGGCGAAGGAGTCCGAGCCGGCCGTCATGTCGACGACCACGTACTCGTCCGGGCCGTCCACCAGGTGGTTGAGGCAGAGCTCGACCGCTCCGACCTTGGAGTGGTAGCAGGCCACGCCCAGGTCGGCCTCGGTGAACGGCCCGGTGGCCATGAGCCGTACGGGCTCCCCGTCGAGCAGGAGCGTGCGCGCGCAGGCCTCGTAGACCGGGTTGTCCTCGGTGACGCGCAGCAGGCGCGAGCCGCGGCCGGGCGGGGTGGTCTTGATCATCGTGTCGGCGGACGCGATGCGCGGATTGGAGCCCCGCAGGTACTCCTTGATCAGGGGCAGGTGCGCGCCGAGGGCGGGCAGTGTGGCGGCCTCCTCCTCGGTGAGGCCGAGCGCGGCGCCCAGGTGCTGGTTGATGTCGGCGTCCACCGCGACGACAGGGGCCTCATTGGCGGCGAGGTGGCGGATGAAGAGGGAGGACAGGGTCGTCTTGCCGCTGCCGCCCTTCCCTACGAAAGCGATCTTCATGTTCACCAAGCGTAGTGGTTCGATAGCACTGTGTTGTCAAGGTGAGTGAAGAAGACCACTCCAAGGAGGGGTCGGTGTCGAGGGTGCGCAGTGCGTAGGCTCCCTACTTATGAGTAGCGCTTCTGACCCGCTGGCCCCCCTGGCCGGGCTGCCCGGTGTCGCCGAGTCCGTCGATTCCGTACGCAAGGCCGTGGACCGTGTCTACGGGCACCGCGTGATGCGTCGCCGCAGCGGTGAGATCACCTCGGAGGCGGCCCTGCGTGGCGCCCGCGGGAGCGCGGCGCTGTCCGGCGCGGACTGGGCGCTGGAGGAGGTGCGCCGCCGGACCGACTTCGGGTCGGAGCCGGAGGCCCTGACGGTGGGCGCGGCGCTGCGGCTGACGGCGGAGGCCGGCCAACTGCTGAGCATCTGGCGGCAGTCGCCGCTACGGGTCCTGGCGCGGCTGCACCTGGTGGCGTGCGGGTCGACGGCGGACGGCGACGTGGTGGGCCGTCCCCGGCTGGCGGGCGAACCGGTGACCGAGCCCCTGGTCGGACTCCCGCTGCCGAGCGCCGAGGAGGTGGCGGGCCGCCTCGACGGGCTGTCCCGCCTGATCATCGCGGGCGGTTCCGCCCCGGCCCTGATCACGGCGGCGGTGGTGCACGGCGAGCTGCTGGCCCTGCGCCCGTTCGCCTCGTACAACGGCTTGGTCGCACGGGCGGCGGAGCGGATCGTCCTGATCAACAGCGGCCTGGACCCGAAGGCCATCTGTCCGGCGGAGGTCGGCCACGCGGAGCAGGGGAGCGACGCCTACCTGGCCGCTTTCGAGGGCTACGTCTCCGGGACCCCGGAGGGCATGTCGGCGTGGATCGGCCACTGCGGCCGGGCGATCGAGCTGGGTGTCCGGGAGTCGACGGCGGTCTGCGAAGCCCTGCAGCGCGGCGCGGCCTGATCCGTCCGTTCCCGCCCGTTCCCCGCCTGTCCGCGGACCCACCCGATCCGCGTGTTACAGCCGTTCGGCCCCGGACACGGGTTGCGGCGACACCGTCTTGCTTTGGTGTCGCCGCTGGCATTTACGCCCAGTTACCAAGCGTCCTCGATAGTTGCCCATCAGGTCGGGGTCTTTGCCCGTTACCTGGTGCGGCTGGCCCGTAATCGACGGGTCGACGTCGCGTGGGTGCTCGGCGCTCATGCTTCGGTCCGTGGGCCTTACTGCGTTTTAAAGATGATCCTCTCGGATGTTCTTTGGTCTCGCGGGCCGTTGCTTTATTTGTACTCCGCTTCGGAGCCATGCGAAACCCCTGGCTCCAGTTTTTACTTTCCGGGACGACCAAGGGCGAACCGGACAGGTCTTATCAGTGCAGGTCAGGACATTCAGGCAGAGCGGGTCGCGGCGAGCGCGTGGGCGCGGCGCCGGCTCGCGTACCAGACCAGCCCGGCGGTGGCGGCCGCCGCGCCCACAGCTGCCGCGGCGACCAGGGCGGGCCGGGTCGGCATGGAGAGTCCGGGGAGGCGCTGCTTCAGCCGCACGGGCCGGTTGAAGACCAGGACCGGCCATTCGCGCGCCACGGCCTCCCGCCGCAGCGCCCGGTCGGGGTTGACGGCGTGGGGGTGCCCGACGGCTTCGAGCATCGGGACGTCGGTGGCCGAGTCGCTGTAGGCGTAGCACCGGGTGAGGTCGTACCCCTCGGACTCCGCGAGTTCGCGTACGGCCTCGGCCTTGGTGGGCCCGTAGGCGTAGTACTCGATCTCGCCGGTGAAGCAACCGTCCTCACCCACGACCATGCGGGTGGCGACGACCCGGTCCGCGCCGAGCATCTCCCCGATGGGCTCGACGACTTCCGCGCCCGAGGTGGACACGATCACCACGTCGCGGCCGGCGGTGTGGTGGGCTTCGATCAGGGACGCGGCCTCGTCGTAGATGATCGGGTCGATGAGGTCGTGCAGGGTCTCGGCGACGATCTCCCGCACCTGCTGCACGTTCCACCCCTTACAGAGGGCGGACAGGTACTCGCGCATCCGTTCCATCTGATCGTGGTCGGCGCCGCCGGCCAGGAAGATGAACTGCGTGTACGCGGTGCGCAACACGGCTCGCCGGTTGATCAGGCCGCCTTGGTAGAAGGACTTGCTGAACGTCAAGGTGCTCGACTTCGCAATGACCGTCTTGTCCAGGTCGAAGAAGGCTGCCGTGCGAGGCGAGGAGTGCGGCAAGGGCTGATTTTCCACGCCCCGAGCATATGCGCCCACCATTCGGCGTAAGGTGTGGCGCGTGGGTTTGCCTGAGAAGGCTCTCGGGTACACCATGGAAGTCACGGATCGTTCGCGACCGTGCTAACCCGGTCTGGCTCCTCCCCCCCCGAGTCGGACCGTGGGGACGACCCCCGCTCTCCCCCCCGGCGGGGGTCGTCGCATGTCCGGACGCGGTTCGCGTCCCTGCCTTCGGCCCCAAGTGACCATCCTCCGGCCCCTCCTCTTGTGCGGGGCCGACGCGGCGAAGGCCCTCACCACATCAGACTCGTGACGGTGCGTAGTGGTTCCGCCTCGCTCCGGAACTCACCTGAGAGGGTGACCGGGTTATTCACAACCGAGGGGTTGTCCACAGTTATCCACCAAGATCCACTTCTTTTTCCTGATCGCTGCACGGTGATTCCAGCCGCGAAGTCCGTGGCGGAAGCATTTGCAGTGAGAAGGGGGCGGAGATCGTGGCCCGATCGAAGTCGTGTGAATCACCGGAAGCCGTGGTCGGCGGAAGGGGGGCAGGGGCCGGTACGGCCCTCGGACGCGGATCCATGGCCGGATCCGCACCTGGCGGCGGGCGGCCGCTGATCATCACCGAGGATCCGCTGCTGCTCGACGATCTGCTGCGGCTGTGCGCCGCGGCGGGTGCCGAGCCGCAGGTGCGCCAGGCGGTGCCCGAGCCGGGGGTTGCTGCCGAGCCGGGCGGGGCCGCCGGGGTGGTCGGGGAGGCGGTGAACGCCGGATGGGAATCCGCACCGCTCGTGCTGGTGGGCGACGACGCCGCCCGGCGGGTGCGGGGAGCGCCGCGCAGGGCCGGGGTGTTCCTCGTCGGCCGGGACCTGGACGACCCCCACGTGTGGCAGCGGGCGGTGGAGATCGGCGCCGAGGAGGTGCTGCGGCTCCCCGACGCCGAGAGCCTGCTCGTCGACCGCATCGCCGACGTCGTGGAGGGAGCCGGACGGCCCGCCCTCGCCGTGGGGGTGATCGGCGGCAGCGGCGGGGCCGGAGCCTCCACCCTGGCCTGCGCGCTCGCCGTGCGGGCCGCCCGCGCCGGGGAGCGGACCATCCTCATCGACGGTGACCCGCTGGGCGGGGGCATGGACGTCCTGCTCGGGGGCGAGAGCGCCGAAGGGCTGCGCTGGCCGGACTTCGCGGCCTCGCGGGGCCGGGTCGGGGCCGGAGCGCTGGAGGAGTCCCTGCCCGAGCTGCACGACCTTCGCGTGCTCAGCTGGGACCGCGGGGACCGGGTGGTGGTGCCGCCCGCCGCGATCCGGTCCGTGGTCGCCGCCGCGCGCCGCCGGGGCGGGGTGGTGGTGGTCGACCTGCCGCGGCGGGTCGACGAAGCCGTGGCCGAGGTGCTGGCCCAGCTCGACCTGGTGCTGATGGTGGTGCCGGGCGAGTTGCGGTCCGTGGCCGCCGCGGGCCGGGTGGCGGCCGGGGTGCGGATGGTGGCCCGGGACGTGCGGGTCGTCGTACGGGGCCGCTGCCCGGGTGGTCTCGATCCGGAGTCCGTGGCCGGGCTGCTGGGGGCACCGCTGGCCGGGGAGGTGCCGGTCGAGGTGGGGCTGCCCGGGCGGGTGGCCGAGGGGGAACCGCCGGGGACACAGGGGCGGGGCGCGCTAGCCCGCTTCTGCGACGGTTTCTGGCAGCGGGCGCTCGGCTCCGCCCAGGGGGTGCCGGCATGAGCGCCGTGCTCCTGGACGCGGTGCGCCGGCGTCTCGCCGAGAGCGGGGCGGAACCGACCCCGGCGCGGGTGGCGGCCGCTCTGCGGGCCCAGGGCAGGCTGCTCGGCGACGCGGAAGTGCTGGGCGTGGCAGCCGAGTTACGGTCCGAGCTCGTCGGCGCGGGCCCGCTGGAGGCGCTGCTCGCCGATCCGGAGGTCACCGACGTGCTGGTGGCGGCCCCCGACCGGGTGTGGGTGGACCGGGGCGGCGGACTGGAGCTGACCGGGGTGACCTTCGCCGACGCGGAGGCCGTGCGCAGGCTCGCCCAGCGGCTCGCCGCGGTGGCGGGGCGGCGCCTGGACGACGCCAGGCCCTGGGTGGACGCCCGGATGCCCGACGGGACCCGGCTCCATGCCGTGCTGCCTCCGGTCTCGGTCGGCTCGGCCTGCCTCTCGCTGCGGGTGGTGCGGCCGCGGGCGTTCACGCTGGAGGAGCTCGTCGCCGCGGGGACACTGCCGCCGGGCGGGCACCGACTGCTCCGGGACATGGTCCGGGCCCGGCTGTCGTTCCTCGTCTCCGGCGGCACCGGAACCGGCAAAACAACTCTGCTCAGCGCCCTGTTGGGGCTGGTCGGCCCGGGCGAGCGGATCGTCCTGGCCGAGGACTCGGCCGAGCTGCGCCCCGACCATCCGCATGTCGTGCGGCTGGAGACCCGGCCGGCCAACCAGGAGGGGGCGGGCCTGGTCACCCTGGCCGACCTGGTCCGCCAGGCGCTGCGGATGCGGCCCGACCGGCTGGTGGTGGGTGAGGTGCGGGGCGCCGAGGTGGCGGACCTGCTCGCCGCCCTGAACACCGGGCACGAGGGAGGCTGCGGGACGGTCCACGCCAATGCCGCGGCCCATGTCCCCGCCCGGCTGGAGGCGCTCGGGACGGCCGCCGGGCTCGACCGGGCGGCCCTGCACAGCCAGTTGGCCGCCGCGCTGACCCTGGTGCTGCACCTGGTCCGGGACCGGGAGGGGCGGCGCCGACTGGCCGAGGTGCACGTACTGGAGCGGGACGCCGCCGGCCTGGTGGTCACCGTACCGGCGCTGCGCTGGGCCGCCCGGGGCTTCGTGAAGGAGCCGGGCTGGGAACGGCTTCGCCCGCTGCTGCGAGGCGTCCGGTGAGCGCGGGGGCCGGGATGCCGCTGCCGCTGTTCGCCGGTGTGCTGTGCGCCGGGGCGGCCGCCTGGGGGCTCGCCGGCGGCGACCGGGTGTCCCGGCGGGCCCGGGTGGTGCTCGCCGCGGGCGGTCCGGTCGTCCCCCTCGGTCCGCCGCGCCAGGAACGGCTGCTGATCGCCGTACGGGTGCGGGCG
Source organism: Streptomyces spororaveus (assembly GCF_016755875.1). Taxonomy (NCBI): domain Bacteria; kingdom Bacillati; phylum Actinomycetota; class Actinomycetes; order Kitasatosporales; family Streptomycetaceae; genus Streptomyces; species Streptomyces spororaveus. The sequence continues at coordinate 4,076,968 of NZ_BNED01000005.1, read as the reverse complement.
GCGCGGTGGCGGGAGTGGGCCTGCCTCGCGGCGGGGCTGGTCGTCGCGGGGCTCGGCGGATCGGTTATCCCGCTGCTGGCGGGGGCGGCGGCGGTGCCGCTGGTACGCCGGTGGCTGCGGGTACGGGCGCGGGAGCGGGCCCGGGCGGCACGGGCCGCCGAGGTGGTGGCCCTGTGCGGGGCGGTCGTGGGTGAGCTGCGGGCGGGAGCCCAGCCCGGGCAGGCGCTCACGGCCGCGATGCGCAGAACGGCCGTCGGCCCCGGTGGGCCGGGCGCGGCGGAGACGGGGGTGCTGGCCGCCGCGGCCTTCGGCGGAGACGTGCCCGGTGCGCTGCGCCAGGCGGCACGGGAGCCAGGTGCGGGAGGGCTGGCCGGGATGGCGGCCTGCTGGCGGGTGTCGGTGGACGGCGGTGCGGGACTGGCCGCCGGACTGGAACGGCTGGAGGGGGCCCTGCGGGCCGAGCGGGACCGGCAGGAGTCGCTGCGGGCCCAGTTGGCGGGGGCGCGGTCGACGGTGCTGGTGCTCGCCCTGCTGCCGCTGGTGGGCCTGCTGATCGGCACCGGGCTGGGCGCGGATCCGCTGCGGGTGCTGCTGCACACGCCGATGGGGTGGGGTTGCCTGCTGGCGGGTGGGGTGCTGGAGGCGCTCGGGCTGTCGTGGTGCCGGCGGATCGTCCGGGCGGGGGAGCGGTGATGGGTGGCTCCGCCGTCCACAGGCTGGGGATGGCCGTCTGTACGGCGGCGATCGCGCTGTGGCTGGTGTCGGCGGTGACGGCGCGCATCCGGACGCGGGCGGCCGGACGCAGGACGGCGGCCCTGTTCGGGCCCCGACCGGGGCTCCGGGGACCGGTGCTCGGCTTCGCGATCAGGGGCGCGGTCACCGCGTGGGCCGGTCCGGCCGGAGCGCTGCTGGCGGGCTGGGTGCTCGTCGGCGGAGTGACGGGGGTGGCCGTCGGCGGTCTGGCCGCACTCGGTGTGCGGCGGTGGCAGGCCAGGGCGCGGCCGCCGGTCGCGCTGGATCTCCGGGAGGCGGAGCGTCAGCTGCCTTTCGCCGCCGATCTGTTGGCCGCATGCCTCGCGGCTGGGGCCGGCCCGGTGGAGGCCGCCGAGGTGGTCGGGGAGTCGCTGGGCGGCCCGGTCGGCGACCGGCTGGCGAGGGCCGGTGCGGAGCTGCGGCTCGGCGGTGAACCAGGCGCCGGGTGGGGGAGGTTGGCGGAGATACCGGGTGCCCGGGCGCTCGCGGACTGCCTGGAACGGGCCGACCGGACGGGGGCGCCCGCGGCGGAACCGGTCTCCCGGCTCGCGTCCGGGCTGCGGGAGGACCGGGCCCGTGCGGCGGCAGCGCGGGCGCAGCGGGCGGCGGTTCTCGTCACCGCACCGGTCGGGCTGTGTTTTCTCCCCGCTTTTCTCGCGATCGGGGTCGCGCCGGTGGTGATCGGTATGGCCTCGGGACTTCTCTCGAACACCTGAAGTCGCATTGACCACAGACATCAACAGCGGAAATCCACAGGAGGTTGTCATGAGGATCATCTGGTTTCGTGTTCGGACGGCGCTCAAGGGGCGCGGGGGCGACAAGGGGATGTCCACGTCGGAATACGCCATGGGCACGATCGCGGCGTGCGCATTCGCGGCCGTCCTCTACAAGGTGGTGACGAGTGAAGTCGTCTCCACCGCCCTGCAGTCGACCATCGGAAAGGCGCTCGATGTGCCGTTCTGAGGGAGGGTCACGCAGCGCCCGGGGAAAGTCCGACCGGGGTTATGTGACGGCGGAGGCCGCCCTGGTGATCCCGGCGCTGGTGCTGTTCGCCGCGCTGCTGGTGTGGGCCCTGATGGCGGCGGCCGCACAGATCCGGTGTGTGGACGCGGCCCGGGCCGGTGCCCGGGCGGCGGCCCGGTCGGAGCCGGTGGAGGTGGCGGAGGCGGCGGCCCGGGCGGCCGCCCCACCGGGGGCACGGGTGGAGCTGGAGCGGGTGGGCGACCTCTGGCGGGTCCGGGTGGCGGCGCCCGCGCCGGGGCCGAACGGGCTGCCGGTGCGGCTCGGCGCGCAGGCGGTGGCCCTGGCGGAGGACAGCGTGGGGCCGCCGCCGTGAGCCGGGACCGGGGTTCGGCCACGGTCTGGGCGGCGCTGGTGGCGACGGTGCTGGGTGCGGTGTTCGGCGGCGTGCTGCTGCTCGGCCAGGCCGTCGTGGCCCGCCACCGGGCGGCCGCCGCCGCGGACCTGGCGGCGCTCGCGGCGGCGGCCACCTGGGCCCACGGGCCGGAGACGGCGTGCGCGACGGCTCTGCGGGTGGCCCGGGCGCAGGGGGCGGCGCTCGGTGGGTGCCTGCTCCGGGGTGAGGTTGCCGAGGTCACCGCGAGGGTCGCGGCGGGCCCGTTCACCGCGGCGATCCGGGCCCGGGCAGGCCCGCCCACGGAGCCGCCGGCCTGAGGGCCCGCTGCAGGGTTGGGCAGGCCCCGGTGAGGCGGAGCCCCGGCCCGGCCGGGGTCCCCGTCCCAGGGCTGAGGCCCCGCGCCGGCAGGAGGCCCCGCCCGGTCCCACCTGGCTGCGGCCCCAGCCTTGGGTCGGATCCCGCCCTGGGTCGGTCCCCGCTCTGGGTCGGTCCCCGCTCTGGGTCGGTCTCCGCTCTGGGTCGGTCTCCGCTCTGGGCCGGACCCCGCCCAGGGCCGGTCTCCGCTCTGGGTCGGTCCCCGCCCAGGGCCGGTCTCCGCTCTGGGCCGGACCCCGCCCAGGGCCGGGCCCGGCCCAGGGTCAGGTTTCGGGCGGTGGGGCGGGTGGTGTGGGCGGGGTGGCCGGGGATTCGGCGAGGAGGCGGGTGAGCAGGCGGACGGCGCCGCGCTTGTGCAGGGGTTCGTTGCCGTTGCCGCACTTGGGGGACTGGATGCAGGAGGGGCAGCCGGCCTCGCACTCGCAGGCCGCGATCGCGTCGCGGGTCGCCGTCAGCCAGGCGCGGGCGGTGCTGAAGGCGCGTTCCGCGAATCCGGCGCCGCCGGGGTGGCCGTCGTAGACGAAGACCGTGGGGAGGAGGGTGTCGGGATGGAGCGGCACGGAGACGCCGCCGATGTCCCAGCGGTCGCAGGTGGCGAACAGCGGGAGCATGCCGATGGAGGCGTGTTCGGCGGCGTGCAGGGCGCCGCCGAGGATCTCCGGGCTGATCCGGGCCTCGTCGAGGTGGTCCTCGGTCACGGTCCACCACACGGCCCGGGTGCGCAGGGTGCGGGGCGGCAGGTCGAGCTTGGCCTCGCCCAGCACCTCGCCGGTGATCAGCTTGCGGCGCAGGTAGGAGACGACCTGGTTGGTGACCTCGACGGAGCCGAAGCAGAGCCGGGCCGAGCCCCACGGGATCTCGGTCTCGGTCTCCAGGACGGAGATGGAGGTGGTGTCACGGGCCGTGGTGGAGAAGGGCGGGTCCGCCTGCTCCACGAGGGCCACCGAATCCTCCAGGTCCAGGTGCTGCACGAGATACGTGCGGCCCTGGTGGAGGTGGACGGCCCCCTCGTGGACGGCGGTGTGGGCCGCCGACTCGTCGACCGTGCCCAGCAGCCGGCCGGTGGAGGCCTCGACGATCTGCACCGGGCGGCCGCCGCCGCCCCGGATGTCGGTCAGGTCCGAGGCCCGCTCCCGGCGGGTCCAGTGCCAGGCGGTGGCCCGGCGGCGCAGCAGCTTCGCCGCTTCGAGCTGGGGGAGGAGGTCCTCGGTCGCCGGGCCGAAGAGCTCCAGGTCGGCGTCGGTCAGCGGTAGCTCCGCCGCCGCCGCGCACAGGTGCGGGGCGAGGACGTACGGGTTGTCGGGGTCCAGGACGGTGGCCTCCACCGGCCGCTGGAACAGCGCCTCGGGGTGGTGGACGAGGTAGGTGTCCAGCGGGTCGTCCCGGGCGATCAGCACGGCCAGGGCGCCCTGGCCCGAGCGCCCCGCGCGGCCCGCCTGCTGCCACAGGGAGGCCCGGGTGCCCGGGTAGCCGGTGATCAGGACGGCGTCCAGCCCGGAGACGTCCACGCCCAGCTCCAGGGCCGTCGTGGCGGCCAGTCCGAGCAGTTCGCCGGAGTGCAGGGCCCTCTCCAGGGCCCGGCGCTCCTCCGGGAGGTAGCCGCCGCGGTAGGCGGCGACCCGGCGGGGCAGCGACCGGTCGACCGACGCGAGCCGTTCCTGGGTGATCACGGAGATCAGCTCGGCGCCGCGCCGGGAGCGGACGAAGGCGACCGTACGGACCCCCTGGACCACCAGGTCGGTCAGCAGGTCGGCCGTCTCGGCGGTGGCCGTACGGCGTACGGGCGCGCCCTTCTCGCCGCGCAGCTCCGTGAGCAGCGGCGGCTCCCAGAGGGCGAAGACCACCTCGCCCCGCGGTGAGGCGTCGTCGGTGATCTCGATCACCCGTACGCCGGTGAGCCGGGACGCGGCCGCCGCCGGGTCGCTCGCGGTCGCGGAGGCCAGCAGGAACACCGGTTCGGCGCCGTAGCGCGCGCACAGGCGCCGCAGCCGGCGCAGCACCTGTGCCACGTGGGAGCCGAAGACCCCGCGGTAGGTGTGGCACTCGTCGATGACCACGTAGCGCAGGGCCCGCAGGAAGGAGGACCAGCGCGGGTGGGCCGGGAGGATCCCGCGGTGCAGCATGTCGGGGTTGGTCAGGACGTAGTTCGCGTACTGGCGCACCCACTCGCGTTCCTCGACGGGCGTGTCCCCGTCGTAGACCGCGGGGCGTACGGCGTTGCCCAGCGGGGCGGCCAGGTCCCGTACGGCGCGCCGCTGGTCGGCCGCCAGGGCCTTGGTGGGGGCCAGGTACAGGGCGGTCGCGCCCCTGCCGTTCGGGGCCTCGGCGCCGTCCGCAAGGGCGGAGAGCACGGGTGCGAGATAGGCCAGGGACTTGCCCGAGGCGGTTCCGGTGGCCACGACCACGGACGTTCCGTCGAGGGCGAGCTCGGCCGCCGCGGCCTGGTGTTCCCACGGATGGTCGATTCCGGCCGATCGGATCGCGGCTACGACGTCTGTTCGGATGCGGTCCGGCCAGACTGCATGACGACCCGCCCGAGGGGGCAAGTGCTCCGTATGGGTGATGCGCGCAGCACGGGAAGGCCCCCGTGACAGGCGGTCCAGGACCGTGTCGGGGGTGGGTCGTGGGTCCGCGGGTGCCGTGGGCCGTCCGGGACCGGATGTGTCGGCCATCGGAACCGAGTGTGTCACCGGCGTGCGGGACAATGGTCCGAAGGCGTCGTGCGCGCCTGCCGGTAAGTGATTGAATGCCATCGCGGCAGCCATTCCCTCGCCTACCTTCGGGTGAGGGGGCGTCGCTCGATAGCAAGGTGCTGGAGGATCCGTGGACCTGTCCCTGTCGACTCGCACTGTCGGCGACCGTACGGTCGTGGAGGTCGGTGGCGAGATTGATGTGTATACCGCGCCCAAGCTGCGCGAGCAGTTGGTCGAGTTGGTGAACGACGGCAGCTACCACCTGGTTGTCGACATGGAGCGGGTGGACTTCCTCGACTCCACCGGCCTCGGTGTGCTCGTGGGAGGCCTCAAGCGCGTCCGTGCGCACGAGGGCTCGCTCCGTCTGGTGTGCAACCAGGAGCGCATCCTGAAGATCTTCCGCATCACCGGTCTGACCAAGGTGTTTCCGATCCACACCACGGTGGAAGACGCCGTCAACGCGACCGACTGACGGCTCCGCGCGGCTCCCTGCGGCCTTCGGGCGGCGGGGGGCCGGCAAGGAGAGCGGGGATACCGGGCCATGGTCGGCCTGGGCCCCTGTCAAAGCACGCCCGTAGTCCGAGGGGGATGCGCATGGCCACCGTTGAACTGCGCTTCAGCGCCCAGCCCGAACACGTCCGGACGGCCCGCCTCGTCGCGGCCGCCGTGGCGCGCCGGGTCGGCGTGGAGGAAGCCGTCCTCGACGAGGTCCGCCTCGCCGTGGGTGAGGCCTGTTCGCGTGCCGTCGGACTCCATCGGAGCAACGGGCTGACCGCGCCCGTCCGGGTGGTGCTGACCGAGGACGACAAGGTGTTCTCCATCGAGGTCGGCGACGAGGTCCCCGCGCCGTCCGGCGGCGGGGAGGCGGTGTCCGGCATCACCGCCGTCCTGGAGTCCGAAGGCGAGACCGAGGACGAGATGGGACTCGCGGTGATCAGCGGGCTCGTCGACGACGTCGAGGTGAGCAGTGGGGAATCGGGCGGGACCATCCGGATGAGCTGGCCCGTGGCCGGAGTCTCCGATCTTCCCTGAGATCCACCGCGAGCCGCCCCGTGCGCAATCCTTCGTATCTTCCGATCTTTATCAAGGCCCTGCTGAGCAGGGCCTTTTTCATTTCCCTAGATCAATGATGAGGCGTCAATGCCTTTGCCCCATTACTACTTTCGAGGGTAATGGAGTGACGCGATCTATTGCTGAGGAGCGAGAGCACGCCAATTGCGTTTCCTGCGCACTGTTTTGATCGGGGAACGCTCCCTACAATCCGTCCACATCTTGAGCTCATCACGTCAAGGAGGACGAATGACGGGGCTCTTCACCCCCATTGCGCCGGATCGCACCACAGATCTGGCAGCCGCAGTACTCACCGATGACAATCGGCTCATCGTGATCGTCATTGCGGCAGTGGCACTTGCCGCACTCGTCGTCGCGCAGATCCTGGTCCGCCAGGTCCTCGCCGCCGACGAGGGAACCGACAGCATGAAGAAGATCGCCGCAGCCGTCCAGGAAGGCGCCAACGCCTACCTCGGCCGGCAGTTGCGCACCCTCGGCATCTTCGCCGTCGTGGTGTTCTTCCTGCTCTTCCTGCTCCCCGCCGACGACTGGTCGCAGCGGGGCGGGCGTTCCGCCTTCTTCCTCGTGGGCGCCATCTTCTCGGCCGCCACCGGCTACATCGGCATGCGCCTGGCGGTCCGCGCCAACGTCCGCGTCGCCGCCGCCGCACGTGAGGCCACCCCGGCCGAGGGGGAGCCCGCCAAGGACCTGACGGAGGTCTCCCACAAGGCGATGAAGATCGCCTTCCGGACGGGTGGCGTCGTCGGCATGTTCACCGTCGGCCTCGGACTCCTCGGCGCCTCCTGCGTCGTCCTGGTCTACGCCGCCGACGCCCCCAAGGTCCTGGAGGGCTTCGGTCTCGGCGCCGCCCTGATCGCGATGTTCATGCGTGTGGGCGGCGGAATCTTCACCAAGGCCGCCGACGTCGGCGCCGACCTGGTCGGCAAGGTCGAGCAGGGCATTCCGGAGGACGACCCGCGCAATGCCGCGACCATCGCCGACAACGTGGGCGACAACGTCGGAGACTGCGCCGGAATGGCGGCCGACCTCTTCGAGTCCTACGCCGTCACCCTGGTGGCCGCGCTCATCCTCGGCAAGGCCGCCTTCGGCGACCTGGGCCTCGCCTTCCCGCTGATCGTGCCCGCGATCGGCGTCATCACCGCGATGATCGGCATCTTCGCGGTCTCCCCGCGGCGCAGCGACCGCAGCGGGATGACCGCCATCAACCGCGGGTTCTTCATCTCCGCCGTGATCTCCCTGGCGCTGGTCGCGATCGCCGTCTACGCCTACCTGCCGGCCACCTACAAGGAGCTCGTCGGCGTCGAGAACCCGGCGATCACCAACCACACCGGTGACCCGCGCATCCTGGCCGTCGTCGCCGTCGCCATCGGCATCGTGCTCGCGGCCCTGATCCAGCAGCTGACCGGCTACTTCACCGAGACCAACCGGCGCCCTGTCCGGGACATCGGCAAGTCCTCCCTGACGGGAGCCGCCACCGTCGTCCTCGCCGGAATCTCGGTCGGCCTGGAGTCCGCCGTCTACACGGCCCTGCTCATCGGCCTCGGCGTCTACGGCGCGTTCCTGCTCGGCGGTACGTCGATCCTGCTCGCGCTCTTCGCGGTGGCCCTGGCCGGCACCGGCCTGCTCACCACCGTCGGCGTCATCGTCGCCATGGACACCTTCGGGCCCGTCTCCGACAACGCCCAGGGCATCGCCGAGATGTCCGGCGACGTCGAGGGCGCCGGTGCGCAGGTCCTGACCGACCTGGACGCCGTGGGCAACACCACGAAGGCCATCACCAAGGGCATCGCCATCGCCACGGCCGTGCTCGCCGCGGCGGCCCTGTTCGGCTCGTACAACGACGCGATCGCCACCGCGGTCAGGGAGGTCGGTGCCAAGGCCGGGGAGATGAACCTCAGCCTGGACATCGCACAGCCCAACAACCTCGTCGGGCTGATCCTGGGCGCGGCCGTCGTGTTCCTGTTCTCCGGTCTCGCCATCAACGCCGTCTCCCGCTCCGCGGGCGCCGTCGTCTACGAGGTGCGCCGCCAGTTCCGCGAGCACCCCGGGATCATGGACTACAGCGAGAAGCCCGAGTACGGGCGCGTCGTGGACATCTGCACCAAGGACGCGCTGCGCGAGCTCGCCACGCCCGGCCTGCTCGCCGTGCTCACCCCCATCGCCGTGGGCTTCTCCCTCGGCGTGGGCGCGCTCGGCTCCTTCCTCGCCGGCGCCATCGGTACGGGCACCCTGATGGCGGTCTTCCTCGCCAACTCCGGTGGCGCGTGGGACAACGCGAAGAAGCTCGTCGAGGACGGCCACCACGGCGGCAAGGGCAGCGAGGCCCACGCCGCGGTCGTCATCGGCGACACGGTCGGCGACCCCTTCAAGGACACCGCCGGACCGGCGATCAACCCGCTGCTCAAGGTCATGAACCTGGTGGCACTGCTGATCGCCCCCGCGGTCGTGCAGTTCAGCTACGGCGGGGACAGCAGCCCGGCCGTGCGGGCCGTCGTCGCAGTCCTCGCGATCGGCGTCATCATCGTCGCGGTGTACGTCTCCAAGCGCCGCGGCATCGCCGTCGGCGACGACACCGAAGGCGGAGCCGCCGAGCGGGTGGCCCAGTCGGCCGATCCCGCGACGGTCTCCTGACCGGAGGACCGCACAGCGTCACGGACAGGGCCGGGCAGGGCCGGCCGGTACGTCCGAAAGGCGGACGGGCGGCGCGTACTCACGCGCCGTCTGTCCGCCTTTGTGCGTCTCCGGAGGGTGGGCGTGTATCTTCCGGGCGGAAGCCTTCGAAGGGACCAATCCGGTGAACAAGAAGTTTGCGGCCACGTTGGCGGGCGGTGCGGCGCTCATGCTCGTCCTGTCCGGATGCGGCGGGGACGAGACCGACCAGAAGGCCGGCTCCTGGGCCAAGAAGGTCTGTGACCAGTGGCAGCCCGAGATCGAGAAGATCGAGGCGGCCAATGTCGAGATCAAGCGCGTGGCCTCGGAGAGCAACAAGCCCGACCAGGTCCAGAAGACCGACTCGGCGGCGTTCGCGACCATGACCGAGTCGTACAAGGCGATGGCGGCCGCCCTGCGGTCGGCGGGCGTTCCGCCGGTCAAGAACGGCGCCGCGACCCAGGAGGCGGCGGCCAAGGGCTTCGACACGACCTCCCAGGGCTACGCCGACCTGAAGGCGAAGACGGACGCTCTCGACCCCCAGGACAAGACGAAGTTCGCCGACGGCCTCACGGAGGTCGCGGGCGGGCTCAAGGACGTGACGAAGGGCGGCCAGGACGCGCTCGCGCAGCTCAAGGCGGGCGGCCTGGGCCAGGCGATCAACAGTCAGAAGGGCTGCCAGGCCGCGACGGCACCGGCGCCGTCCCAGTAGCGCGGCCGGGGCGCGCGAGGCGCGCGGGCGCCGTTTCGCGCGGTACGCCGCGCAGCGCCCCACGCGCTCACCCGTGCGTACGCCGATCAGGGCGGCCGGGGTCCCGGAAGGGGCCGCGGCCGCCCTTTCGTACCTCCGGGCCCGGTGTGACCGGCAGGACGGGTCCCAGCCGACACAATGGACGGGTGAGTACCACCAGCCTCCCCAAGCCCGACCGCGCCCCCGAGCTCCGCGCCGCGCTGCTCGCCGCCGGATTCACCGCCGACGGGCTGCTCGACCTGCTCGGCGCCCCCGCCTACGCCGCGCTGGCCCGCAGCGAGACCGTCCCCGCCCTGCGCGCCACCCGCGGCCGGGGCGACGGAGCGCTCGCGAGCCTGGTCCGGCTGTTCCTGCTCCAGCAGCCGGAGCCGTACGTACACGCCGAACGGGCGCTGCCCGTCGAGGCGGCGCTGACCGACGGCTGGCTGCGGCTGGAGGGCGACGAGGTGCACGCCACCGTCGACGTGCGCCCGTACGGCGGCCCGGACGGCGAGGACTGGTTCATCGTCTCCGACCTCGGCTGCTCCGTCGGCGGGGCCGGCGGGATCGGCAGCCGCGAGGAGGGCGTGGTCCTGGGCGTCGGCGGCGCCTCCACCACGCTCGCCGGGATCACCGTCCGCACCCCGGTCGGCTCCGCCCTCGACGTCGGCACCGGATCCGGAATCCAGGCGCTGCACGCGTCCCGGCACGCCACCCGGGTCACGGCCACCGACGTCAACCCCAGGGCCCTGGAGTTCACCCGTCTGACGCTGGCCCTGTCCGGGGCTCCGGAGGCCGAGCTGCTCACCGGGTCGCTCTTCGAGCCGGTCGGCCAGGCCACGTACGACCTCATCGTCTCGAACCCGCCGTTCGTGATCTCCCCCGGCGCCCGGCTGACGTACCGGGACGGCGGCATGGGCGGCGACGACCTGTGCCGGACCCTGGTCCAGCAGGCCGGCGAGCGGCTCAACCAGGGCGGCTACGCGCAGTTCCTCGGCAACTGGCAGCACGTGGAGGGCGAGGACTGGCGCGACCGGCTGCGCTCCTGGGTGCCGCGCGGCTGCGACGCCTGGATCGTGCAGCGTGACGAGCAGGACGTGACGCAGTACGCGGAGCTGTGGCTGAGGGACGCGGGCGACCACCGGAGCGACCCCGCCGAGTACACGCGGCGCTACGAGGACTGGCTGGACGAGTTCGAGGCCCGGGGGACCAAGTCCGTCGGCTTCGGGTGGATCACCTTGCGCCGGACGGACGCGGCCGAGCCCTCGATCGTGGTCGAGGAGTGGCCCCACACGGTGGAGCAGCCGCTCGGCGAGGCCGTCCTGGCCCATTTCGCGCGCCAGGACTACCTGCGCCAGCACGACGACGCGGCCCTGCTGGAGGCCCATTTCGCGCTGGCCGAGGAAGTGGTCCAGGAGCAGGTCGGCGCGCCCGGAGCCGAGGATCCGGAACACGTCGTGCTCCGGCAGAACCGCGGAATGCGGCGCGCCACCAAGGTCGACACGGTCGGCGCCGGCTTCGCCGGAGTGTGTGACGGCTCACTGAGCGCGGGCCGGATCCTGGACGCGATCGCGCAGCTGATGCAGGAGGACCCGGTCGTGCTGCGGGACCGCACGCCGGAGGCCATCCGGCTGCTGGTCGAGCAGGGCTTCCTGGACCCCGTGGCACGCCCCGCCCAGTAGTCGGCCCCGGGATGTAACCCGGGGTTCGCCCGCCGTACCCACAGGGCTGCCAGTCTCCTGCGCAGGGGGATCCGGGGGGATCCCCGGAGCGGCCCGGGGGTAAGGGGAATCGGCGCGGAAAACGGTCCGGCGATCTTCGCGAAGGCCGTGTTCCCGCTGTTCGGGGCCGCTCCGCAGGCCTGACGGGGGCGCGTGCCCCGCCATCGGGTGCCGGTGGCGCAGGGCGTGCGCCCCGTCGTGGCCGCGGCGCCGGGCGCGCCCGCCGGCGGGGCGGGGACGGCCTTCGGACCGGTGCGCCCCGCGCGGCTCCCGCACCGGGATCGAGAGGGCCGCGCGGGCCGGATCCGGCCGTGTGTCCGACCCGCTCGGGCGACGCCGGAGCAGGCCCGGGACCAGGGCCGAAGGCGCGGCCAGACGGCCCCCCGGCCACCCTGCGCGGTGATCGGCAACGCCCCGGCGCGGCATCCGGGCGGCAGAAACGGCACTTGTCGGGTTACCGTTCGAGTGGCCGTTGCGGGCTTCTGCCGTTTGACACGGGGGCGGGTTGTACCGTCACACTCCGCAGCGTCGCCGTACTGCGACCGAGTGCCGACCGGAGAGAAGAGCCAAGTTGTCCCCGACTAGCGAGACCGCAAAGGGCGGCCGCCGACTCGTCATCGTCGAGTCCCCAGCCAAGGCGAAGACGATCAAGGGCTACCTCGGCCCCGGATACGTCGTCGAGGCGAGCGTCGGGCACATCCGCGACCTCCCCAGCGGCGCGGCCGAGGTTCCCGACAAGTACACGGGCGAGGTCCGCCGCCTCGGCGTCGACGTCGAGCACGACTTCGCGCCGATCTACGTGGTCAACGCGGACAAGAAGGCCCAGGTCAGGAAGCTCAAGGAGCTGCTGGCCGAGTCCGACGAACTCTTCCTCGCCACCGATGAGGACCGCGAGGGCGAAGCCATCGCGTGGCACCTGCAGGAAGTCCTCAAGCCCAAGGTCCCCGTCCACCGGATGGTCTTCCACGAGATCACCAAGGACGCGATCCGCGACGCCGTCGCCAACCCGCGCGAGCTCAACCAGCGCATGGTCGACGCCCAGGAGACCCGCCGCATCCTCGACCGCCTCTACGGCTACGAGGTCTCGCCGGTCCTGTGGAAGAAGGTCATGCCGAAGCTGTCGGCGGGCCGCGTCCAGTCGGTGGCCACCCGCCTCGTCGTCGAGCGAGAGCGCGAGCGCATCGCCTTCCGCACCGCCGAGTACTGGGACCTGACCGGAACCTTCTCCACCGGCCGCGCCGGTGACGCCTCCGACCCGTCGACGCTGGTCGCCCGCCTGAACACGGTGGACGGCAAGCGCGTCGCGCAGGGCCGCGACTTCGGCTCGAACGGGCAGCTCAAGAGCGAGGTGCTGCACCTCGACGAGGCGAACGCGCGGGCGCTGGCCGCCGCGCTGGCGGACGCCTCGTTCGCCGTCCGCTCGGTCGAGTCCAAGCCGTACCGCCGCTCCCCGTACGCGCCCTTCCGCACGACGACGCTCCAGCAGGAGGCCTCGCGCAAGCTGGGCTTCGGTGCGAAGGCGACGATGCAGGTGGCGCAGAAGCTGTACGAGAACGGCTTCATCACCTACATGCGTACCGACTCCACCACGCTGTCCGACACCGCGGTGTCGGCGGCGCGGGCGCAGGTCACCCAGCTCTACGGGGCCGACTACCTGCCGGAGAAGCCGCGCGTCTACGCCGGCAAGGTCAAGAACGCGCAGGAGGCGCACGAGGCGATCCGTCCTTCGGGTGATCGTTTCCGCACCCCGGCCGAGACCGGTCTGACCGGCGACCAGTTCCGCCTGTACGAGCTGATCTGGAAGCGGACCGTCGCCTCCCAGATGAAGGACGCGGTCGGCAACAGCGTCACCGTGAAGATCGGCGGCCGGGCCTCCGACGGCCGGGACGCCGAGTTCACGGCCTCCGGAAAGACGATCACCTTCCACGGCTTCATGAAGGCGTACGTCGAGGGCGCGGACGACCCGAACGCCGAGCTCGACGACCGCGAGAAGCGCCTGCCGCAGGTCGCGGAGGGCGACGCGCTCGCCGCCGAGGAGATCACGGCGGACGGGCACTCGACCAAGCCGCCGGCCCGCTACACCGAGGCCTCGCTGGTCAAGGAGCTCGAAGAGCGCGAGATCGGCCGCCCGTCGACGTACGCGTCGATCATCGGCACGATCCTGGACCGCGGCTACGTCTTCAAGAAGGGCACGGCACTCGTGCCGTCCTTCCTGTCGTTCGCCGTGGTGAACCTGCTGGAGACGCACTTCGGGCGGCTCGTCGACTACGACTTCACCGCGAAGATGGAGGACGACCTCGACCGCATCGCGCGGGGCGAGGCCCAGTCCGTGCCGTGGCTGAAGCGGTTCTACTTCGGCTCGGAGGACGCGACTGAGGTCGTGCCGGCCGACGGGGACCACCTCGGCGGTCTGAAGGAACTGGTCACGGACCTCGGCGCGATCGACGCCCGGGAGATCTCCTCCTTCCCGGTCGGCGAGGGCATCGTGCTGCGCGTCGGCCGCTACGGGCCCTACGTGGAGCGCGGCGAGAAGGACGCGGAGGGCCACCAGCGGGCCGACGTACCGGACGAGATGGCTCCGGACGAGCTGACGATCGCGTACGCGGAGGAGCTGTTCGCCAAGCCGAGCGGCGAGTTCCAGCTCGGCAAGGACCCGGTCAGCGGGAACGAGATCGTCGCCAAGGACGGCCGCTACGGGCCGTACGTGACGGAGATCCTCCCCGAGGGCACGCCGAAGACGGGCAAGAACGCGGTCAAGCCGCGGACGGCCTCGCTCTTCAAGTCCATGAGCCTGGACACGGTCACCCTCGACGAGGCGCTGAAGCTGATGTCGCTGCCGCGCGTGGTCGGCGCGGACGCGGAGGGCGTGGAGATCACGGCGCAGAACGGCCGCTACGGCCCGTACCTGAAGAAGGGCACGGACTCGCGGTCGCTGGAGACCGAGGACCAGCTCTTCTCGATCACGCTGGACGAGGCGCTGGCGATCTACGCGCAGCCGAAGCAGCGGGGCCGGGCCGCGGCCAAGCCGCCGCTGAAGGAGCTGGGCACGGACCCGGTCAGCGAGAAGCCGGTGGTGGTCAAGGACGGCCGCTTCGGTCCGTACGTGACGGACGGCGAGACGAACGCGACGCTGCGGCGGGACGACGACGTCGAGACGATCACGCCGGAGCGGGGCTACGAGCTGCTCGCGGAGAAGCGGGCGAAGGGCCCGGCCAAGAAGGTGGCGAAGAAGGCCCCCGCCAAGAAGGCCCCGGCGAAGAAGGCGACGGCGACGAAGGCCGCCGCCGCGAAGAAGACGACGGCGGCCAAGAAGACGACCGCCAAGAAGACGGTGGCCAAGAAGGCCCCGGCCAAGAAGACGGCCGCGACCCCGGCGGCCGCGGACGAGTAACCCCCCCGGTGGGGCCGGAGGCGCCGCGCGGCACCTCCGGCCCCACCGGCGTTCGGGCCGGGCCGGGAAGGCGGGTCCGGAAGGTGGGTCCGGGGTCACACCCCGGGGTCGTGCACAGCCCTCCGCAGCCGCCAAGCGCAGCGGATAGGCTGGGCGGATGACGCGAGCCGAGCAGCCGGCGGTCGTGACCGCCCCGGCGAACCCCACCTACGACGAAGCCCTAGCCGCGGATTCCCGCGAGCGTGCGGTGCGCGCACTGCTGCGCACTCCCAGGCTGCGCCGGCTGTGGAGCGCCCAGTTGGTGAGCGGCATCGGCGATGCCCTGGCCCTGCTGGTGCTGGTGCTGCTGGCCCTGCAGGCCGCGGCCTCGGAAGGGGGCTTCGGCGGCGGGTACCGCGGCGCGGCCCTCGCCGTCGCCGCCGTCTTCGGAGTCCGGATCCTCGCCACCCTGCTCTTCGGCGCGGTCCTCCTCGGCCCGCTGGCCGCACTGCTGGGCGCGGGCGGCAAGCTGGACCGCCGCTGGACCATGATCGGGGCCGACGGGGTCCGCCTCGGGCTCTTCGTCGTCGCCCCGCTGTGGCTCGACTGGATCCCGGCCCACGCACTGACGGCGCTGCTGGCCACCGTCTTCGTGTCGGGCGCCGCCGAGCGGCTGTGGACCCTGGCCAAGGAGAGCGCCGCGCCCGCCCTGCTGCCCGCGCCGCCGCCGGAGGGGGCGACCGTACGGCCGCTCCCGGACCACCTGGACGCACTGCGCCGGCTGACGCTGCGTACGGCCTTCGCGGCGCTTCCGATCGCCGCGGCCGCACTGCTCGCCGCGACCCTGGTCGGCAAGGCGCTCGGCCTCGGCATCGACTGGTTCGCCGCGAACCAGGCCGCCCTCGGCTCGTACGTGGCCTCCGGCCTCTTCGCCGCGTCGGTCTCGCTGCTGCTGCCGCTGGTGCTGCCCGGCGGGACGACCCCGCGTCCGCGTTCGCCGCTGGAGGGCCTGCGGACCCCCAAGGCGGGCGACCGGCCCGACAAGGGCCGTACGGGCGCCATTCCCCTGCTCGTTCTGAGCTGCGCCGCGGTCGCCGGAGCGGTGTCCTGCGCCGTGTCCGTGTCCGTGCTGCACGCCTTCGACCTGGGCGGCGGCCCGGCCGCCTTCGCGCTGTTCGTCCTCGCGCTGGTCGGCGGCACCGCCGTCGGCATCCGCGCCACCCAGGCCGGCAAGGTGCTGCCCGCCCTGTCCCGCCGCCGGTTGATGGCCCTCGCCATAGCGGTCACCGGAATCGCCCTGCTGCTGACCGGGCTCGTCCCGGACACGGCGACCGTGCTGTTCCTCTCGCTGCTCGCCGGCACCGCGGCGGGCGTCGCCGCCAACACCGGCCACACCCTGCTGGACCAGGAGACCGAGGAGTTCCGGCGGGCCCGGATCACCGAGCACCTCCAGGCCGCCGTACGCGTCGCCGTGGCGCTCGGCGCCGTCCTGGCGCCCGTCCTGGCCGCGCTCATCGGCCCGCACCGGCTGACCGGCGCCGAGGTCGTCTTCGCGCACGGCGGCGCCGCCTTCACCCTGATGCTGGTCGGCGCCCTGCTGCTGCCGGTCGCCGTCCTGGTGCTCACGAAGGCCGACGACCGCCGGGGCGTACCCCTGCGGCGGGACCTGCGCGAGGCACTGCGCGGCGGGGAGCCCGTACAGGCGGCGTCCGCCACCGGGTTCTTCATCGCCCTGGAGGGCGGCGACGGAGCCGGCAAGTCCACCCAGGTCCAGGCGCTGGCCGAATGGATCCGGGGCAAGGGCCACGAGGTCGTGGTGACCCGGGAGCCCGGGGCGACCCCCGTCGGCAAGCGGCTCCGCTCGATCCTGCTCGACATCTCCTCGGCCGGTCTGTCGAACCGCGCCGAGGCGCTGCTGTACGCCGCCGACCGGGCGGAACACGTGGACACGGTGGTGCGTCCGGCCCTGGAACGCGGCGCGGTCGTCATCTCGGACCGCTACATCGACTCCTCGGTCGCCTACCAGGGCGCCGGCCGTGACCTCTCCCCGACGGAGATCGCCCGGATCTCGCGCTGGGCCACCGACGGACTCGTCCCGAACCTGACCGTGCTGCTCGACGTGTCGCCGGAGGCGGCGCGCGAGCGGTTCACGGAGGCACCGGACCGGCTGGAGTCGGAGCCGGCGGAGTTCCACCAGCGGGTGCGGTCCGGGTTCCTGACCCTCGCCGCGTCCGACCCCGGCCGCTACCTCGTGGTCGACGCGGGCCAGGACCCGGGGTCGGTGACCACCGTCGTACGGCACCGCCTGGACCGGATGCTTCCGCTCTCGGAGGCCGAAGTGGCCGCCCAGGCGGAGGCCCGGCGCCTCGCCGAGGAGGAGGCCCGGCGCAAGGCCGAGGAAGAAGCGGCGCGCAAGGCGGAGGAAGCGCGCCTGCGGGCCGAGGAAGAGGCCCGGCTGGCCCGCGAGGCCGAGGAAGCGCGGATCAAGGCCGAGGCGGAGGCCGCCCGCAGGGCGGAGGAGGAGCGGCTGCGCCTGGAGGAGGAGGCCCGGGTCCGGGCCGAGGCCGAACGGCTGCGCGCGGAGGCCGAGGAGAAGGCACGCGCGGCGGAGGCCGAGCGACTGCGCCGCCAGGCCGAGGAGGAGGCCCGGCTGCGGGCCGAGGCCGAGGAGCGGCGGCGGGAGAAGCAGCGCCGGGCCGAGGAAGCCCTGCTGAAGGCCGAGGAGGCACGTCGGCTGGTGGCGGCCGAGGCGGCGGCGAAGGCCGCGGCAGCCGCCGCGGTGGCTGCCGAGGCCGCCGCGGTGGTGCCGCCGGCTCCCGCGCCCACGCATGCGCCTGCTCCCGCCCCCGCGCCGGCTCCCGCGCCCAAGGTCGGTATGACCAAGAAGCCGGAGCCGGAGCCGCAGCCGGGGCCGCACCCGGACGACGCGGTGACGGTGGAGACCCCGGTGGCCACGCCGGTCAAGCGGGTCGTCCAGCCGGACGACGTCACCCAGACCGTCCCGGTGCCGAAGATCGACCCGGCGTCCGCCGCGGAGACCGCGGTGCTGCCGCCGGTCCGCGCGACGGACGAGACGGCGGTGCTGCCGCCGGTACGTCCGGACGCCGAGCCGTCGCCGCAGGCGCCGCAGCAGTCCCAGGATCCGCAGGCGCCCCGGCGGTCGCAGGACAGCGGTACCCGGCAGGCCCGGTCCGCCACGCGGCCGACGGCCCAGCGGCCCGAGGAGAACCCGGCGGACCGGGTGCCGTCGGGCATCTTCCGGGACTCCGGCAACGACCGGACGCGGGAGCTCCCCGTCGTCGACGACGAGGGCCGGCCGCGCCGGGCCCGCCCCGACTGGGCCGAGGAGACCCCGCTGGACGACCTGCCGACGCTGGCGGACGAGCTGCTGGGCCGCCTCCGGGACGACGAGGACGGCGACGAGGGCGAGCGGGGACCGCGCCGCCGCCGCTGACGGAGGTCTGGGCGCGGACGGGATTGTCGGTGGCGCCCGCCACAATGGGTGCACGGAGAGTGAAAGGTGGTGGGCGGGATGCCCGTATGGGACGACCTGGTGGGACAGGAGCGGGTCCAGACGCAGCTGGCCGCCGCCGCCCGCGACGCCGACGCACTGGTCACGGCCGCCGTGGAGGGGACCGAGCCGCCCGCGGCGTCCAAGATGACCCACGCCTGGCTGTTCACCGGTCCGCCCGGATCCGGGCGGACCACCGCCGCCCGGGCCTTCGCGGCCGCTCTGCAGTGCACCAGCCCGGACCGTGCCCTCGGCGGTGAGCCCGGCTGCGGGTTCTGCGACGGCTGCCACACCACGATGGTCGGCACGCACGCGGACGTCTCCACCGTCGTCGCCGTCGGCAACCAGATCCTCGTCGCCGACATGCGGGACACCGTCCGCAAGTCCTACACGTCCCCGGCCACGGGCCGCTGGCAGATCATCCTGGTCGAGGACGCCGAGCGGCTGAACGAGAAGTCGGCCAACGCGGTCCTCAAGGCCGTGGAGGAGCCGGCACCCCGCACGGTCTGGCTGCTGTGCTCGCCCTCCGTGGAGGACGTGCTGCCCACCATCCGCTCCCGCTGCCGCCACCTCAACCTCAGCACCCCCTCGGTCGCGGCCGTCGCCGACATGCTGGTGCGGCGCGACGGCATCGAGCCGCCGACGGCCCTGGCCGCCGCCAGGGCGACCCAGGGGCACGTGGACCGCGCCCGCCGACTGGCCACCGACCCGGGAGCCCGGGAGCGCAGGTCGTCGGTCCTGAAGCTGCCGCTCCGGGTGGACGACGTCGGTGCCTGCCTCAAGGCCGCCCAGGAGCTGGTCGACGCCGCAGCTGAGGACGCCAAGCTGGTCGCGGACGAGGTCGACACGAAGGAGACCGAGGAGCTGAGGGCAGCGCTCGGCGCCGGAGCGGGCGCCGGCAGCCGGATGCCGCGCGGCACGGCGGGCGTCATGAAGGAGCTGGAGGACCGGCAGAAGCGCCGCCGTACCCGCACGCAGCGCGACACCCTCGAACTGGCGCTGACCGACCTCACCGGTTTCTACCGGGACGTGCTGGCCCTGCAGCTCGGCTCGTCCGTGGAGATCGCCAATGAGGAGATACGGCCCGACCTGGACCGGATCGCCCGCGCCTCGGGCCCCGAGCGGACCCTGCGCCGGATCGAGGCGATCATCGCCTGCCGGGACTCCCTCGACCGCAACGTCGCCCCGCTGCTCGCGGTAGAGGCGATGACGCTGGCCCTGCGCGCGGGCTGACCGAGCCCGGGCCGCCGGGCGGCGGTCCACACCCGGTTGACCGGCTCACCCCTACGGGCGAACCGGTCGCCCGGGCCGGGCAGCGCCCGGTCCCGGCCACGCCCGGCGCGGGCCACGGAAGGCGTGCGGCCGTCCGGACCCGGCTCGCCTCCTCGTGTCCTCCGGCAGGACGTACGCTCCTGGGATGGACACCAGTCGCCTGCTGCGTACCACCGGAACCGTGATCGCAGCCACCGGGCTGCTGCTGTCCGGGTGCACCTCGGGCGGGCCGGGGGAACCCCGGGCCGCCGCGTCCTCCCCGACGGAGTCCGCCACGCACTCGGCGCCGCCGTCCCCCGACGCGGCCGCGATGCGCCCGTACTACGAGCAGAAGCTGACCTGGCGCGACTGCGGTGTCCCCGGATTCCAGTGCTCCACGATGAAGGCCCCGCTGGACTACGCGAACCCCGGCTCCGGCCAGGACGTCGACATCGCGGTGTCGCGCCGTACGGCCACCGGCCCCGGCAAGCGCCTCGGCTCGCTCGTGGTCAACCCGGGCGGCCCGGGCGGATCCGGCATCGGCTACCTCCAGGCGTACGCGGGCATCGGCTACCCCGCGGCCGTCCGGGCCCGGTACGACATGGTGTCCTTCGACCCACGCGGCGTGGAGCGCAGCAGCCCCGTCGAGTGCCTGGACGGCCCGGCCATGGACAAGTACACGCAGGTGGACCAGACACCGGACGACCCGGCCGAGCGGGCCGAGCTGGTGACGGCCTTCAAGGAGTTCGCGGCGGCCTGCCAGACGAAATCGGGGCGGGTCCTGCCGCACGTCTCCACCGTCGACGCCGCCCGGGACATGGACCTGCTGCGCGCGGTGCTCGGCGACGACAAGCTCCACTACGTCGGGGCCTCGTACGGGACCCTCCTGGGCGCCACGTACGCGGACCTCTTCCCGGACCGGGTCGGCCGGCTGGTCCTGGACGGGGCGATGGACCCCAAGCGGCCCGCGCTCGAACTGAACCGGGACCAGACGGAGGGCTTCGAGACGGCCTTCACCTCCTTCGCCAAGGACTGCGCGGAGCAGCCCGACTGCCCGCTCGGCAAGGGCGGCCCGGATGCGGTGGCGGCGCGCCTGAAGGAGTTCTTCCGCAAGGTCGACGCCCAGCCCGTGGCGACCGGCGACCCGACCCGCCCGCTGGGCGAGGCCCTGGCGACGACCGGGGTGATCGCGGCGCTGTACGACGAGAGCGCCTGGCCACAACTGCGCGAGGCGCTCAGCTCGGCGATGAACGGCGACGGATCGGGCCTGCTGAGCCTCGCCGACAGCTACTACGAGCGCGAGGCGGACGGCAAGTACGCCAACCTGATGTCCGCGAACGCCGCCGTCAACTGCCTCGACCAGCCCGCGGCCTTCAGCGGCCCGGAGGCCGTCGACAAGGCCCTGCCCTCCTTCGAGAAGGCCTCCCCGGTCTTCGGCGCGGGCCTGGCCTGGGCCGCGATGAACTGCACGTACTGGCCCGTGAAGGCGACCGGCGAGGCGAGGGAGCTGACCGCGAAGGGCGCCGCGCCGATCGTGGTGGTGGGCACCACCCGCGACCCGGCGACCCCGTACAAGTGGGCGAAGGCGCTGGCGGGCCAGCTCGACTCGGGCACGCTCCTCACCTACGACGGCGACGGCCACACGGCGTACGGGCGCGGCAGCGACTGCATCGACACCGCGATCAACCGCTACCTCCTGGAGGGCAAGGCCCCGCAGGACGGCAAGAAGTGCTGAGGCCGCCGGCCCCGGTGAACGGCCTTCGTCGGCGGCCGGCACGTCGAGTCGCAACCCGGTTCGGGGCACCCCTCCAGACCCTGTAGACTTGGCGCCGCTGCTGATGAGCGCCCCTCTTCGAGGGAATACTTGTCTGACCAGCGGTGCCGCCTTAGCTCAGTTGGCCAGAGCAACGCACTCGTAATGCGTAGGTCTCGGGTTCGAATCCCGAAGGCGGCTCTGTAGAAGCCCCAGGACTCACTCGCCGTGACCTGGGGCTTTTGCTATGCCCGGAATCGGGCGGGCGAGTGCGGCCTGAGGGGGTTTCATCCCGTCCGGAGCGGCTGGCCCCGCTCGTCCGCCGGGGACCGCACTCCCGCGATGATGTGATCGACTGACTACGCTCTGTGGATGAACGTCGGGCTTCGGGGAGGTTCGGCGGTACTGTCCTTGCGTGGCAACCATCGCGCTCTTCACCGACGACCTCACACTCCCCGAGTCTCTTCAGGAGGCCGTGGAGCACGGCGAGGTGTTCACGCGCGTCTGGGTTGTCGAGCTCATCCTGGACCTTCTCGGCTACACCGCAGACAAGGACCTCTGCGACCTGAGGCTCGTTGAGCCGGCCTGCGGCGGCGGCGCGTTCCTGAGCGTGATCGCGTCCCGGATCAGTGCGTCGTGCCGGGCGCACCAACGCCCCCTCACGGATGCGGTCGACGCGGTCCGCGCCTTCGACCTGCTGGGCCGGAACGTGGAGCAGAGCCGGGCCGTGGTGTCGGAAAGGCTGCAGGACGAGGGCTGGGAGCCGCAGGACACGGCGAGGGTCGCCGCAGAGTGGGTGCAGCAAGGCGACTACCTGCTGACGTCGGACGCCGATCATCGCGCCGACTACGTCGTCGGCAACCCTCCGTACATCAGGCTCGAAGACGTTCCCGGCGACCGCATGGCCGCCTACCGCCGGGCCCGCCCCACGATGGGCGGCCGGGCCGACATCTACGTCGGCTTCTACGAGGCGGCCCTGCGGAGCCTCAACCGAGGCGGCCAACTGGGCTTCATCTGTGCCGACCGCTGGATGCGGAACCAGTACGGGCGGCGGCTGAGACAGCTGGTGACCCAGCACTTCAGCATGGATCTCGCCCTCGTGATGCACGATGTCGACGCCTTCGAGGATCAGGTTTCGGCCTATCCCGCGATCACCCTCATCTCGAACAGGCCCCAGGGCGCAGCGGTCGCCGCGGACACCAGCCGGTCCTTCGGGGCGGAAGAGGCACGGGACTTCGCCGACTGGTACCTGGCGGGCGAGTCTCCCACGGTCACCACGGACTCCCACCAAGCCGCTCGCATGCCGCACTGGTTCCCGGAGGAGGATTCGTGGCCGGCCGCCTCGCCGGCCAGGCTCGCGGTCCTCGAGGATCTCACCGAGCGCTTCCGGCTGCTGGAGGACACCCGGACGGGAACCAAGGTCGGTATCGGCATCGCCACCGGAGCCGACAAGGTCTTCCTCACGAAGGACGCGGACCTGGTCGAAGAGGACCGGTTGCTGCCCATGGCCATGGTCCGCGACACCACCAGCGGCACTCTCGACTGGAACGGCACGCGCCTGGTCAACCCCTGGACAGCCGGCGGCGATCTGGTCGACCTGACCCTGTACCCGCGTCTCGCCGCCTACTTCGAGAAGCACAGCGCCGCCCTGCGGAAGCGCTACGTCGCCGTCAAGCAGCCCGATCGCTGGTACAAGACCATCGACAAGGTCGATCACCGCCTGACGCGCCGGGAGAAGCTCCTGTTCCCGGACATGAAGCTGCGGATCCATCCGGTCCTCGACGAGGGCGGCCTGTACCCGCACCACAACCTGTACTTCATCGTCTCGGACGTCTGGGACATGCGCGTACTCGGTGGCCTGCTGCTGTCCAAGGTCGCGGAGGCTTTCGTGGAGGCGTACGCGGTCAAGATGCGTGGGGGAACCCTCCGCTTCCAGGCCCAGTACCTGCGCAAGATCCGTGTGCCTGATCCGGCGCAGATCAGCGAGAGCGATCGGGCAGCCCTGGCCGATGCCTTCGACAGGCGGGACGCGGAGGCCGCCACGATCGCCGCCCTGCGTGTCTACGGCCTCGCCGAACTGCCGGCCTAGGAACGGGCGGATCGTGGCCGCCTACTCCTTCAGCATCGCCTTCACCACCTTGACGCGTCCCTCGATCGCTGCGCGAAGGACGTCCGACGTCGCGGTCGCCAGGGGTTCCAGGTAGCTGATGTCACCATCGACGCGCTTCGCGGTGATGTACCAGCCGGCGTCGTAGACGCGTTCCTTGATGAACCGCCGGATCATCTCCTGGTACCGCTGGTTGTACGACAGGCCCTGGAAGGCGGGATCGGTCGGGAACAGGGCCCGCGTCGTCCTCCCCTCCTTCTCCGTCTCGGGAGTCTCCTCCAGGATGAACACGTAACCCAGCCACGGAGGTACCTGCCCGAACGGGCTCTCCTCGTTCTTCCGCTGTACGGCCTCGATGTCGGTGGCGCTGCCCAGCGCCTCCTCGAAGCGGTTGTTGAAGTTCTTCCCGACGCTGCCGACCTGCGACTTGAACTCGAAAGCGGCGACCAGCACGCCCTTGTACTCCACGACGAGGTCCCACTGCTTGCGGACGCGGTAGTAGCCGGGCAGGTAGGGCTGGCCGGTCCTGACGCAGTCCTCGGGGATCCCGCAGTCGATGAAGATGCCCTTCACCAGGGCTTCGAGGGCCTTCATGTGCCCGTTCCCCCGGGCGGCTCCGCCCGACCTTCCGCCGTCTTCCAGGTCGCCCTCCTGCTTGTCCCGCCGGCGCCAGAAGTCCTCGACCGCGTACTGGATGTCCTCGGTGGCCACGCTGCGTCTCCCCGTCCTCGGCAGTGGGCAGGGGTAACTCCCGCCCAGGACAGTCTGCGTGACGGGTCTGACAATCCGTCCGGGGTGGGTCAGAGCCAGCCGCGTTCGGCCGAGCGGAGGCCGGCGGCGAAGCGGCTGCGGGCGTCGAGCCGCTCCATCAGGTCGGCCATCATGCGGCGGACCGTGCGCAGGGAGAGCCCGAGCTTCACGCTGGCGGCGGCGTCGGTGAGTCCCTCGGCCAGGAGCCGCAGCAGTTCCTGCTCCTGCCGGCTCAGACCCTGCTCGTCGCGTTCGGGGCTGGCTCCCAGCGGGGCGGCACCGGCCCACACCTGTTCGAAGAGCGCGACCAGCCCGGCGACGGCGCCGATTCCGCTGAGCTGGACCGCACCCTTGCGGGAGTTTCCGGGGTCCACCGGGACCAGGGCCACGCGGCGGTCGATCAGCAGCATCCGCAGCGGCAGCGCCGGGACGGTCCGTACCTGACCGCCGGACTCGGTCAGCCACCGTGCGTACTCCGCCGTCACGGAGTCGTTGCGCACGCTGTCGAGATAGACGGTCCGCATCATGACGCCGCGTGACATGACGTCGTGGTCAAGCGGTTTGCTGGCTTCCAGGCTCAACGCGGACTGTGCGCCACCGGGGTTGAAGGTCAGGCATTCCGAAGTGGCCTCGCGGGCCAGGTCCTTGATGCGTTCCTGAACGGCCTCGACGCCGAGGAGGTGCTCGGCGTGCTGCTGGCGGCCGGCGTACAGGTCGGCGTACTCGTCGAGGACGCAGGTGATGGCGGCCTGACATCGCTCGAACTCCTCCTGCTGCCGCTGCAGTTCGAAGCGCTGCCGCTGGAGGAGTGTCTGCAGGCCGACCTTCGGGTCCAGGGGCACCATCTCGCCGGGGACGGTCGAGTGGGTCAAGAGCTTCAGTTCGGCCAGGTGGTCGAGCGCCTTCCGCAACTCGGCTTCCGGCAGGCCCACTTGCTCCGCGAGCTCGGCTACGCCCCAGCGGTGATTGGTCAGCATGAGGCGGTAAATCGCCTCCGTACGCATGTCAAGCCCCAACACCTCGAGCATGGCTCGCCCTACCTCCCCCTTGCATTGGCCTGAAGTCACCGCTCGCGACATCATTCCGACCCTTCGCAATGGACCAACCATGATCAAGTAAACCGTAGGCCAAGAAGTTGTGCTTTTACGGGCAAAGAAAGTACGCAATCGTGATAATAGCTAGCAAAACGGACAAGATAATCAGAGAGTCGTAGGGGACTTGAATATCCCGCTGATTCAAAGTTCAAGGATTTTGATTTGGCACTGAGGTGCCACCCGGCTTTTGCTGCCAGGCTTACCCCCTTCCCGTCGCAAAGCAACTCACGCAGACTTGTGATCATCGGGGCAATGTCCGCCGACCACGCGGACCACAGGCCCGGATTCCCGCGCCTGGCGTGCTGACACTTCGCTACAACCAACGGGGTACCACCATGTCTTCTTCCATTTCCTTTTGGCGTGCCGCGGCAGCGTGCCTTTGTCTCGCCGCCGGCGTCACCGCCGCTTCTTCTCCGGCCGCCACCGCATCTGCGGTGACCTCGGGAGAAACGGCAGTGGCGGCGCACGTCCACCCTTCGAATCTCAACTGGGATTTCGCCCCGGCCTACACCGCGAACCTCAACTGGGACTGAGGCCGCCGGCGTGCAGATGACCGAAGTGACCATGGTCGCCGTCGACGGGGATGCCCGGCTCGAACTCGACCCGGAACTGCTCACGGCCTGGCTCACGGGGACCTCAGCTCCTGCCGACCGTCCCGAGCACATCACCGTCCGGAGCACCCCCGGCCGCGTTGAGCTGGTGTTTTTCCACGCGATGGAAAGTCCGTGCGCCGCCTCGTCGGCCGCTGCGGAGATCTGCCGACGGGCGATGGAGGCCGCTCGGCAGCTGGGCGGCTGGGGATTGGCGCCGGAGCTGTGAGACCGCCGTGTGTCTTCGCCGTGGTGGCGGTCACCATGACCGCCACCGTTCGCCGCTGAACCGGAAGGGACCGTCAACGCCGACATGGTTTCCCTCTGTCTTGAGTTCTTCGGTGCCGAGATTTCCGTCTCCACCACCACCGACGCGGTATCCGATCTGGAATTTCTCTTCGGGCCGCACGTCGTGCCCGACTCGCGATCCGCAGACCGGCTCCAGGTCGAGTTCGGGTATCCGCACCCAGGCCATTCCCTGCCGGGCGACGCCTGGGCGGAACTGGTGGTGCGGCGCAACGACGGACCTCCCCTGCTGCGCCGGGCATTCCGTGGCTGGAGCAATGTTCCGCCTCCCGTGCCGCCATTCTCCGTACTCCGCGAACGGTTTTCTTTGGTCCAGGCAGTAGTACTGGCCAAAGGGGCGACGACCATCGCATTGATCGGCAGTCCGCACTCCGACCGGGAGGGCGTCGCCCTGGCGCTGGCTCAGCGCTCGTGGCGGATCGTTTCCGGCCAACTGCTCATCACCGACCGAGCCGGTGGAAACGTCATGCCGTACCACGTTCCGCTGGAATTCCGCGGCGCCACGGCCGCCGGCGTACGGGCTGCGGGGCTCGCTCCGGGCAGCTGGACCTCGCGTACCTCACCCGTCACGGGTGACGTCCTGATGGTGCGCCCGGAGGCCCTCGGCGACATCGTGCCCATCCAGGCGAGGCTCGGGCCGCCGGAGCTCTTCCGGCTGTGCCGGAGCGGCAACGAGGGGGCCCGGCTGGAGCCGTGGGACTTTCCCACGCAGACCTGGCCGCCCGAGGCCGCTCAGGAGTTGGCGGACGTCCCTTCGTTCCGCTTGGAGCTTCCCGAGTCCGGCGGCGCCGAGGAGGCCGCCGGACTCATCGATCACCGAATGACCTCGGAAAGGCGAGAGCTGTGCCCAGACGTACCAGTTATCAGCCGGGCGTCCCCTGCTGGGTCGACTGCATCACTCCTGATCTGACGGGCGCCCAGCGCTTCTACGGCGCTCTCTTCGGCTGGGAGTTCGCCGACGAAGGCGGAAGCTACCGGCTGGCCAGCCTGGACGGGGAGCTGATCGGCGGCCTGGGGACGGCGCCCCCCGGCCGCTGGTCCGGAGCCGCCTGGAACGTCTATCTGGCCACCAAGGACGCCGACCGGACCCGGGCCGACGTCGAGGACCGGGGCGGGACCGTCGTGATGGGGCCCGTTCCGGCGGGCGAGGACGGCCGGTTGTTCCTGGCCGTCGACCCGCAGGGAGCGCCGGTCGGCTTCTGGGAGGGCCACCATGCCCAGGGCGTCGTCCTCGCCGACGAGGCCGGGGCCGTGTGCGGCCACGATCTCGTGGTGCCCCGCGCCGATGCCGCCGAGCGCTTCTACGGTGGCCTGTTCGGATTCAGTACCGGCGGACACCAGGCGGACGGGGCCGACGGCGAGGAGGGCGAGGAGGGCGAGGACGGCGAGGACGGCGAGCACCGGCTCACCCTCGACCTGGACGGCACCGCCTGGGCCAGGCTCGTCGAAGACCCTGCGGCGCAACCGGGTTGGGTCCCCTACATCGGCGTGCACGACCTCGCCGCGGCGGAGGCCGACGCGCTCGCCGCGGGTGCGCGGCTGCTGGGGCGGCCGACGCGGAGCCGGACGGTGCTGCGCGACCCCTGGGGGGCCGTCTTCGGTATGACCAGGCCCTCCGTACCGGTCTGACACCGCGCGGGCACCGGACCTGACCCGGAAAGCGGCGTGTGCACAGCTTCTCGGCTGTGCACACGCCGCTTTGCCGTAGGTCCGGGAGCGCTCAACCGCGCGGCGAGAGCCCCTCGACGGCGGCGGCCAGCTCGGGGCGGCCGACGATCCCGAGCTTGCGATAGATGCGGCCCAGGTGGGTGTCGACCGTGCGCTTGCTGAGGCACAGCCGCTCGGCCACTTCGAGGTTGCTCAGGTTCATCAGGACGAGGTCGGTCACCCGGCGCTCGGCGGGGCTCAGCCGGACGGCCGCGGCTTCCGGCGACGCGCTCCCGGACGGTGTCCTCTCCGGCGCCACCGCACCGGTCCTCTGGCGCGCCGTGGTGCCGACGGAGTCCGCGACGATGGTCCGCGCGGCGGCGTACTCGCCCAGGCTCTGGTACGAGCCGGCGGCATGGGCCCGCCAGGGAATGCAGGCCTGGTTGGCGATGCCCCGGCCGGCGAGCTGGTGCCCGCACTCCAGGAACAGCCGCAGCGACTCCTGGTGGTTGCCGCGGGCGGCCGCGACGACGCCCTGTCCTTCCAGGATCACGCCCCGGATCAGCGGATGGACGTCACTCGGGACGTCGATGCCCACCAGCAACCCCGCCGCCTCCGGCACCTGACCGAGCCGCACCAGGGCGCGCGCCGCGCAGGCGGCGGCCGCACCGCGCAGACCGACGGCGTTGACGGCCCGGGCGAGCCGAAGGGCCTCACGGGCGTCGCGAAGACTCTCGTCCCACTGTTCCCGGCGGTACGTCACCTCGCTGTGCACCAGCAGCGCCAGGGCCAGTTCGGCGGGGCGCCGGAGCCGTCGTGCGGACCGGACGGCCCAGGCGCTCCACTGCTCCGCCTCGGCCGGACGGCCTGTCCAGGCGAAGGCCAGTACCGCGCCCAGCACCCCGGCGTCCGCACCGGCCGGGGACGCGGCCTCGGTGCAACGCGCCGCCAGCCGCGCGGCGCGCAGGGGCGAGCGGCCTCCGGCGGCGGTCATCGCCGCCAGGGCTCCGAGGAAGCTCCGGCTCGCCGGGACGTTCTCACCGGTGCGCAGTTCCCGTACGGCTCGTTTCATGCCGACGCGGTGACCGGCCAGCAGTGCCTGGGAACCGAGTTGCAGCAGCTGTTCGCGTGGCGCGTCCTCGACGGTGCTCAACGCGGCCGCGGTATCGGCGAAGAGCCGGGCCGTGGCCGTGGAGGTGACGGTGAGGGCGGGGTGGGCCAGGGGCAGCAGGTCCCGGGCGCGGTCGGCCGGGTCGGAGGCGCCAGCGGCCGTCGCGGCGTAGCGCACGCACGACTCGAGGTCCCGGTGCAGCTCGACGGCGCCCAGCCGGACCGTGGTCTCCCGCAGCGCCGTGGGGTCGTCTGACTCCGCGAGGGACCGGCGGAGGTAGCGCGCGGCGATGTCCCACGACCCGGCCGCGGCGGCCTCGTCGGCGGCCGACCGCAGGATCGGCAGCGCCCAGGCGCGGTTGGCGGTGCTCAGGGACATCAGGTGCTCGGCGGTCTGCGTGGCCGGGGCGCCGAGCCGGGCGAGCAGGGCGGCGGCACGTTCGTGCAGGTCCAGGCGGCGGCCGGCGTCGATGCGGGACAGGATGGCGGTACGGACCAACTCGTGCCGGAAGTGTTCCGGCGGCCCGGGGTTGAGCAGGCCGGTGCGGCACAGCGCCGCTCGGGCCTGCGCGGCCTGGAAGTCGCCCTGGCCGGCCAGGATGGCCGCGGTCGTCAGATCCGCCCCGGGACCGAGGATCGCGAGACCGTTGAGCAGTTCCACGGCGGCCGGCCGGCACTGGTCGAGCCACGTCAACGTGGTGTCGGAGAGCGTCTGGGCGCCGATCCGCAGCACGTCGTCCAGGTTCGGAGACCCGGGGGAGACCGGCGCGGCGATCAGCCGCTTCGTCAGCTCCCGCAACACCAGGGGGTTGCCCTGGGAGAGGGTGTGGCAGGCGGCGGCGAGCTCGGCGTCGAGCGGGGCGCCGAAAGCGGCGGCCATCAGTTCCGCGCTGCAGGTGTCGCACAGCGGCCCCGGCCGGACCACCCGGGTGTACGGCAGGGCACCCAGTTCGGCGGGCAGGCTCTCGTGAACGTCGGCGGTCTCCGAGGAAACCGTGGCCAGCAATGCGACCGGGAGGCCTTCGAGGCGGCGGGCGATGTACGAGCACCACTGCAGCGAGGCTTCGTCCGCGAAATCGAGGTCGTCGATGGCTATGACCACCGGCCGGGCCGTCGCCATGGAGCGGGTGGCCTGGAACAGATTCTGCAGAAGATGATGTGCGGCGGCGCCGTTTGCGGGAACAGTTTCCTGATCCAGGCTGTTCGGCAAATTCACGGAGAGGGGTTCCGGAGCCGCCTCCGGACTCCCGGAAGCCGATATGAACGGGTCGAACAGCTGGCGGACGACTCCGTAGGGATATTCCTGCTCGTTCTCATGACATCGGGCCCGCAGGACGATGCTCTGCTGGGGCAGCCCCGCGAGGGCCGCGCGGAGCAGCTCGGACTTGCCGATGCCCCTGGGCCCCTGGATCAGCGCGAGCGCCGGTCGGCCCTGAGCCGCCTCCCCGAGTACTTCCCCCAGTGCGGCCAACTCGCGTTCCCGATGCAGCAACTGCCCCGTCGGCACCGTAAATCATCCCCCGTCAGCGGCAGACAACCGCAGCCATGATCATCGCATCCGCGACCACTGTAGTCCAGAACAGGCAGGACCTTTCGGAAAGATACGTATGCCTTACGTATCGCGGCCCGAGATTACGCATCGGTGCGCAGATGCTTAAGCGGCGCATTGCACCGCGCTTTTCAGCATGTACATCGGTTTCAGCCACATGATTGGATGGCGAGCGAAATACGGGACACAGGCAATAAACAGGGGGAAGCCAGATGGAGCGTCCGCGACTCAAGGCCCATTTCATAAGTGAAGTGGTTGACGGTTCGAAGGTCTTCCTGCTCGCCGAGGGAAAGGACTTCCTCGTCCAGGGAGCCGCGGCGGCCGCGGTGCTTCCGCACCTCGACGGCCGCAAGACCGTCGCCGAGATCGTCGTGGCGCTCAGCGGACAGCTGGCGATCACCGAGACCCTGACCGCACTGCGCCGGTACGAGGCGGCCGGCCATCTGGCCGAGGGCCGGCCCGAGATGTCGGACGAGGCACTGGCCTTTTGGGACGCCCAGGGTGTCGACCCCCACCAGGTGGTCGCCGCCACCGCGGCCACCGAGCTGACCCTTGTCGCCGGACCCGGCCTGGACCACCGACCGGTGCTCGGCGCGCTGGAGTCCAACGGCCTCCGGGTGCGTGTGGTCGGCTTCGACGAGGCGATCGGCTCGGCGGACGCCGGGGACGGCCTG
Organism: Streptomyces spororaveus; assembly: GCF_016755875.1. NCBI lineage: Bacteria > Bacillati > Actinomycetota > Actinomycetes > Kitasatosporales > Streptomycetaceae > Streptomyces > Streptomyces spororaveus. The sequence continues at coordinate 4,045,907 of NZ_BNED01000005.1, read as the reverse complement.
ACGGTCGTCCTGGTCGACGACTACCTCGACCCGGAACTGGACCGCCTGAACACCGCCTACCTGGCCGCCGGCCGCTCCTGGCTGCCGGCCAAGCCCGCCGGTGTCGTGCCGTGGGTCGGTCCCTTCCTGCGTCCCGGCGAGACCGGCTGCTGGACCTGCCTGGCCCAGCGGCTCGGTGGCAACCGCCAGGTCGAGCGCTACCTTTCCGGCAAGCGCGGCGACCACACCCCCCGCCACCCCTCGCACGCGGCACTTCCCGCGAGCTCGACGCTGATCGCGGGCCTGCTCGCCGTCGAGGCCGCCCGGATCGTCGTCACCGGCACGTCCGAGTCCCTGACCGGCGTGATGCGCACCATGGACCTGATCACTCTGGAGAGCGCCGAGCACACCCTCGTACGGCAGCCGCAGTGCGCCTCCTGCGGTGACCCGACGCTGGTCTCCGAGCGCAGCCCCAAGGTCTCCCTCACCGCCAGCCCCGCCCGGCACACCACGGACGGCGGCTACCGGATCCAGCCGCCGCAGCTGACGTACGACCGGCTGAAGCGGCACATCAGCCCCTACCTCGGCGCGATCACCAAGCTCGGCGCCCACGAGGAGACCGGCAACGGCGTCACCTACAGCTTCACCGCGGGCCACAACTTCGCGATGGTCAACGACAACATGGACCTGTTGCGCCGCAACATGCGCGGTCAGAGCGGCGGCAAGGGCCGCTCGGAGATCCAGGCCAAGGTCAGCGCGATGTGCGAGGCCATCGAGCGCTATTCGGCGGTGTGGCGGGGCGGCGAGCCGGTCACCCGGGCCGCGTACGACGACCTCGACCCGGACGTCGCCGTGCACATGGACGAACTGCTGGGCTTCTCCGAGGCGCAGGTCGCCGGCCGCGAGCGGTGGAACGCCGACCCCACCCACCGGCTCCACCTGGTTCCGGACCCCTTCCGCACCGATCTGCCGATCGACTGGTCCACCGGCTGGTCCCTGACCCGCGAGACCGAGCGGATGATTCCGTCCGGCTACGCCTGGTACGGCCACCCGGATCTCTCCGAGCACTTCTACTGCGTGGGCGACTCCAACGGCGGCGCCAGCGGCAACACCCTGGAAGAGGCCATCCTCCAGGGCTTCTGCGAGGTCGTGGAACGCGACTCGGTGGCGCTGTGGTGGTACAACCGCCTGCGCGTCCCGGCGTTCGACCTGGACTCGCTGGAAGACCCGTACGTGGACACCATGCGCGCGTTCTACGCGAGCATGGACCGCGACGTGTGGGTCCTGGACATCACCTCCGACCTGGGCATCCCCACCTTCGCCGCGGTCTCCGGGCGCCGCCACGACGTCGAGGACGTGATGGTCGGCTTCGGTTCGCACCCGGACGCGCGGATCGCCGCCATCCGCGCCCTCACCGAGGTCAACCAGTTCCTGCCGTACGTGGACCGGCGCGACGCCGACGGCAACACCGTCTACCGGTCGGACGATCCGGAGACCCTCGCGTGGTGCAAGAAGGTCAAGCTGGCGGACGAGCCCTGGCTGACCCCCGACCCGGACCAGAAGCCCACCACGGTGGGTGACTTCGCCCCGCTGGCGGGCCACGACCTCGCCGACCACATCAAGGACTGCGTGTCCCGGGCCGAGGCCGCCGGCATCGAGGTCATCGTGCTGGACCAGACGCGCCCCGATCTCGACCTGTGCGTGGTCAAGGTCATCGCCCCCGGCATGCGGCACTTCTGGCGGCGCCTGGGCCCGGGCCGGCTCTACGAGGTCCCGACCCGCACCGGGCGGCTGGAACAGCCGCGTACCGAGGACGAGATGAACCCCTGGAATGTCTTCTTCTAGACCCGGCCGAACGGACATCATGACGACTGGGCAGAGTGACCCGGCCCACCTGGACCACCCGGCCCGGACCGTTCAGGCGGTCCTGCGGCTGCGGCGTGACGCGACGCTCGAAGAGGCTCCCGGCCAGACCGGAGCCGCGGCCACCGGGGCCTGGCTCCTGTCGGCCCCGGCCGGCTCCGTCGCTCTGCCGGACACCACTCCCGGACTGCTGGCGGTGCTGACCGCCCTCGGTAGCGACGACCGGGCCGAGGACCAGCTCGCTCCCCTCGTCACCGCACACGACGGGGAGTTCGGCCTGCTGCGCCTCCACATGCTGCTGCACAAGCTCGACGCCGCGGGCATGACGGAGCGCGCCGTACGGCTCGATGGCGCGCCGATCGCCCGCCTGCGCCAGGTCGGCCGCGGCCGCCTCGCGCTGCCGGCCGCTCCGGCCGCCGACGCACCCGTCAAACTGTCCCGGTTCGCCACCGCGACCGCCGAGGGCGGACTGCTGGTGGTGCGCGCGCCGGGCAGCCCGCTGGCGCTGGAGCTCTCGCCGGCCGCCGCCGCACTGCTCGGTGTCCTCGCCGACTGGAACAGCCCGGCCGGGGCGGCCGAGCTGTGCGGGCTCCCGGACACGGCCGTGTCCCAGGTGCTGCGGCTGTGCGCGGCCGGTGGTCTGCTCGTCACCGGCGGGCCGGAACACGACCCGGAGGCCGGGGAGCGGCGGCTCGCCCAGTGGTCCGCCGCCGACCTGGCCCTCCACTCCCGCACCCGGGGCCCGCGTACGGTCACCGGCTACGGCGGCACGTACCCGCTCGGGGAGCGCTTCGGCCCCGAGCCGGCGTCCCGGGAGCCCTTCCCGGGACAGCGGATCGCCCTGCCCGTCCCCGACCTGGGCGCCCGCGCGAAGAGCGAGGCCTCGTTCAGCGAGGTGCTGGAGGGGCGCAGGTCGATCCGTGAGCACGACGCGGACGCGCCGATCACCCTGGAGCAGCTGGGTGAACTGCTCTACCGCAGCATGCGGTTGCGGCAGACCTTCACCGGCAGTGACGGGCAGGAGCTGAGCGACCGCCCCTACCCGTCCGGTGGCTCCGTCCACGAGCTGGAGGTCTACCCGCTCATCACCGAGTGCGTCGGCGCCGAGCCGGGGCTGTGGCACTACGCGCCGGACCGTCACGAGCTGGAGCTGGTGGCCGAATCCGGTCCCGCCACGGCCGCGTTGGTGGAGTCCGCACGGGGCAGCGCCCTGATGGACTCCGCTCCGCAGGTGACGCTTCTGGTCGCGGCCCGCTTCGGGCGGGTGATGTGGAAGTACGAGACCGTCGCCTACTCCCTCGTCCTCAAGCACGTCGGCGTGCTCTACCAGACCCTCTACCTGGTCGGAACGGCCATGGGGCTGGCGGTGTGCGGCCTCGGCGGCGGAGACGCGGACGAGTTCGCGGCCGCCTCCGGCCTGGACCGCCACTCCGAGGGCGCGGTCGGCGAGCTCGTCGTCGGCAGCCGTCCCCGGACGCTGCGGCACAGCGCGGGAGTCCCCCGAGGGGAGGACCAGTCATGATGTTCCGCTTCAAGGCGCTCCAGCGGATGCGCGAGCCCGACGAACTGGACTCACCCACCCTGCTGGCGGCGCCACGCGGCTGGATCGCGTTGTTCGTCGTCATGATCACCATGGCGGCCGCGGTGATCTGGGCCTTCGCCGGCCAGTTGCTGATCAGTGTGAGCGCGCCGGGCCTGCTGACCCGCCCGGGCGGTACGGCACAGGTGCAGAGTCCCTTCACAGGCATGGTGCAGCGGGTGCTCACCCAGCCCACCGCCACGGTCACCGCGGGGCAGACGGTCATCGAGGTGCAGGACCTCGCCGGTCAGATCCGCCGGATCACCAGCCCGTTCGCGGGCCACGTGGTCGGGCTGGCGGTCAGCGACGGGCAGATGATCGACGTCGGCTCCGCCGTCCTCACCGTGGAGCGCACCGACGTCTCCGGCGATCGCATGATCGCCATGGTGTTCGTGCCCGCCGACCGGGCCGCCCGGCTCTTCCCGGGCAACAAGGTGGACCTGGCCGTCTCCACGGCCCCGCCGGCCGCCTTCGGCCTGCTCCGCGGAACCGTCACCTCCGTCAGCCCCTACCCGCTGACGTCGGAGGCCCTGTCCGGCCTGGTGGGCGGCGAGCTGGCAGCCCGGCAGTTCGCCTCGGGCTCCGCGCCCCGGCTGGTCATCGTGGACCTGGTACGCGACGAGAACACCCGCTCCGGCTTCGCCTGGTCCAACACCAGCGGCCCCCAGACAGCGCTGACCACCCAGGTGGGGGTCTCCGCGACGATCAATCTCGGCAAGCAGACCCCGTTCAATCTGATCCTCGGACGCTGAGGGGACATCGCCATGACGCAGAGCACCCTGGCCAAGCCCCCGGCCGGGCCCCCGGCGAAGAACACGACCCCGCCCGCCCCGGGCGGACCCGGCCGCCCGGCCGGCCGGCGCCGGCGGATCCCGCTGCCCCGCATGCGGCCCTGGCGCCACAAGGTCCCGACCGTCATGCAGATGGAGTCGGTGGAGTGCGGCGCCGCCTCCCTGGCGATGATCCTCGCCCACTACGGACGCCACGTCCCGCTCGAAGAGCTGCGCGGCGTGTGCGGCGTCTCCCGGGACGGCGCCAACGCCGCCACCGTGCTGGCGGCGGCCCGCCAGTACGGCATGACCGCCCGCGGCTACCAGACCGAAGCGGAGAACCTGAAGGACCTCGACCGGCCGGTCGTCATCTTCTGGGCCTTCCAGCACTTCCTGGTCGTCGAGGGCGTGCGCACCCAGTACGGCAAGACCGTCGTGGCCGTCAACGACCCGGCCGGCGGGCCCCGGCTGATGGACTGGGACGAGTTCGACTCCGGCTTCACCGGCGTCGTCCTGTCCTTCGAACCCGGCCCGGACTTCGTGCGCGGCGGTACCCGCACCAAGGTCGGCGCCGCGCTGCTGTCGCGCCGGCTGCCGTCGGGACGGGCCCTCCCGCTCGTGCTGATGGCCAGCGCCCTGCTGGTCGTTCCCGGCATCGCCACCCCCGCGTTCACCCGGGTCTTCATCGACCGGGTCCTGGCAGGAGGCTCGGCGGGGTACCTGGTGCCCCTGCTGCTCGCCATGATGTTCACGGCGCTGTGCGTCTTCGTCCTCACCTCCGTGCAGCGGCACTACCTGCTGCGTCTGGAGATCCGGATGGGGCTGGTCAGTTCGGCCCGCTTCTTCCGCCATCTCCTGCGGCTTCCGGTCGACTTCTTCATGCAGCGGCGCCCGGCCGAAGTGGCCAACCGGGTCGCGGGCAACGACGTCGTGGCCGAGATCCTCTCCCGGGACCTCGCCCTCACCGTCGTCAACCTCGTGCTCGTGGTGTTCTACGCGGCCCTGCTGATCCACTTCGACGTCCTGCTCGGCGCCATCGGCGTCGGCATGGCACTGCTGAACATCGTGGTGCTGCGCTGGGTCGCCCGGGCCCGCACGGACGCCGTGGTGGCGCTGCGCACCGACCGCGGCAACCTCACCGCGACCACCTTCACCACCCTCAGCCAGATCGAGACGGTCAAGGCCACGGGCGCCGAACCCGACGCCTTCAGCCGCTGGGCGGGCTTCCTCGCCAAGGTCATCTCCGCGAAGCAGCACCTGGGCGTGCCGACCGCCGTACTGATCGTGGTGCCCCCGATGCTGGCCTCCCTCAACAGCGGGTTGATCCTGCTGGTCGGCGGTCAGCGGGTGGTGGACGGCGCGATCAGCGTCGGCATCCTGGTCTCCTTCCAGACCCTGCTCGCCGCGCTCAGCCGTCCGGTCACCCAGCTCACCAATCTCGGCGGCCGGCTCCAGGACGTCACCGCCGACATCAAGCGGCTGTACGACGTCGAGCACTATCCGGCCGACACCTCCTTCGACGTTCCCGAGGACCCCTCCCGTACCGGCCGGCTCGACGGGCACCTGGAGTTCGAGGACGTCACCTTCGGCTACAGCCCGCTGGCCGCGCCGTTCATCAAGGACCTGTCCTTCTCCGTGGTGCCCGGCCGCCGGGTCGCCGTCGTCGGCAGCTCCGGCAGCGGGAAGTCGACCCTCGGCAGGCTGCTCACCGGTCTGTACGCCCCGTGGTCGGGCCGCATCCTGCTCGACGGCCGTCCCCGCGAGGAGATCTCGCGCACCGTGCTCGCCGCCTCGGTCGCCTACGTGGACCAGGACATCTCCCTCTTCGAGGGCAGCGTCCGGGACAACCTCGCGCTGTGGAACAACGACGTCCCCGACGACGTCATCATCTCCGCGCTGCACGACGCCGCCATCTTCGAGACGGTGATGGCCCGTCCCGGCGGTCTGCACTCCATGGTCTGGGAGGGCGGACGCAACTTCAGCGGCGGCCAGCGCCAGCGCCTGGAGCTCGCGCGCGCCCTGGCCACCCAGCCCACCCTGCTCATCCTGGACGAGGCCACGAGCGCCCTGGACCCGGAAACCGAACGGGTCATCATGGACAACCTGCGCCGCCGTGGATGCGCCTGCCTCACCATCGCCCACCGCCTGTCCACCGTGCGGGACGCCGACGAGATCATCGTGCTCGACAAGGGGCAGATCGCCGAACGCGGCACCCACGAGCACCTGCTGGCCCGCGGCGGCCACTACACCGGTCTCATCGAGTCGGTCCGCACCGCCGAAGGGGGCGACCTGTGATCACCTCTGCGTTCGCGCCGTTCTTCTCCGACGCGGCCACCCGCGCCGACCTCCGGACCGAGCCGTTCACCGTCCTGGACGACGTACGCCGCGTGCTGCTGGTGGAGGCCGGCGCCGTGGACCTGTTCGCCGTCCGCCTGGTGGACGGAGTGCCCACCGGGCGCTGGAACTTCCTGGCCCGCGTGGAGGCCGGCGCCCTGCTCATGGGATCGCCGTCCGGACCGCAGCACGGCATCGTCGGCCGGCCGGTGCCCGACACCGTGCTGTCGTACCTGCCGCTCTCCCACCTCGAAGGCCTCTCGGCCCGGCGCGTCGCATGCGACACGTCGTCGGGGCTGGCGGTGCGCGCCCTGTCCGCCGAGGCCTACGGGGACGCGGTACAGCAGTTCCTGGACGGCCTGGAGCAGGGCATCGTGGCCCTCGCCCAGGCTCTGCGCGACACCCTGCCGCCCCGTGAGTTCGTACCCCTGTCCACCGACGGGCCCACCGCGCTCGCCGCCGGACAGGCCGTCCGTTCGGTGGACGGCGTCCGTTGGGTGCGGGTGGAGGAGGGCTCGGTCGAACTCGGCGAGGGCGTCTCCGGTCGGCTCACGACCGGTATGGACACCTGCCTCACCCAGCGCGACTGGCTGATCGCCGACTCACCCGCCCGGCTGCGCGCCCGCTCGTCGCGGGAACTGCTCGACGAGGGAGCCCTCTGGGGTCTCCTGCTCGCCCACGCGACCCGCCTGCTCTACACCGTCGACCGTCGCATCGAGGGCCAGCGCGGCCTGGAACGCGAGGCCCTCGACGTCCGCCAGGCCCGCGAGGCCGGCACCCTGGCCACCACGGCCCGCAGCTTCGAAGCCGTCCTGCACGACACCGAGGCCCGCATCCGGCTCGCGGACGTCGCCGCGGACCCGCCGACGCTGGCGGCCGCCCGGCTGGTCGCCTCGCACCAGGGTTTCGCCGTCAAGGCCCCCCTGGTCGGCAGTGGTCACGGCCGCAACCTGGACGACCTGCAGTCCATCGCGCACGCCTCCGGCGTCCGCACCCGTGCCATCCGGCTGGACGGCCAGTGGTGGAAGACGGACTTCGGCCCGGCGATCGGCTACCGCAAGGTCGGCGACCAGCCGGTGGCACTGCTTCCCATCGGCGGCCGCTACGTGATGGCCGAAGCGGGCAAGATCACCGAGGTGACCGCCAAGCTCGCCGAGGAGCTGCAGACCAAGGGCGCCATGCTCTACCAGCCGCTGCCCTCCGCGGTGCGGTCGATCAGCGGCCTGCTGCGCTTCGGTATCCGCAGCAACCGGCGCGACCTGTGGATGTTCGCCTGGACGGCGGCCCTGGCCGCCCTGGTCGGACTGCTGGTCCCCGTCATGACCGGGCAGGTCCTCGGCACCTTCGTCGCACAGGCCCAGCGGGGCCTGATCGTCCAGGGTTCGCTGGTGGTGATCGGGTCGGCCCTGGTCGTCGCGGCGCTGTCCATCGTCCAGAACATCGCCGTCCTGCGCATCGAGAGCCGTTCCACGGCCGCCATGCAGGTGGGCGTCTGGACCAAGCTGCTGTCCCTGCCCACGTCCTTCTTCACCCGCTATTCCACCGGCGAACTCGGCACGACCGTGCTCGGTGTGAGCGCCGCCCAGGAAATGCTGTCGGGCATGATGACCAGCGCGACCCTGGGGTTCATCACCGGCTCCGCCAATCTCGTCCTCGTCTACTTCTACGACCTGCGGCTCGCGCTGCTGGCCACCGTGCTGGTGCTGGTCGGCGCGGTGTTCGCGCTGGTCGCGGGACGGATAGAGGTGCGCTGGCAGCGCAAGCTGTACGCACACGAGCAGAAGCTGTCGTCGCGGGTCTTCCAACTGCTCACTGCCGTCCCCAAGCTCAGGGTCACCGCCGCCGAGGACCGGGTGTTCGGTGTCTGGGCCTCGGAACTGGCCAAGGGCCGCAGCCTGTCCGCCGCGTCCCGGCGGGTGCAGAACATCGTGACGACCTTCAACGCCGGTTTTCCGCTGGTGTGCTCGGTCATCATCTTCGCGGTGATCGGCGGACCGCTGCAGGGCCAGGTGCCCATCGCGGCCTTCCTCTCGTTCTTCGCGGCCTTCAACCTCCTCCTGGCCTCCAGCTTGCAGTTCACCTCGGCCGCGATCACGGCGATGGGCGTCGTACCGCTGCTGGAGAAGCTGCGCCCGATCCTGGAGACGGCACCGGAGGTCGACCAGTCCAAGGCCGCCCCGGGGGATCTTTCCGGCCGGCTCGACCTCAGCCGGGTCTCCTTCCGCTACGGCGACGACGGCCCGCTCGTGCTGGACGACGTCACCCTGTCGATCGCACCGGGCGAGTTCGTCGCCATCGTCGGGTCCTCGGGCAGCGGAAAGTCCACCGTGCTGCGACTGCTGCTGGGCTTCGAGCAGCCCGTGTCGGGCACGGTGCTGTACGACGGGCAGGACCTGGCGGAGCTGGAGGTCTCCGCCGTTCGCCGGCAGTGCGGCGTCGTTCTGCAGAACGGCTCGCTGCTCGCGGGCGACATCAAGGCCAACATCATCGGCAGCAGCAGCCACACCCTGGACGACGCCTGGGTGGCGGCATCGATGGCAGGCATCTCCGACGACATCTCGGCCATGCCCATGGGCATGAACACCGTGCTGTCCGAAGGCACCAACACCCTCTCCGGCGGACAGCGCCAGCGACTCATGATCGCCCGCGCCCTGGTCGCCCGCCCCCGCATCGTTTTCTTCGACGAAGCCACCAGCGCCCTGGACAACCCGACCCAGCGGCTGGTCGCGGAGAGCACCCGGAAGCTCAGCGCCACCCGGATCGTCATAGCCCACCGGCTGTCGACCGTGGCCGACGCCGACAAGGTCATCGTCCTGGACCAGGGACGGATCGTGCAGCAGGGCCGGTACGAGGAACTGCTCGCCGACGAGAACGGCCTGTTCGCCCGCCTGGCCAGCCGCCAGGTCTCCTGAGGGAGGACCTTCATGGAACGCGCACGGCTGATCGACGTGGCCACCGAGGAAGAGGCACGGGAGTGGGCCCGGCGGATGCCGGCGGGCCCCGCGAACACGGTCGGGCTGCGCCGCTGCGAACGCCCCGGCGCTTCCCGGACACCCCGATGAACACACCAGGACAGCAAGCAGAGGAGCAGTGCCGTGGCTGATCGGCATGACGTGGAGCACTTCCTTTCCGGCTACCTGACACCGCCGGGTCCCATCGCCGTGCTGTCCGCGCGTCACGACCAGAACGTCGCACTGTGGCGGCGCACCGGGCGGACCGTGGAGCTGGTGCGCGTCTGGGAAGTCGAACGCGTCAGCGGCCAGAAGCACCATCACCAGCCGCTCTACACGCCCTCCCGGGCGGAGGCGTTCCTGAACGGACTGCTCGCCACCGAAGGGCTGGACCTGTCCGACATCAGCGCTTCCTGGGGCACCCCGAGCCTGCCCGGCCACGCCGAGATCCCTGTCCCGGCCGGTGCCGAGGACTTCCCCCTCCACAGCCTCGGTCATCTCTTCAGCGGTCTGCTGATGGACAGCGCGCTGTTCAAGCGGGAGACGGTCATCGCGATGGCCGTGGACGGCGGCCCCGACTTCGTCCAGGACCGGGAGACCAAGAGCGCCTGGTACGCCGGGTGCGTCTCCGTCCGGGGACGCCTGGCCTTCGTCCCGGTGGAGTCCCCCGGCCCCCTCTACACGGCGGCCGAGACGATCTTCGGCAAGGAGCCGGGCACCCTCATGGCCCTGGCCTCGGCCTGCCGGACCCGGATCGACGTCGACGCCGAAGCCGTCATGGCCGGAGTCGAGCTGTTCGGCGGGCGGCGGGCGCCGTGGCAGGAAGCGCACCGGGTGGTCGCGACGATCGTGTCCGAGGCACGCCGGCAGCTGGCGGGCCGGGAGCCGGACCGGGAGTTCACCGACGAGGAGAACCTGCAGAGCGCCGTCATGGAGGTCGTCCAGCGGTGCTGCGAGCTGGTCGCGGTCCGCAACGTCGAACGCCTGCTGGAGGCCGGCGGCGTACGCGCCGAGGACGCCTACCTCTCCACGAGCGGCGGATTCGCGCTGAACTGCCCCGCCAACTCCCTGCTGATGGACCGTTTCGGCTTCAAGGGCCTGCTCACCCCGCCCTGCGCCAACGACTCCGGCCAGGCACTGGGGCTCGGGCTGCTCGCCCTGTACGGCACCGGGGCCCTGGACACCGCCGACATCCTGATCGATTCCGCCTACTACGGCAACGACCTGTGCGACGTGGACGCCGCGCTGGCGGAGTTCGCCCCGTGGGTCGAGGAGGTCGGCGACTTCTCACCCGACCGCTTCGCCGAGGACCTCACCGACAGCGTGGTCGCCTGGGTCGACGGCGCCGCCGAGATCGGCCCCCGCGCCCTCGGCCACCGCAGCCTGCTCGGCGACCCCCGGTCGACGAAGGTCAAGGACCTGCTCAACGAGTACAAGCAGCGTCAGTGGTGGCGCCCGGTCGCCCCGATCGTGCTGGCCGAGTCCGCCGCGGACTGGTTCGAAGGCGACCGGCCGTCCCCGTACATGCTGGAGACCGTGCAGGTGCGGCCGGAGGTGCGTGACGCCGTACCGGCGATCGTGCACCTGGACGGATCGGCGCGCCACCAGGTCCTCACCGCCGGGGCCAACCCGCTTCTGCACCGCGCCATCGCGGCGTTCCACGCCCGGACCGGGGTGCCGATCGTGTGCAACACCTCGCTCAACGACCGCGGCGAGCCGGTCGTCGACACCGCGGCCGAGGCGCTGGTCTTCTGTATCCGCAAGGGCCTGCGGGTCGCCTACCTCGGCGGCCGGCGGATCGCCCTGCGCACCGCACCCGTGCCGGAGACCGCACCGCCCACCGCACCGCGGGAGCGGAGCACCGCGTACTTCGCGGGCCAGGAGCAGGACCGCGACGCCCTGTGGCAGGGGTGGCTGGACGAGGGCTACACGGAGGCGGGAATGTTCCTGCTCTCCCGCTCGCCCGACCTCCGTGCCGAGCTGGGGTCCTCCACCGTGGAGCGCGTCAACGCCCTCGGCGCGTACGAGGCCGCCGGCAGCCCGGGCCACGCGCTGATGGTGCGGCGGTTCTGCACGGCGCACGGCCCCGGAGCCCCGTCCGACCGCTGAAACGCGCCCATGCCGATGGCCCGCGGACGGGTGGTCCGCGGGCCATCGGCATGGGAGGAGGAAGGAAGCCGGGTCAGTGGCTCAACCGGCGCCGAGCAGGTGTGCCGCGAGGTCGGCCGCGACGGCCTCGGGCCGCTCCAGCAGCGGCAGATGACCGGACCGGGGCAGCGTCACGACCTCGCAGTCGGCGACGTTGTCGCGCAGCAGTTCGGCGTTGCGGACGAAGGCGGGCATGTCCTCGTCGCCGATGAACACCAGGGTGCGGGCCTGGATCCGGGCCAGGTCCGCCGTGGTGTGACGGTGCGCCGACAGCGTCATCATGGCGCCGCTGTCCAGTTCCGCCCAGGAGTGCCTGACGATCACCGAGCGCAGCGCGGCCCGGAGCTCCGGATGCCCTTCGGCGCCGCGGAAGATGTCGGGGGGCGAGGCCATCCACAGATCGGCCATCTGCTCCCCGGGGCCGGCGAGCGGCTTGAGCATCATCAGCTGCTGATACCGCCGCCGGGCATCGGCGTCCGGGGCCGCGCCCGCCAGGGTGGGCGCGGCGGCCACCAGGGCGTGCACCAGCTCGGGTTCGTCGATGGCCAGCTGGAGCGCGACGGACGAGCCGTACGAGAGCGAGACGATCCGGTGGGCCTGCTCGGCCCGGACGATTCCGGCGATCTGCCGCGCCAGGGCGGGCAGTGTCAGCCCGGCGGGAATGGGGTCGGAGCCGCCGTGTCCGGGCAGGTCGACGCCGATGTGACGCCAGCCGGGCAGGAGCTCCCAGAGGGGCTCCCAGGTGCTGGAGTCCATGGTGTAGCCGTGGATCCACAGCACGGCGGGGCCGCTGCCGGACGAGCGGACGGACAGCTGGTTCATGATCAGTTCACTTCCTCGAAGCCTTCGCAGAACTCGCGGAAGGCGATCACCGGCTCGTCCCTGGCGTCGTAGCGCACGGGCGCGTGCGGATCCAGGTGTTCCCAGACCGTGAGGTCCTCGGCGAGCGCGCGTTCGCTGCCGACGATCAGCATCCGCAGGTCGCTCTCCCGGCCGGGGCTGACGCCGACCGCCACGCGCGCGACACATCCGTCCGGGGTGGGCGTGGCTCCGGTGACCAGGACGTGCACCTGTCCGGGCGGCCCGAACTCGGTGACCACCAGGCCGGGGCTGAAGGCCCGTGCGTAGAAGCGCGGTACGTACTCCAGCCGCGTCTCGCCGTTGCGCCTCGCCCGCCATTTGGCCTCCGCCCGGGCGAGATCGCTCTTCCACGGGGAGTTGCGCATCGGGAACGTGCCCTCGATGGCCAGTTCACCGTTCTCGGTCGGCACGATGTCCATGCCTTCGACGGCCTCGACCTTGTGCAGGGCGGTGAAGTGGTCTGTGTCGAAGGCGTTCTCGATGATGAGACCGGACGGCGCGGCGACCGGAAGGACGACCGCCTCGACCAGCGGATGGCTGACGGCGATCTCCTTGATCACCTTCTCGAACCCGCGGTCGTCCCGCGCGGTGTCGCCGAGCCTCGCGAAGACCGCCTCACCGGCCCGGACCACCTGGTGTTCGGCGACCGACCAGCGTTTGCCCCCGTCGCCGAGCGCGATGCGCTTGCCGTGGAAGGGGCAGACCAGGCAGTTCCCGTCCAGCGTGCCGCCGTATCCCAGGTGCGCGCCCCGGTGCGGGCAGTTCGCGTCGAAGAGCCGGACGTCGTCGCCGTCGCGGACCGCCACCAGGCGGCGCCGGCCGATCGCCAGCGGCGTCACCTCGGCGGTGAGTTCGGACAGGAAGGCCAGCAGGTGCCAGCCGGAGTGCACCGTCTGGGCGTACGCCCCTTCGGAGCGCACCGCGCCCGGCCGCCCGGCCTCGGATCGTACGGTCATCGTGCCACCCCCGACAGGATCTGCGCGGCCGCGCGCTCGCCACTTGCGATCGCGCCTTGTACCCAGGGAAGCCGACGGCCGCAGACGGTCGCCTCCCCCGCGAAGAACAGCGTGTCCTCGACCGGCTCGGCCCACAGGTCCGATGCGTCCCGCGCGCCGGTCCCGGGAGCCGTGAAAGCCCCGCCCGACCAGGGGTCGTTCCCCCAGTCGGCTTCCTCGGCGGCCACCACCCGGGCCGACCGGGTCCAGGGCATGGACCGGGCCAGGAGCGCCGCCGGGCCACCGCCGCCGCGCACGGCGGACCGTACGGCGGCGGCAGCTCCGGCCTTGGCCACGATCAGCACTTCCGGCCGTCCGGCCCGGCTGCGGGCGAATCCGCCGAGCCCGTCCACGTCGAACACCACCGCGGACTCCGGCGCGGGGGCGGAGAGCGTGACGACCGCGCAGTAGCCGTCTCCGGCCGACAGGTCCTTCGCCGCCTGCCACTTGGCCGCGGGCAGCCCGCCGATCCGCAGCCGGCCGTTCACGACCACCTGCGGGGGGACGGTGACGACCGCCGCGCCGACGTGCAGTTCTCCCTGCGCGGTGCGGGCCCGTACCCGTCCTTTGGACCAGTCGAGTTCGTCCACCGGGCAGCCGAGGCGTACGTCGAGACTCCGCGCGAGCTGTGCGGGGAGCCGGTCGAAACCGCCGCTCACCGCGAACTCGCCACCACCGACGTCATCTCCGCGGTGCGCGCGGGCCACCGCCCGGGCGCTCAACGCGTCCGGCTCCGCGGCCCAGTTCTGCCGGTACCACTCCCGTACCGCGCGCCCTTCGGCACCGTCGGCGCCCCTGGAACGCAGCCAGTCGCCGACCGACACGTCCGCATCGCCCTGCGCCGCGTTCAGCTCGGCCTCCAGCGCCCACGGGCCGCGGCGGCCGCGCGCGAGCACCGCCATCTCCGCCAGTGCGCCGTCCTCGACCACCCGGGCCGCGACGTCGCGCGGCACGGTCTCCATACGGTCGCTCCCCATGAGGGTGTGGACCGGGTTGCGGACGCCGTGGACCACTTGTGCGCCGAGTTCGAGAGCGGGCCCGCCGTCGGCCGGGCGGAACGTGCGGATGCGTCCGCCCACCCGTTCGCGGCTCTCCTGGACGATGACGCGAAGGCCTGCCTCCGTGAGGCGGCTCGCGCAGGTCAATCCGCTGATTCCCGCGCCCACGACGAGGACGTCGGTTCGCATCAGGCCTCCATGTCGTTCGTGTTCCGGCCGCGGGCGTCCGAGTGGCGCGGGCCCAGTTCCAGCGGATACTCCGCGAGGCGGCGCGGCAGCACGCAGTCGTCCCAGCGGGCGCGCTCCTGGTACGCCGCGACGGCCGGGAAGCGGCGGAGCAGCCGGGGCAGCAGAAGTGCCCCGGTCTGCCGGACCAGCAGGGCCGCCAGGCAGAAGTGCGGCCCGCCGCCGAAGGCCAGGTGGGGATTGGGGGACCGGTCCAGGAGCAGCTCGTCGGGGCGCTCGAAGACCGCCGGATCCCGGTTCGCGGCGGCCAGCACGGCCAGCACCCGAGCGTCGGCGGGCACCCGGCCGCCGGGCAGTTCCACCTCCCGCGTGGTGACGCGCGCGGTGAACGGGATCGGGGCCTCCAGGCGCAGGAGCTCGTCCACCGCGGTGCGGGCCGACTGCTCGTCGGACCGCCGCAGGTACTCCACCGCTGCGGGGCGGGGCAGCAGCCAGTACAGGGCGTTGCCCACGGTCTCGGCCAGCGGCTGCCAGCCGCCGACGACGGCGAGGCCCAGGATGCCCAGCATCTCGGGCCTGGTCAGCCGGTCGTCGGCGGCCAGCCGGGACAGCGGGCAGTCGAATCCGGTCACGGCGTGGCGCTTCGCCACCGCGTCCAGGAAGCGGTTCAGCTCACCCATGGCGGCCCGGCCCGCGGCGGCCGCCGCCGGTCCCGCCATCGGGTCGAGGTTGACGGAGACTGCGCGGGCCAGCTCCTCGAAGCGCGGGCGCTCGGCGTCCTCCAGCCCGAAGAGCCGCGCGTAGACGGCGGTGGCCAGGGGCTGTCCGATGCCGGTCGCGGCGTCCAGCTCTCCTGCCCGGCCACCCGAGCGGTCCAGCAGGGCGTCGACCTCGTGGCCGATCCCGTCCGCCACCGACCGGATCGCCTCGGGGCCGAGCAGGAGGCCGCCGGGGGCGCGCAGTCGGTGATGGTCGGGCGCATCGGTGGTGAGCATGGACGGGGGGAGGGCATCGTCCCGGGCACGGCCCTGCTGCCCCTGGGCCGCGGAGAAGGCGTCGCTCCTGAGGGCCGCCGAGCAGTCCGCGTGACCGGTGAGCAGCCACATCCGGGTGGCGGGGTCGTGGTACACCGGGGCGTACGTCTGCAGCCACCGGTACGCCGGGTAGGGGTTCACCCGTCCGGTCGGCGAGAACGGATGAGCGAGGTGGCCCGGGAGGCGAAGGGTGGCTGTGGACACGGCGTTTCCTGTCTGGGTCAGTTGACGCGCGGGCCGCGCCAGCGGAACGACATCGCGGTGAGCACGAGTCCGCCCAGCGACCAGAGCGCCAGGACCAGCGCGATCCTGCCGAGCTCCCAGCTGCCGGCAGGCTCCACCACGGTGAAGGAGTCCGGAAGGAACACCGACCGGAACCCCTGGGCGATCCACTTGAGGGGGAAGAACGACGCCAGGGTCTGCATCCAGGAGGGCAGTTGGTTGAAGGGGAAGAACACACCCGAGATGAACTGCGTCACCATGAAGACCGGCGTCACGATGGCGGCGGCCGAACGGCTGTTGGGGATGATCGCGCTGTAGGCCACGGCGAGCAGGGCGCAGGCGACCGTACCCAGGGCCAGGTCCCACCCGAGCGTCGTCCAGCGCTGCACGGTGGAGGGCAGCGGCAGGCCGAAGGCCGTCACGGCGATCGCCATCAGCAGTGCGGTCTCCAGCACGGTGGTGACCACCACGCGCACCAACTTGCCGATGAAGTACGCGGATTTGGGCATCGGCGTCATGGCGAGACGGCGGACCGTGCCGGTGTCGCGCTCGATGGCTATGTTGATCGCGAGACCGGAGAAGGCGGTGCTCATCACGCCGGACGCGATGATCCCGGCCATGAAGACCTGCTTGAGGTCCGTGTCGGTGCCCGCCACCTTGCCCGAGAAGATCGATCCGAAGACCAGAAGCATCAGCACCGGGAACATCAGGGTGAAGATCAGTGACTGCTTGTTGCGGAAGAAGCCTTTGAGCTCCACCGAGGAGCGCGCGACGGAGGCGCGCCAGATACCGGGTGTGCGGCGGGGTGCGCGGCGTCCGCCGGCTTCGGCGGTCGCGGCGGTGCCCGCGGTCGTGCGGACGGGGACGGAAGGGGCGTCTGACACGGTCACGGGGTTCCTGCCTTTGCTTCGCGGTTCCTGCTGATCAGGTCGAGGTAGATCTCCTCGAGCGTCGGCCGGTGCACGCGCAGCTCGGGCAGCTCCCGCACCCTGGCCTCGTCGGCCCAGGCCAGCAGGACCAGGAGGACGGCGGTGGGCGTCCTGGTCAGGATGCTGACGATGCCGGGGGCGTCGCCGTTGGTTCCGTCCCGTTCGACGGTGACGCCGGCGGGCAGGGCCGGCAGGGTCCGTCCCGCCAGTTCCGGCGGCATGCGGAACGACACCGTGGTCGACGTGTCGGCACGCCCGCCGAGTTCGGACACCCGGCTGACCTCGGCGACCTTCCCGTCGACGATGACGGCTGCGCGCTGGGCGAGCGCCTCGGCCTCATCCAGGTAGTGCGTGGTGAGGACGGTCGTGCGCCCGCGGTCGGCGAAGTACTGCACCAGATCCCAGGCTTCTCGACGAGCCACCGGGTCCAACCCGGTGGTGGGTTCGTCGAGGAAGATGAGTTCGGGGTCACCGACCACCCCGACCGCCACGTCCAGCCGCCGCTGCTGGCCGCCGGACAGAGCCGTCGTCTGCTTCTTGCCGTGCTTGCCCAGCCCGACCATGTCGATGACCTGGCCCACGGGCAACGGCGCCGGATACAGCGCCGCGAAGTGCTCCACGACCTCGCGCACGGTGAGATCGGTGTAGGCGCCCGTGGACTGGGGCACGACACCGATGCGTGCCCGCCAGTCGCGCCTGTCGTCGGCCGGATCGCATCCGAGTACCCGCACGTCGCCGCCGGTCCGCTGCCGGACCCCCTCAAGGATCTCGACGGTCGTCGTCTTGCCCGCGCCGTTCGGCCCGAGCAGGGCGAACACCTCTCCCTTGTGGATGGTCAGGTCCACGCCCCGTACGACGTGCGAATCGCCGTACTGCTTGCGCAGGCCCCGGACAACGACAGGGTCTTCTTCCGATGCGGTGTGCAGCACTTCGGTGCTCTCCTTACGAGGCGGTGATCAGGTGCAGCAGGAGCAGGGGCAGCAGCACGTGAGAACCGTCGGGCCGCCGCCCTTGCCGCCGCCGGAGAGGCCCGAGAGGTCGCTCTCGCTCAGCTCGGCGGTCTCGACGACGGGGGCGTCCGGCACGTGGAACTCGAATCGGCCGCTCGCGAGCCCCGCCTCCCACAGACCGACCTGGACGTCCAGATTTCCGTCCGGCTGGGTCTCCGGGTCGGCGCTGACAATGACGATTTCGGCGTCCGCGGGAAGGGTCAGACCGGATTCCGCAAGGGCGGATCGCGGGTCCGACTTCAGCCGGGCGCGGTACTCATCGCTCGACCAGGCGGTGATGAGCGTCTTGGTGTAAGCGTTAACGAATTCTGTACGCTGCTGGGCGTCCATCGCCATGCTGGCTTCTCTTTCTGTGTATTCCAGGCACCCTGTACACGGGGGACGCACGGGGGGCACTGAGAACAGGATCCAAATGCTGTGGCCGGAGCCGGCTGCGCGGGGCCTCGGCCTTGTCCGGCCGAGGGCCCGCGCACAGCACCGGGTCCGTCATCCTGCGGAGCCGCGAACCACCTCGGGCTCTCCGCAGCCGCGGATCAGGTGCAGCAGGAGCAGGGGCAGCAGCAGTAGTTGCCACCGGCGGCGACGTCGGACAGGTCGCCCTCGCTGAGCTCGGCGGTGTCCACGACCGGGGTCTCCGGGATGTGGAACTCGTAGCGGCCGGTGGCCAGGCCGAGCTCCCAGAAGGAGACCTGGACGTCCAGGTTGCCGTCCTGCTTGCCGTCCGGGAGGGTGCGGACGATGACGATCTCGGCGTCCTCGGGGACGTTCAGACCGGACTCGGCCAGCGCGGCGCGCGGCTCCGAGTTCAGGCGGGCCACGTACTCCTCGCTCGACCAGGCGGTGATGAGCGTCTTGGTGTACGCGTTGACGAATTCAGCGCGCTGCTGCGGGTCCAGCGACATGTGGACTCCTCCTTCGAGTACCGCCTCGCACCGTGTTGTGCTGGCGACAAACGAAGCTTGGCATGAGGGGAAGACCCCGCCAAGACTTAATCTTCGGCGCGGACCAGTAAGTATTGAGAGCCCCAGAACAGTGCGATAGATTGCGCCCCGCAGAAGCCCTTGGATATGCGAATCGATGCGTATTGCCGACCCTAGGTATACGTATTCGGATTACGTATCGGGCATTCTCGGCTACGTATCAACGATTCTGCGTACGCATTCGGTGTACGCATTCAGCCAACGGCCACACCACGGAGGTGACCGCCACCATGCCCGCACGGACCCTGGTCCTGCCCCCCGGCCCCGAAGGCCCCGCCGACATGCAGGGGATGCGCAACGATCCGCTGGCCTTCGTCACCGGGCTCGCGCATGAGTACGGCGACATCACGTGCCACCGCGCCGACGGCGACACCGTCTACCTGCTCAACCGGCCGGAGCTGGCCCGCTACGTACTCAAGGAGAACGGCGCCAACTACACCAAGGAGAACACTCCCGACGACCACATGCTGCGTCCACTGCTCGGCAACGGGCTGCTGACCAGCGACGGCGAGGAGTGGGCGAAGCAGCGCCGGATGTGCGCGCCGGCCTTCCGGCCCAGCGCGGTACGCACCTTCGACGGCATCGTCACCGATGCCACCGCGAACATGCTGGAGCGCTGGCGCCCGGCCCTGGACGGCGACACCCCGATCGCGGTCGACCACCATCTGACAGCCCTGACCCTGGGCATCATCACCCGGGCGATCCTGGGCGCCGACATCGACGGGATCGGCGAGGGCTTCGGCCGCGCGGTGGACGCGGTGAACCGCTACATCGGCCACTACGTACCGGCCGACGACCCCGATCCGACGGACACCGCGCTGCGCCGGCAGGGATTCGCCTCGGCGCGCGCCTTCCTGGACGCCGTGACCCGTACCCTCATCGCCTCCCGCCGGGCCACCGGCGCCGCCGCCGGCAGCACCAACCTGCTGGACGCGATGATGAGCGCCGACCACCAGGTCTCCGACGCCGATCTGCGCGACCAGGTACTGACGATCATCATGGCCGGTCACGAGACCACCGCGAAGTCGCTGACCTGGACGCTCTACCTGCTCGACCGCAACCCGGCGGAGGCCGCGCGGGTCCGCGAGGAGGTGGACCGGGTGCTCCAGGGGCGTACTCCGACCGCCGCCGACCTGGTGGACCTGCCCGTCTGCCAGCGGGCCATCAAGGAGGCCATGCGCCTCTACCCGCCGGTGTGGCTCACCTCCCGGCGGGCGACCGGCCCCGATGTCATCGGCGGGTACGACGTCGCACCGGGCACCCTGATCTGCATCAGCCAGTGGGTGCTGCACCGTCATCCCGACCACTGGGATGCGCCGGAGGAGTTCGTCCCCGACCGCTTCATCGACGCCGACCTCCCCAGCCACCTCTACATGCCGTTCGGCGGCGGAGACCGGATCTGTGTCGGCCAGCACTTCGCGATGGTCGAGGCGACCCTCGTCCTGGCCATGCTGACGCAGTCCGTCGCGTTCGAACTCGTCGAGGGCTTTCCGGTCGAGCCGGAAGCCCTGGTCACCCTCCGCCCCCGGCACGGCATGAGCATGATGGTGAGGACCCGGTGAACACCTCGACCCTCAAGGGCGGTTCGTACGATCCGGCCCGGACCACCACCGGCGGTCTGACCGGCGAGCTGGCCCGCCTCGAAGCACAGGCCGCCCTGTCCTTCCCCGAAGAGCTGCGCATCCTGCGCGAGCTGGGCGTCACCGAGTCGTCGACACTGCTCGAACTCGGGGCCGGGTCGGGCGCGGTCACGCGCTGCCTGCGCGCCGCGCTCCCCGGCCTCACGATCGTCGCGGTCGACATCGACGAAACGCTGCTGGCCCATGCCGAGGGCACCGGCGCCGAGCTCGTCGTGGCCGACGCGGCAGACCTTCCGCTGGAGACGGGCAGCGTCGACACCGTCCTGCTGCGGTACGTCCTGCAACACGTCCCGGACACGTCGAAGGTGCTCACCGAGGTCCGCCGGGTGCTGAGGCCCGGCGGCCGCGTGATCGTCACCGAGGTGGACACCTCCTGCTGGGGCATCGCCGAACCGTCCTACCCGGAGATGGCGGGCATCCACGCCAAGGTGGCCGGCGCCCAGCGCGCGGCCGGCGGTGACCGTTCGATCGGCCGCCGCCTCACCCGGATGCTGCGCGCGGACGGCTTCGAGGACGTCGTACTGCGCCCGTTCGCCACCACCAACGACGATCACCCGACCGAGGCCTTCGCGCCCCATCTCGGGCCGCAGCGCCTGGAACCCCTGCTGGCGGCCGGGGTGCTGTCCTTCGCCGAACTCTCCCTCGCGGCCGACCGGTGGAACCGCTTCCGCTCCGACCCCGACGCCTGGGTGATGCTGCTCGGCCTCACCGCCGCCGGAACCTCCCCCGGCCCCGCGGCATGACAAGCCCGGCACAACAAGAACCGACCTGATACGAGAGGCCCCTCCATGAACCCCAACCTCAAGATCTTCATCACGATCTTCTGCTACATCAGCGGCGTCGCCGGGCTGGTCACCGCCGTGCTCGACGCGAGCAGCAAGCCCGCGCAGATGACCTCCGCCGTCGTCGCCGGTGCGATCGGCGTGGTGTTCCTGCTGAGCGGACTGATCCTCACGCGCAAGCCGCGCTACTGATGCGGCCCCTGCCGGTGCCGGCGTCCGCGCCCGGCACCGGCCCGACGGGCGGCCGGGCGGTGTCGCCCGGTCAGTCCGCGAGCTTCAGGGCGAGATCCACGGCGGACTCGATGAGCTGCTCGTCGGCCGGCTGCCCGAAGACGAGTACGCGGTAGTAGAGGGGGCCCAGCAGGAGGTCGGTGAGCCGGCCGAGGGTCTCCGCGTCCGGGGTCCTTCCCGTGTGGCGTTCGAGGACGGCGCCCAGACCGGCCAGATCGCGCTCGCGCTGCTTGAGTAGGAAGGCCTTGCGCAGGGCGGTGGCGGCTTCCTTGTCCAGCTGCGCGTGACCGAGGAGTGCCTGGAGCACCTGGCCCGCGGGCTCCTGGAAGAAGTCGGCGACGCGGTGCAGATGCGCGGTGAGGTCCTCCGAGGCGGTGCCGGCCGGCTCGGCCCAGGCCAGGCCTTCGAGTGCGTCGTCCGTCAGGGCGTCGAGCAGGATCTCGACCTTCGACTTCCACCAGCGGTAGATCGTCTGCTTGGCGACGCCCGCCCGTGCGGCGATGCCCTCGATCGTCGTCGCGGCGAACCCCTGTTCCACCAGCAGGTCGTCGGCGGCGTTCAGCACCGCGACGCGGATGCTCTCGCTGCGTCGCGGACCCGTGCGGCTCACGACGGGGGAGGGGGCGTGGCGGCCTTCGGTCTTCCGTGCGGCGCTGATGGTCGCTCACCTCTCGCTTTCGTACGAATGGCGCGATTCTGGCACACCGGAACGGGCGAGGCTCAGCAGCACGGTGAGCGCGAGCAGCGCGACCAGGGCGCTGAAGATCTCCCCGGCCGGCCGCAGGCTCGTGGCGCGGATCAGTACGCCGACGCCGATCGCGGGTACGGCGAGCATCGAGTAGAGGATCGCGAAGAACGTCGACACCGACGCGCCGCGGTGCTGCGGATCGCCGTGGGTGGTGATGCCGCCGATGCCGTGGCTGATGGCGATGCCGGTGGCCAGACCGTTCACGGCGGCGCCGATGAGCAGCGGGACCAGGGAGGTGATCGCCATGGCGAGTGCGATCAGGGCCGCGGCGAGGATCAGCCCCAGGCAGGCGACGGAGAGCGCGGAGCCCGGCCGTATCCGGCGGACCAGCAGCTGACCCAGCGCGGTGCAGGCGAAGGCGGTGAAGACGACCAGCCCGGTGAGCGAGTGGCTGGTCTCGTGGAGGACCGTGCCGAGGAACAGGCCGGTGACGGCGGTGAGGACGCCGAGCACCGAGAAGCCCGCACCGGCGGCCATCGCGGAACGCAGGAAGTCCGAGCGGATCTCCGACGGGATGTGCAACGGCTGGAGCCGGAAGGTGAATCCGGAGCGGTGCGTGGCCGTCTGCCGGGACGCGGCCACGCCGACGAGGCCGACTGCCGCCAGGACGAGCATCACGATCCACGGTGTGCGCAGCGGTGAGGGCGCGGCATCGGCCAGGATCCCCGCGAGCAGGGTGCCGCAGGCGAGGCCGCCCATGTTGGCGAACAGCGCGACCGTCGCGGGCCGGACCCGGCGGCCCTGCGGGATGAGCTCCGCGAGCGAGGCGGTGGCGGCGCCGGTGACGAGGGCGGCGGAGAAACCGGAGACCACGCGGGCGACGAGCAGGACGGCCACGTTGCCGGCGGCCAGGAAGACCAGGGCGGCGCAGACGGAGAGCAGCGTCGCCGCGACCAGTACGGGGCGCCGCCCGATCTGGTCCGACAGGCGCCCGAAGGCGAGGAGTCCGGCGACGACCCCGAGGGCGTAGACGGCGAAGATCACGGTGACGGTGATCGGGGAGAAGCCGAAGGCCTTGCCGTACAGCGGGTAGAGCGGGGTGGGCGCCGTGGTCCCCGCCATGGTGATCCAGAAGGCGAAGGCCACGACGGCGGCCCCGATCCCGCTACGGGGCGGGGAGGAGATCGCCGCGCCTGCCGGGGAGGCGGCGCGGTCGGTTCGGTTCGGCACGGGCTGTCCTTTCGGAGCGTGCGGACGGCATGAGAAGACGTGACGGTGCGTTGCGTCTGATGGCGACACTAGACTAGCCGTTGCGTCTATTCAACGCGTCGTGCGTCGCCGCCGCCGGGCCGCCCGGCTCCGTCAGCTCCCCGGTGTCACGGCCCGGGGCCCGGGTCCTTCGGGTCGCCCGCCAGGCGGACCGTGCTCAGGATCCGCATGATCAGGGCGTCGTCGACGGCGCCCGGGACGCCCGTGCGGCCGTAGAAGTCCCAGGAGACCAGGTCGCCCCGGGAGTTCTTGAAGCCGAAGACGACGGCCTGGCCGTCGCCCGCGCAGCGGTCGGTCCGCTTGGCGCCCGAGGAGCGCGCTCTGACGTAGCTGCCCCTGACCCCCGACTTCGTGGTGTACGCCACCGGCTTGTCCGCCGTGACCACGCTCTTGTCCGGCTGGGTGTAGGCGGCGTAGACCCAGGTGGGCGCCTCCTTCACGGCGATGTCGGCGGGATCCTTGGCGCCGCCGGCGCCCTTGGTGCCGACGTTGCCGAGCCGGACGTCCGAGACCTGGCCGTCGCCGTTCGCGTCGACGCTGCACCACCGGGACTTGTAGAAGGCCGGGGCCGTGTGCCCGATGAGGACCTTCTCCCTGTCCTTGGTGTCCTCATAGCCGCTGAAGACCTGGGGTTCGAGGACCTCCCACCCCGGCGGGACGTCGAACGCGGTGCCGTGTTCGGGGTTGATCACGGTCTTCCACCCCGCGACGAGCGGCTTCGTCGGGTCGGCTGCGGCCGCGGCGGCGGCCGCAGCCGAGCGGTGCCGGTTCTCGCGGACGCCGAGTGCGACGCCGGTCGCGGCCGCCGCGACCGCCATCGCGGTCAGCGCGCAGATGCCGGCGGCGAGCCGCCTCCTGCTGATCCGGGCCGCGGGGCCGCCGGGTCGGTCCGGCTGTCGGTCCGGCTGTCGGTCCGGCTGTTGGTCCGGCTGTTGGTACGGGTTCTGCACGGTGCCCCTCCTGGTACCTGCCTGCCCTACTTGCCGAAGGACAGGATCGCGCGGCTCACCTTCCGTGGCTCGGGGCTGTAGACCCGGCCGTTGAGCAGGAACAGCCGTCCGCCCGTCCACGCGATACGGATGCCGTGGGGGTAGAAGACGTCCTCGGCGCCGCTGGCCGCGGCCGGGCTCTGCAGGACCGGCTGCGAGGCCCCGTCGGCCGCGGCGAGGGAGACGACCGACGCCGCCCGGCCGCTGCCGGGGGTGACGTACGTGACGACCCTGCCCTCCTCGACCGCCAGCGGCCACATGGTGCGCCCCTTGGGCTGCCCGGCGGTGCGCCACCGCTCCTTGCCGGTGTTCAGGTCGACGGCGACGACCTGGTCGGTGACGTCGGTGTCGAGGGTTGCGCCGGGCGGGCCCGCCCCGATGTAGAGGGTGTCGGCGTCGGCCGCGGCGGCGTAGCACTCCTGGAAGCCGTCGGCGTGGCCGAACCCGTTGCACCGGCCGCTGACCCCGAAGGCCGGGGAGCTCTGCGAGCGGACCGTGCCGTCGGCGGCGAACGCCGTGACGTTCCAGGTCTTCTTGTCCTTGTGGTGCGCGGTGATCACCAGCGGGTCGACGGAGAGCACCCGGCCGACCGTCCAGTCCTGGGCGTACTTGTAACTCCACCGCGCGCCGCCGGTGGCCGGATCCAGCTCCTCGACCATCGCCTGTCCCCGTGCGACGGCGTCCTTCGGGTCGGGGCACTGGCGCAGACCGATCAGCCGCGAGCCCCCGGCGAAGCCGTACGGGTAGCAGCCGTTCGGGCTCGACGTGCCGAAGAGCTTGTGGCCGTCGGCGACCGAGAAGCCGCTCATGACGGCCGACCGGGCGACGGCGACGGTGTCACCGCTGATCGCCAGCTCGAACTGCAGCGCGCTGTCGTACTTGTTCTCCGGCGGCAGCGGGATCTTCCAGCCGGCCCGCCCCGTGGTGAGGTCGATCTGCTGGAGCTGGGTGCAGTGCGAGGTCTCCGACGCGCTCTCCTTCAGGCCCACGACGAGTTTGCCGTCGGCGGACGGGGCGCGCGGGACCCCGCACAGCGGCGTCTGGAGCGGAAGCGTCCATTTCTCCTGGCCGTCGGCCACCGCATAGGCGGTGAGACCGGTCGGGATCGCGCCGACCACGGTGTCGCCCACCCGCCACGGGCCGTACTGCGAGGTCCCCGCCCCGGGTACCTCGGCCCGGTTGTCGCGCAGCCAGACCCGGGCCTCGCCCGCCTGGATACCGGAGTTGGGGTCGTAGGCGTCGGGTCCCCCGCCGGGCCCCTTGCCGTCGCCCTGGTCGACCGAGGGCGAACCGGAGGGCCCGGCCAGGGGCTGCGCGGGCTCGCCGCGGACCGTGAGGCGGTAGGCGCCGCCGCCGATGAGGAGCAGTGCGGCGAGCAGCGCCGCGAGGGCGCCGACCGCGGCCACGGGCCGCGGCAGCCGGGACCGGCCGCCGGAGTGCGGGGCGGCCGGCGTGGTCGGGGCGGCCGGTGTGATCGGCGTGATCGGGGTGTGGGGAGCGAACGGTGCGGGCGGTGGCCCGAAGCCGGCGGGCCGCCGGTCGTCGGGTCGCTGCTCGCCGGGTTCCGGCCGTGGGCCGAAGGTGCGACCGGTCATGGGGGAAGTCTGGCCGATCCGGAGATATTTCTAGAATAGATTTTTGGACGAATTCGCCGCTCCCGGCTCCGGTCGCCCGCCCGTGTGCACAGGTCTAGCGTGGAATACGGGTCCGTGGCTCGGCGGGTGAGGAGGCCGGGGATGACGACACGTTGGCGCAGCGCGGCCGTCGCCGTGGCGGCGGCGGCCATCCTGGTGGGGCCCGCCGGTGCGGTGGCGCCCGCGGCGCCCGTACCGGCCGCGACGGTTCCGGTCCCCGCACCGGCGCCGCCCCCGCCCCCGACGCCGGCCTCGGACGAGTTCGCCCAGCTGACCCCCGAGGTCACCCGCCGGCTGGACGCGGCGATCAAGCAGGTCCTGGCCGAGGCGAAGATCCCCGGTGTGATCGTGTCCGTGTCGGCCCCGGGCAAGGGAGAGTACGTACGGTCCTTCGGTGTCGCGGACAAGGCCACGGGCGCGCCGATGACCCCGAACCTGAACATGCGGATCGGCAGCGTGACGAAGACCTTCACCGTGACCGCCCTGCTGGAGCTGGTGGACGACGGGAAGGTCGGGCTGGACGACCCGATCGGCAAGTACGTCGACGGGGTGCCGAACGGCGACCGGATCACCCTGCGCGAGCTGGCCGGCATGCGCAGCGGCCTGTTCAACTACTCGGCGGACGAGGACTTCTACAAGGCGCTGACCAGCAATCCCGACCGGCCCTTCACCCCGCAGCAGCTGCTCGGCTACTCCTTCAAGCACCCGGTGCTCTTCGAGCCGAACGCGAAGTTCTACTACTGCAACACCAACCTGATCCTGCTCGGGCTGGTGGTGGAGAAGGTCGGCGGCGTCCCCCTCGACCGGTTCATCGACCAGGAAGTCGTCGCACCGGCCGGGCTGAAGCACACCCTGTTCCCCACGGGCCCGGAGTTCCCCAGTCCGCACGCCCACGGCTACACGAACCAGACGGCCTCCGGGAAGGTCGAGGACTCCACCGACTGGAACCCCTCCTGGGCCTGGGCGGCCGGCGCGATGATCTCCGACCTCCCCGACATGCGCAGCTGGGCCAAGACCCTGGCCACCGGGACCCTGCTGACCCCCGCCACCCAGGCCCAGCGCCTCGACGTGGTCGACGCGCTCCCCGGCACGGGCTACGGCCTCGGCATCTTCAACGTCCAGGGCTGGATCGGGCACAACGGCTCACTGCCGGGCTACGGGTCGCTCGTCCTCTACCTGCCGGAGGCGAAGGCCACACTGGTCGTCCTGCTCAACACGGACATCGGGTACCAGGGCCAGGAACCCAGCACCCTGTTCGGCGAGGCGATCACCAAGATCGTGACCCCCGACCGGGTCTACACGCTCCCCGCCCAGCCGGCGTCGTGAACTGACCCTGGACGGCGCACCTGTGCCCGCCGGGCCCCGGGACTTCGCTCCCGGGGCCCGCCGCCGTGTGGGCGCGGCCCGTCCTTCGCCCCGGCCGACTCCGGCCGTAGCGTAGGGAGTCGAGGGTGGAGCGGGTGAAGCGCGTGACGCACCCTCCGCGCACCCTGGTCCGCGGCGCGCCGAACAACCCCTGAGGGAGACGCACATGAACGGTCAGGCAGTACAGCGGGACGGTCTGTCCCCGGCGGCGGACTCCGCGTCCGCGGTCTCGGTCCGCGCGGCCGGCGAGGCGGACGTCGACACGGCGGCCGCGCTGTTCCGCGGCTACCTCGACTTCTACGAGGTGGACGTCGAGGACCCGGACGCCCCGCGGGCCTTCCTGGCGGAGCGGATCGCCAAGGACGAGTCGCTGGTCCTGCTCGCCGATGTCCCGGAGACCGGCACGGTCGGCTTCGCGCAGGTCTACCGCGGTTTCTCCTCCCTCTCCCTGCGGACCGCCTGGGTCCTCAACGACCTCTACGTCGCCCCCGCCGGCCGCCGCACCGGGGCCGGCCGGGCGCTGCTGCGCGAGGTGCTGCGCCGGGCCCGCGAGGCCGGGGTGTCCGGCGTACAGCTGGAGACCGCCTACGACAACACCGTCGCGCAGGGGCTGTACGAGACGGAGGGCTTCGTCCGCGAGGAGTTCCACGTGTACTTCCACGACCTCGGCTGACCGAATTCGGGCAGGGATGAAACATTCTCGACCGCCATCGCGTCAGAGAAGGGGAGAGGGACGCGAGGGGGAGTGAATGCGGCAGGGGCGCAGGGAGGGGTTCCGTGAGTTCGCCGCGGGCCGTTCGGGCCATCTGTACCGGTCGGCATGTCTGCTCGTGGGCGGGGACACCCACCTCGCGGAGGACCTGGTGCAGGAGACCCTGGGGCGGATGTACCTGCGGTGGGGCCGTATCTCCCGCATCGACAATCCGGCGGCGTACGCGCAGACGGTGCTGGTACGGGTCTTCCTCACGCACCAGCGCCGCCGGTCGGCGGGGGAGCGGCCGGTCGGGGAGCTCCCCGACGCCGGCACGCCCGCGGCCGGCGGCCAGGACCCGGCGCTGCGGCTGACGCTGCTGGAGGCGCTGGGGCGGCTGGCGCCCAAGGACCGGGCGGTGCTGGTGCTGCGCTATTGGGAGGACCGCAGCGTCGAGGAGACCGCCGACGCGATGAACTCCAGCTCGGCGGCGGTCCGAACCCGGACCTCGCGGGCGCTCGCCCTGCTGCGGGAGCAGCTGGGCGGCAGCCTCACCGCCTTCGTGGACCTCTGAGAGCGCCGGTCCGCCCCGCTCCGCCCAGCTCGGCCCCCTCACCCCGCCCGATATACGGAAGGCCTGGTTTCCGATGTCCTTCGAAGACGAGCTCGCCGAAGCCCTCCGGCGCACGGGGGAGGGCTTCACGACCGACCCCGCGGCCCTCACGAACGGCGGCGGGGAGCGCGGCCGGCGGCTCGTGGCGCGCCGCCGGACCGCCGTGGCCGGTGGATCCGTGCTGGCCCTGGTCCTGATCGCCACGGCGGGGGCCTACTCCGCCGGCCTGTTCGGCGGCTCCGGCGCCGAGGGCGCGGCCCGTGTCGCCGCGCCGGCGCCGACCCCACCGGGCAACGGGCGGCTGACCGGCACCGGCGCGGTCAGCGCCGACCAGATGATCGGCAACCTGAAGGCGCTGCTGCCGGCCGGCCGGCTCACCGAGACCAGGGCACGGGGCACCGAGGACGAGCTGGGGCCCAGGGTCGGCGCCGTCTACGACGACGGGAAGGGCCCGGCGGCCATCTCCCTCGGCCTCCAGCGGGTGGACCCGTTCGGCAGCCAGGCCCGCGCGCAGACCGAGTGCGAGGACGGGAACGTGCACCCGCACGACGACTGCCGGACCGAGCAACTGCCCGACGGCTCCCGGCTGCTGCTCCACCAGGGGTACGAGTACCCGGACCGCCGGGTGGACACCAAGGTCTGGCGGGCCGTCCTCGTGACCGTGCAGGGTTTCCTGGTCGACGCGTCCGAGTGGAACGCCGCGTCCGACAAGGGCGCCCCCGTCTCCCGGACCGACCCGCCGCTGACCGTCGCGCAGTTGAAGAACCTGGTCACCTCGGACACGTGGCACGCGGCCCTGAACGACCTGCCGGCGGCCGATCCCGAGCCGGCGCCCCCGCCGGAGTCGCTCGTCCTGCGGGACCGGAAGGCCGTGGACGCCCTGGAGCAGCTGATGACCCGGCTCGGGATCACCGTCCCGGTCGTCTCCAAGGGCGGGCAGGGGACGTACGGCTACGTCGTGCTCGACGACGGCAAGGGCAAGTCCCTGGTCCAGATCAACGTCCAGTCGGCCGCGGACCACCCGGGCTTCACGGGGAACTCCGCTTTCACCACGGAGTCCGACGGCACCAAGGTGAAGACCCTGGCGGGGCCCGGCGAGAAGAACGGCGGCGTGACCCAGTGGAAGGTGGACACCCTGCGCAAGGACGGGCTGCGGGTGGTGGTCAGCGCCTTCAACACGGCGGATCAGAACGGCCCGGCCACCCGCCCCGCACCCGCGCTGACGCTGGGGCAGCTGCGGCAGATCGCGCTCGCCCCGGAGTGGAAGCTGCGCGCGCCCACTCCCTGATCGGCCTCATTTGGCGTCCGCGTAGCACTCCACGACCGCCGTCGTGAACGGGAAGCGGACCGGCGTGTCGCCGAAGGCGATCCGTCCGGCCCGTTCCCCGGCGGCGCGGATCGCCGCCACGACGGCCTCGGCCTCCTCGGCCGGGCAGTGCACGATCACCTCGTCGTGCTGGAAGAACACCAGCTCGGCCCGCATCCCGGCGGTCGCCTGCCGCAGCGCCGCGAGCAGCAGCAGGGCCCAGTCGGCCGCACTGCCCTGGACGACGAAGTTGCGGGTGAACCGGCCGCGGGCCCGGGTGTTGGTGGAGGCGTAGCTCGGCGTCCAGCCGTCCTCCCGGTCCTGCGGGGGCACGGCCCCGCCCTCCCCGTACCCCTCGCCCGGGTCGACGCCGCCGTCACCGGCCTCGTCCCCCTCGCCGGAGCCCGCGGGCGGCGGGCAGGTGCGGCCCAGCCAGGTCCGTACGAGCCGGCCCTCCTCCCCGGCCTTCGCCGCGTCGTCCACGTACGCGACGGCCCGGGGGAAGCGGCGGCGGAGCGCGGCCAGGTTCTTCAGGCCGTCCCCGGAGGTCTGGCCGTAGACGGCGCCGAGCACGGCGAGCTTGGCCTTGTCCCGGTCGCCCGAGAAGCCCTGCCGGGAGACGGCGGTGTAGAGGTCCGAGGCCTCCCCGGCGACCTCCATGAAGGCGGGGTCGCGGGAGATCGCGGCGAGGACGCGCGGCTCCATCTGGTCGGCGTCGGCGACGACGAGCCGCCAGCCCGGGTCGGCGACCACGGCCCGGCGGATCACCTTGGGGATCTGCAGGGCCCCGCCGCCGTTGGTGACCCAGCGGCCGGTGAGGGTGCCGCCGGGGATGAACTCCGGGCGGAAGCGGCCGTCCCGGACCCAGTCCGCGAGCCAGGCCCAGCCGTGGGCGGTGTAGATCCGGTACAGCTTCTTGTACTCGATCAACGGCTCGACGGCGGGATGGTCCAGCTCCTGGATCTCCCAGCGGCGGGTCGACTTGAGCTTGATCCCGGCCCCGGCGAAGGCCTTGACGACGTCGGCGGGCAGGTCGGGGCGCACGCGCCTGCCGAAGGCGGCGGAGACCCGGTCGGCCAGCTCGGCCAGCCGCCGGGGCTCACCGCCCCCCGCGTACCGCTCGCCGAGCAGCTCGGTCAGCAGGGCGCGGTGCACGTCGGCCCGCCAGGGCAGGCCCGCGCGGTTCATCTCGGCGGCGACGAGGAAGGCCGCCGACTCGGCGGCGACGAGCAGCCGCATCCGGTCGGGGTGGGCGGTGGCGCCCTGCCGCTTCGCCTGGTCGGCGTGGACGGCGATCAGGGCGTCCAGGGGGACGGGAGTGGTGGGCCGCGGGTCGAAGAGGGAGTCCTGGGCGCGGGGGTCGGCGGCGCGCTGGGGCGGATCGGGGGGCACGGGCGCGCCGGTGAGCCGGGCCCAGGCGGCGGCGGCCGAGCGGGGCTCGCCGAAGCGGCCCTCGTGGGCGAGGAGCAGCAGCTCGGCGGCTTCGATGTCGTGGCACCGCTCGACGGTGGCGCCCGCGGCGAGCAGGCGGGGATACACCGCGGCGGTGGACCGCCAGACCCAGCGGGTGCCGGGCGGGGTGGCGCGGATCGCCTCGGCGGGGTCGCGTACGCGCATCCGCGCCCCGTCCGCGGGGTCGACGGGCGCGGCGTGCCACCACCCGTCGCCGTCCTCGGCGAGGGCCCACCGGGGAGTGCGGTCGCTCATGGGTGCGAGTGTCCCACCGGGGTCTGACAGGGGCCGGGCGGCGGGGGAGGGTGCCCGTGTCCGGGGTGTCGAGGAAGCCCGGGGCGATGGCCGAGTACGTGGCCACCAGCACCGCCGGGAACGGGACGCGAAGGCGGACATGCCAAGCTGAGAGGTGTGAGAGACCTTGCCGAGACCGTCGACCGAGCCTTCGCCGCCGCCCTCTACGCCCAGGACGACGCCGGGCTGGACACCGGAGCCTCGCTGCTCGTCGCGGACCAGGGGGGCTGGCCCGCGGTCGGGCGCGAGCTGCTGGCGCGCGGGGAGGCGTACGTACGCCAGGGCTGGGAGCGGGGCTGGCAGCCGGCCGACGTGCTGCGGCTGGTCCGCCGGGACCTCGACGAACGGCACCAGCGGATCACCGGGGACCTGATCGCCGCCGAGGCGCGCCGCTACGCCCGGCTCCCGGCGCGCTGGGGCGCCGCCGAGGTGTGGTGGAAGGGCGACGAGGAGTACGCCGACCGGCTCGCGCAGCGGGAACGGGCCGACCGGTTCACGCTGGCCACCGCCTTCCTGGAGGTGCTGCGGCTGCTGATACGGCTGCCCTCGATCGAGCCGGTGGGGCCGCTCCCCGGCGACCCCGCCGACGCGCTCGCCGAGCACGCCCACATCGAGCCGCGCATGCTGGGCCGGATCCGGGCCCTGCTCGCCAAGGCCGAGGCGACCACCTTCCCGGAGGAGGCGGAGGCGCTCAGCGCCAAGGCCCAGGAGCTGATGGCCCGGCACACCGTCGACGAGGCGCTGCTGGCCGCCCGCGGGGGCGGCCCGGCGCAGGTCCCGGGGGCCTGCCGGATCGGTGTCGAGCCGCCGTACGAGGAGGCGAAGGCCGTGCTGCTCGACGCGGTGGCCACCGCCAACCGCTGCCGGGCGGTGTGGAACAGCGGCTTCGAGTTCTCCACCGTGGTCGGCTTCGAGAGCGACCTGGAGGCGGTGGAGCTGCTGTACACCTCGCTGCTCGTGCAGGGCACGGCGGCGATGACCCGCGCGGAGGCCGCGCAGCGCTCCGGCGGGCGCAAGCGGACGAAGACCTTCAGGCAGTCCTTCCTGCTCGCCTACGCCAGCCGGCTCGGCCAGCGGCTCACCGAGACCGCCGAGCACACGGCGACCGAGGCCCCCGACAACCTGCCGGCCCTGGTGGCCCGAGACGTGGCGGTCACCTCGCGGGCGGAGGAGATGTTCCCCCGGACCACCACGACCAGGCTGCGCGGCGCCACCGACCACGCGGGCTGGGAGGACGGCACGGCGGCCGCGGACCGCGCCCACATGGTCGGCAGGCGGAACCAGCTGCCTCGCTAGGCGCTCTTTACTCCTGAGTACGGATCTGTCCGTGATCAACGGACCACCCCGCGTGCACGTGCATCTGCCCATGCAGCGGCTCGTGAACACAGCTATGATCCGGAGGAGTTGACATCTGCACTATCGGGGGCTTCCTGTGGACCACGCGTACAACGGGATGGCAGCTGCAGAACTCGCTACCTTGTTTGAGCTGACGTGGCAGAAGAGCAGACACAGCAACTCGCAGGGTTCCTGCGTGGAGTTCGCACGGCTGCCGGGAGGCGATGTCGCCATGCGCAATTCGCGCTTTCCCGACGGACCGGCGCTCGTCTACACGCCTGCCGAGATAGAGGCCCTGCTCCTGGGCGTCAAGGACGGCGAGTTCGATCACCTGATCAGCTGACGGAACAGCGCATCCATCAGGCCATGCACGTGCACTGGCCGGGACCGATCGCAAGGATCGGTCCCGGCCAGTTGTCCTGTTCCGTGCCACTTGCCGGCGGGCGTCGGCGGTTGTCGCGCGCTCAGTCCTGGAGCAGGAAGAGCGCCCAGACCACCTTGCCGGTCAGTCGCCCCGCCAGCGGGTGCCAGCCCCAGCTGTCGCTGTACGAGTCCACCAGGAACAGCCCGCGCCCGGACTCCAGGTCGAAGTTCTCCTCGGTGCGCTCCGGTGAGAAGGCCCCGCCGGGCCGGTCCTCGCTGGGGTCCCGCACCGCGCACACCAGCCGCGTGCTCCACCGCATCAGGTGCAGCCGTACCGGCGGCTCCGGCTCGGCGTCCGCGCCCCGCGCGTCCTCGGGGAGGGCATGGCGCAGCGCGTTGGTGACGAGCTCGGAGACGACCAGGGCCACGTCGTCGAAGCGGTCGTCGAGGCCCCACTGGGACAGGGTCGAGCGACAGAAGGAGCGTGCTCCGCGCACCGCTTCGTAGCGGGCGGGCAGGGCGCAGGAGGCGGACCCGGAGACAGCCGTGGGGTCGACCGGGGGCAGCCCCTGCCGTAACGGCTCGAGCATGGTCGATCCATTCGTCCCCATGCGAGGCACTCCCGGGATTCGCGGGCGGAGCGGTCGTCTCCGTCCAGAAAGAACTGCGGGGTGGGTCCGGCGCCGGCGCGAACAGCACGCAGGTGCGCGGGGACCATCGTTCCGAATGCCGGAGCCGGATGCAAGGGCAGATGCACGTGCACGCGCCGGACCTGTCCCCTCCCGTGACGGTTCTGACTCATTTCTTCCTACGCATACTTACGGACTTCTTTTCCCGCAGACAGGATTCCGTTACAGAACGAGTACGGGCCGGTGCGTTTTGGTGGCAGACTGCGGCCCCTGGGGTACGGGGGCCCCGAGACGCTCGCGCACACCACGCGCACGCCAATGCGATGGGGAGGGCAGTACTAGTGACCGCAGAAGCAAGCGGTTCTGTGGTGCGCCGCATCCTCCTGGGCTCCCAGCTCAGGCGACTCCGAGAATCCCGCGGCATCACCCGTGAGGCGGCCGGCTACTCGATCCGCGCATCCGAATCGAAGATCAGCCGCTTGGAGTTGGGAAGGGTGAGCTTCAAGGCCAGGGACGTCGAGGACCTCCTCACGCTCTACGGAGTCACGGACAGCACGGAGCGCGAGTCGCTGCTCGGACTGGTCCGGGAGGCCAACGCGACCGGCTGGTGGCACAGTTACGGTGACGTGCTGCCGGGGTGGTTCCAGACGTACATCGGCCTGGAGGGCGCCGCCTCGCTCATCCGGATCTACGAAGTCCAGTTCGTCCACGGACTGCTGCAGACCGAGGCCTACGCCCACGCCGTCGTCAGCCGCGGCATGCCCGGCGCCACCGCCGCCGAGATCGACCGCCGCGTCGCCCTGCGCCTGGAGCGCCAGAAGGTCCTCGTCTCGGAGAACGCCCCCATCTTCCACGCCGTCCTCGACGAGGCCGCGCTGCGCCGCCCGTACGGCGACCGCGAGGTCATGCGCGGTCAGCTGGAGCACCTCATCGAGGTGTCCCAGCGGCCCAACGTGCAGCTCCAGGTGATGCCCTTCTCCTTCGGCGGCCACGCGGGCGAGAGCGGAGCCTTCACCCTGCTGCGCTTCCCCGAGTCCGACCTCCAGGACATCGTCTATCTGGAACAGCTCACCAGTGCCCTCTACCTGGACAAGGGCGAGGAAGTGGGGCAGTACGGGCGGGCGATGGAGCGGCTCCAGGCCGACTGCCCCGATGCCGAACGGACGCGGGATCTTCTCCGCGGCCTGCTTCAACTGTCTTGATTGGCACGTAGTATGACGTCTGATCAGTGCATGATGACCGATCGGTCTCCGGTGCAGCGCACGGGTGCGCGCTCGCAGTAAGGGATGGCATGTCCATATTCAGCGACCTGGCTCACCAGTACATCGACGGCGAATGGCTGGCCGGTACCGGTTCGTGGGACATCATCGACGTCAACCCCTTCAACGGGGAGAAGCTCGCGGCCATCACGGTGGCCACCGTCGAGCAGGTGGACCAGGCCTACCGCGGCGCCGAGCGCGCCCAGCGCGAGTGGGCCGCCACCAGCCCCTACATCAGACGCGCCGTCCTTGAGCGCGCCCTGCGGATCACCGAGGAGCGCGAGAAGGAGATCGTCGAGGCGATGATCGACGAGCTCGGAGGGACGCGTCCCAAGGCCGAGTACGAGGTCCACCTCGCGATGGAGTTCATCCGCGAGTCCCTCCAGCTCGCCGTCCGGCCCGAAGGGCGGATCCTGCCCTCGCCGGTCGAGGGCAAGGAGAACCGGGTCCAGCGGCTCCCCGTGGGCGTCGTCACGGTGATCAGCCCCTTCAACTTCCCCTTCCTGGTGACGCTGAAGTCGGTCGCCCCGGCCCTGGCGCTGGGCAACGCGGTCGTCATCAAGCCCAACCAGAACGCCCCGGTCGTCGGCGGCGGTCTGATCGCCAGGATCTTCGAGGACGCCGGGCTGCCGGCCGGCCTGCTGAACGTCCTCGTCACCGACATCGCCGAGATAGGCGACGCGCTCCTGACCCACCCCGTCCCCAAGGTCATCTCGTTCGCGGGATCGGACCGGGTCGGCCGGCACGTCGGAGCGATCGCCGCCCGCCACTTCAAGCGCACGGTCCTGGAGCTCAGCGGCAACAGCGCGCTCGTCGTCCTCGACGACGCCGACCTCGACTACGCGGTGGACGCGGCCGTCTTCAGCCGCTTCGTCTACCAGGGCCAGGTCTGCATGGCCGCCAACCGGATCCTCGTCGACGCCTCCGTCGCCGAGGAGTTCACCGAGAAGTTCACCGCCCGCGTGCGCGCCCTGAAGACCGGCGACCCGCACGAGGCCGACACCCACATCGGCCCCCTGATCAACTCCTTCCAGGCCGACGCCCTGACCGCGCTCGTGGACCAGGCCGTGGAATCCGGCGCGCAGGCGCTCGTACGCGGGTCTACGCGCGGCAACCTGGTCGAACCCACGGTGCTCGCCGGGATTCCCGAGGACTCCCCGCTGCTGAGCCAGGAGATCTTCGGCCCGGTGGCCCTGCTGGTGGTCTTCGACGGCGAGGACGAGGCCGTACGGCTGACCAATGCGACCCCCTACGGGCTGAGCGGGGCCGTGCACACCCGGGACGTGGAGCGGGGCGTCCGCTTCGCCCAGCGGATCGAGACGGGCATGATCCACGTCAACGACTCCACGATCGGGGACGAGCCGCTGGCCGCCTTCGGCGGCGAGAAGGCCTCGGGCCTGGGCCGGCTGAACGGCGAGGCGACGATCGAGGCGTTCACCACCCAGAAGTGGATCTCCGTCCAGCACGGCCGGACCACGTTCCCGTTCTAGGTCACACAGTTCGTCCCCCTAGACTCGGCCGGGCGTAGGCAGCCGCCCGGGGGAGAACGAGTTGAGCAACATACCGGAGACCGGCCGGACCCCTCGGGTCCAGAACCGGCTCGTCGTCATCCAGATCGTGGTCTTCTCGCTGTTGCTCACGCTCGGCGGACGCCTGTGGTACCTCCAGATACGCAATGGCTCGGAGTACACGGACGAGGCGAAGAACAACCACGTCCAGCAGGTGGTCCAGCCCGCCGTGCGCGGCTCGATCCTGGACTCGCGCGGGGTTCCGCTCGCCGACAACGCGACCCACCTGGTGGTCTCCGCCAGCCGTACCGAACTGCTCACCATGAAGGACAAGGGCAGGTCGGTGCTGACCCGGCTCGCCGAGGTGCTGGGCACGGACCCCCAGGAGGTCATCGACAAGGTCCGGCTCTGCGACGCCAAGACCAAGCAGCCCTGTTGGAACGGTTCCCCCTACCAGCCGATCCCGGTCAGCAACGAGGCCACCACCGAGCAGGCCCTGCAGATCCGCGAGCACCCCGAGGACTTCCCGGGCATCACGGCCGAGGCGACCGCCCTGCGCCGGTACGCGGCCCCGGACGAGGCCAACACCTCCCAGGTGCTGGGCTACCTCTCGCCGGTCACCGACGAGGAGATCGCCAAGGCGAAGAAGTCGGACTCGCCGTACCTGCGGTCCGACCAGGTCGGCCGCTCCGGCCTGGAGCGCACGTACGACAAGGAGCTGCGCGGCAAGGCCGGCATCACCCGCTACGAGGTGGACAACCTCGGCCGGGTCATCGGCCAGGGCGAGACCGACCCGGCGAAGCCCGGCTCGAACATCGTGACCTCGATCGACTCCCGTGTGCAGGCGGTCGCCGAGCGCGAGCTGAACAACGCGATGATCGAGGCCCGCAAGGTCCCCGACAAGAACACCGGCCGCAACTACGAGGCCGACTCGGGCGCCGTCGTGGTGATGGAGACCAAGACCGGCCGGGTCGTGGCGATGGCCTCGAACCCGACCTACGACCCCAACGCCTGGGTGGGCGGCATCTCCGCCAAGGACTACGCCGGTCTCACCGACAAGAAGTCGAACTACCCGCTGCTGAACCGGGCCATCCAGGGCCAGGCCGCACCGGGCTCCATCTTCAAGGTGGTCACCTCGACGGCCGCGGTCAACGCCGGGTACCCGTTCAACGACCGCTACCCCTGCCCCAGCTCGTACTCGGTCGGCAGCCAGACCTTCACCAACTTCGAGTCGCAGGGCCACGGCGACATCACCATCGGCCGGGCGCTGGAGGTCTCCTGCGACACCGTCTACTACGCCCTCGCGGACCGGGAGTGGAAGAAGGACGGCGGCATCAAGCCGAAGAAGGACCCGAACGACTGGTTCCTCAAGACCGCCCACGAGTTCGGGCTCGGCAAGCGCACGGGCATCGACCTGCCGAACGAGGTCCCCGGCCGGGTCCCCGACCGGAAGTGGAAGCAGGACTTCTTCGAGGCGAACAAGGACGCATGGTGCCGTGACGGCAAGAAGAACGGCTCCTTCGCCGAGAAGATCGCCTACGAGAACTGCCGCCAGGGCAACCAGATGCGTGAGGGTGACGCCATCAACTACTCGATCGGACAGGGCGACACGCTCGTCACCCCGATCCAGATGGCCTCCGTCTACTCGGCCATCGCCAACGGCGGCACGCTCCACCAGCCCAGCATCGGCAAGGCGATCGTCAGCGCCGACGGGAAGTCGGTCCAGGAGATCGCGCCCAAGGAGCAGGGCAGGCTGCCGATGGACGCGAAGACCCGCGACGACATCGACGAGGCCCTCGCCGGCGTGGCCACCAACGGCAGCGCCGCCTGGCGCTTCGGCGGCTGGCCGCAGAAGCAGATCCCGATGCACGCCAAGACGGGCACGGCCGAGGTCCAGGGCAAGCAGACCACCTCCTGGTTCGCCTCGTACACCGAGGACTACGCGATCGTCATGACGATCTCCCAGGGCGGCACCGGCTCGGGCGCGTCCGGCCCTGCGGTCCGCAGCATCTACGAGGCGATGTACGGGCTCGACCCGACGGGCAGGCAGGACCTCTCCAAGGCCCTGCTCCCCAAGCCCGCCACCGCGCTGCCGGCGATCCACCCCGACGGCGAAATCGAAGGCAACTGAACGGCCAATGAGGACAGAGTCTGACCTCGATGCTCCGTAGCGTGGGTCGTGTCGGGGGGAAGAAGCCCCCCGGCACGGCACCTCACGCATAAGGCGGTCGGTCATGGCTCAGATTTCCACCGAAGTCCTCGGCGACGAGCGCGGCACTCTCCTCGCTTTCGTCGAAGCCCAGCGCACGGCGATCCGCGAATCGCTCCTCGGTCTCGGCGAGGAGCAGGCCGCGAGCCGCCCGAGCGCCAGCGAGCTCAGCCTGTCCGGGCTGCTCAAGCACGTGGCCGAGGTCGAGCTGAACTGGCTGCGCCTCGCCCAGCAGACGCCCAACGAGCGGCAGCGCAGCCAGGAGACCTGGGGCGAGGGCTTCCGCCTGGTCGACGGCGAGTCCATCCCGTCGGTCCTCGCCTTCTGGGACGAGGTCGCGCAGCAGACGGCCGCCTTCATCGCCGCCGTCCCGAGTCTGGACGACACCTTCCCGCTGCCGCCGGCGCCCTGGTTCCCCAAGGACGCCAAGGTCTCGATGCGCTGGATGCTCCTGCACCTGGTGGAGGAGTTCGCCCGGCACGCGGGCCACGCGGACATCGTCCGCGAATCCCTCGACGGCACCAAGGCGATGGGCTAGACGGTGGGGGCTTAGCCTGGCCCCATGTCAGCGATCCGGCTTCTTGTCCTCGGTGCGGTCCGCCAGCACGGGCGGGCCCACGGGTACCAGGTCCGCAACGACCTGGAGTACTGGGGCGCCCACGAGTGGTCGAACACCAAGCCCGGATCGATCTACCACGCGCTCAAGCAGATGGCGAAGCAGGGAGTCCTGCACGCGCACGAGGTGGCGCCGAGCGCCGCGGGCGGGCCTCCGCGCACCGAGTACGAGGTGACGGACGCGGGCCGCGAGGAGTACTTCCGGCTGCTGCGCGAGGCCCTCGCGGCGTACGACCAGAAGACGGACGTGCTGTCCGCGGCGATCGGCTTCATGGTCGATCTGCCGCGGGCGGAGGTGCTCGCGCTGCTCCGGGAGCGGATGGCGAAGCTGGCCCTCTGGCGGTCGTCGGTCACGGACTACTACACGCCGGAGGGCGGCCCGGAGGCGCTGGGCCACATCGGCGAGATCATGCACATGTGGGTCCACTCCGCGGATGCCGAGGCGGAGTGGACGCGGGGTCTGGTCGCCCGGATCGAAGGGGGCGCGTACTCCTTCGCCGGTGAGGGCGGCGAACCGTTCGTGGGCGTCCTCGCGGACGGCCAGGAGAATCCCTACGCCGCGCAGCAGGATGCGTAATCAAGTTTGACTAGCCGGAAGGCGGGCATTACCTTGAGCGCCCAGCTACTCAAATTTGACTAATGAGGGAGCGGTTTTGGCGATCTTCGTCGAAGGTGTCCGCAAGCGGTACGGCGACAAGCCCGCGCTGGCGGGACTCGACCTGGAGGTGAAGCCCGGGACGGTGCACGCCGTCCTCGGCCCCAACGGAGCCGGAAAGACCACGGCGGTGCGCGTCATGAGCACCCTGCTGCGGCACGACGAGGGCGTGGTCCGGGTCGCGGGTCACGACGTACGGACCGAGGCGCCGGCCGTCCGCGCCCGGATCGGGCTGCTCGGCCAGCACGCGGCGCTCGACGAGGACCTGTCCGGCCGGCAGAACCTGGAGATGTTCGGCCGCCTCCACCACCTGGGCGCACGCCGGGCCGGACTGCGGGCCGACGCGCTGCTGGACCGCTTCGGCCTCGCGGACACCGGCCGCAAGCCGGTGAAGCAGTACAGCGGCGGCATGCGGCGCCGGCTCGACCTGGCGGCGTCCCTGATCACCGAGCCGGAGGTGCTCTTCCTCGACGAGCCGACCACCGGACTCGACCCGCGCGGCCGCACCGAGGTGTGGAGCGCGGTCCGCTCCCTCGTCGGCGGCGGCACCACCGTCCTGCTGACCACGCAGTACCTGGAGGAGGCCGACCAGCTGGCGGACCGCATCACCCTGATCGACGCGGGCCGGGTGGCGGCCGAGGGTACGGCCGACGAGCTGAAGGCCCGCGTCGGGGCGGACCGTATCGTCGTCGTCCTGCGGGACGCGGCGCGGCTCGGGCAGGCGGCGGCGCTGCTGCCGGACCCGGCCGTGGACCCGGACACCCTGACCCTGAGCTTTCCGGTCGCGGACCGGATGGCGGGCCTGTCCCTGACCCTGCGCGCGCTGGAGGGCGCGGACATCGAGGCGCTGGACCTCGCGGTCCGCCGCCCCACCCTCGACGAGGTCTTCCTGCACCTGACCGACCGCAAGGACGCCACGGAGGTGGCCGCATGAGCGCGGCATGGGTGGTCGCGGACTCCTGGACGATGACCCGGCGCGAGCTCGCGCACTGGGCGCGCCGGCCGGTCCAGATGGTCGTCGGACTGGTCTTCCCGGTCATGCTGCTGCTGATGTTCGGCTTCCTGATCGGCGGCGGGCGCGGGATCGACGGCGAGTACGTGGAGTTCCTGGTGCCCGGGATGTTCGCGCTGACCATGGCCTTCGGACTGGAGGCGACGATGACCGCCGTCACCCAGGACCTGGGCAAGGGGGTCGTCGACCGGTTCCGCGCCATGCCGATGTCCTCGGCGGCGGTCCTCGTCGGCCGCAGCGCGGCGGACATGCTCCAGTCGGCGGTGGGCCTCGCCGTCCTCGCGGGCGTCGGCCTGCTGCTGGGCTGGCGCTGGCACGGCTCGCCGGCGGCCGCCCTGTCCGCCTTCGCACTGCTCCTGCTGCTGCGCTTCGCGATGCTGTGGATCGGCATCTTCCTGGGCATGCTCGCGGGCCGTCCGGAGATGGTGCAGGCGGTGCAGATCCTGGTGTGGCCGGTGGGCTTCCTCTCCAACGCCTTCGCCACCCCGGAGGCGATGCCGGGCTGGCTGGGGACGGTGGTGGAATGGAACCCGATGTCGGCGACGGCGACCGCGGTCCGCGACCTGTTCGGCAATCCCGCCGCGGCCGGGACCTCGTGGGCCGGTGACCACGCGGCGCTGCTCGCCGTCGGCTGGCCGGTCCTGCTGCTGGCGGTCTTCTTCCCCCTGGCGGTGGCCAGGTTCCGGGGCCTGAGCAGGTAGCCGCCGAAGCGGACTTGCACCTCACGCCGCGTGAGGGACCACAGTGAAGGGCGTACCCAACCAGAGGGCGGAAGAGATGAGCCACTCCGTGGGCCAGGTCGCCGGTTTCGCCGGAGTCACGGTGCGCACCCTGCACCACTACGACGAGATCGGGCTGCTCTCCCCGAGCGGCCGCAGCAGCGCGGGACACCGGCGGTACGACGACGCCGACCTGGACCGGCTGCAGCGGATCCTGTTCTACCGGGAGCTCGGCTTCCCCCTCGACGAGGTCGCGGTCCTGCTGGACGACCCGGCGACGGATCCGCGGGAGCATCTGCGCCGGCAGCATGCCCTGCTGACCGACCGGATCGACCGGCTCCAGCAGATGGCCAAGGCCGTCGAGCACGCCATGGAGGCGAAGAAGATGGGCATCAACCTCGCGCCCGAGGAGAAGTTCGAGGTCTTCGGGGACTTCGATCCCGACGAGCACGCCGAGGAGGCGGAGCGCCGCTGGGGCGGAACGGACGCGTACAAGGAGTCGGCGCGCCGGACCGCCTCGTACACGAAGGAGGACTGGCAGCGGGTGCAG
Source organism: Streptomyces spororaveus (assembly GCF_016755875.1). Taxonomy (NCBI): domain Bacteria; kingdom Bacillati; phylum Actinomycetota; class Actinomycetes; order Kitasatosporales; family Streptomycetaceae; genus Streptomyces; species Streptomyces spororaveus. Next base: position 4,003,260 of record NZ_BNED01000005.1, on the reverse strand, counting down.
GCGCAGGCCGAGGGCATCAACCGGCGGTTCGCGGACCTGCTGGCCTCCGGCGCGCCCGCGGAGTCCGAGGAGGCCATGGACCTCGCCGAGGAGCACCGCGGCTGGATCAACGGCAGCTACTACTTCTGCACGTACGAGATCCACACCTGCCTCGGCGAGATGTACGTCGCGGACGAGCGGTTCACGGAGTACTACGAGGCCGTCCGGCCGGGCCTCGCCTTCTACGTCCGGGACGCGATCCTGGCGAACGCGGTGCGCAAGGCGTAACCGGATGATCACCCGCGCGACCCCCTCCGGTCCCTGGAACCGGGCGGGGGTCGCGTGCGTTGATAATTGAAACCGCCCCCTCCGCTGTACGCCCCCCGATTCCAGGAGAGCCCGGAACCCGTGTATACGCTTGCGCTCGGCCCAGAGTGGCTGTCCCCGGACTACCTGATCTCGCACTTCGGTCTGATCGGCATCCTGGTCATCGTCTTCGCCGAATCGGGGCTCTTCGCCTTCCTTCCCGGCGACTCCCTGCTGTTCACGGCGGGTCTGCTGGTCGCGGACGGGCAGTACATCAAGCAGCCGCTGTGGCTGGTCTGCACCCTGATCGTGGCCGCCGCGATCATCGGTGACCAGGTCGGGTACATGATCGGCAAGTTCTTCGGGCCGAAGCTCTTCAACCGGCCGAAGTCCAAGCTCTTCAAGCGGGAGAACCTGGACAAGGCGCACGAATTCATGGACAAGCACGGCCCGAAGGCCATCGTGCTGGCCCGCTTCGTGCCGATCATCCGCACCTTCGCCCCGATGGTCGCGGGCGCCGGCACGATGAAGTACCGCACCTTCCTGACCTACAACGTCATCGGCGGCATCGGCTGGGGTGCGGGCGTGACGCTCGCCGGCTACTGGCTCGGGCAGATCGAGTTCATCAAGACGAACGTCGAGCCGATCCTGGTGGGCATCGTCCTGATCTCGGTCATCCCGGTGATCTTCGAGGTGCTGAAGGCCCGCAAGGAGGGCAAGGCGGCCGCCGAGGCGGCCGAGGCCGTGGCCGACGGCTCCGCCCCGCAGGCCCCGGGCGCGCGCGGCCGCCACGCCAAGCGCTGAGGCCCGCCCGCAGCACCCCCCGTACGACCGTCACGCCCCGGAGGCCCGCCAGAGGCCCCGGGGCGTACGTGTGCCCGTGCACGGGTCCGTACGGGGCCGCGTACGGGCGGCCCCGCACGGACGGCCCCGTACGGGCACCCGCAGACGCAGCGCTCAGAAGCCGCGGGTCCGCTTCGCCGCCCGGCGCTTGGCGGCACTCGTGGCCCCCGGGATGCGCATGAACAGCCGCGAGGCCTCCGAGCCGAGGTTGACCCCGATCGCGATGGCCAGCGCGATGGCCGCGGCGTTCACCAGCGAGCCCAGGCCCTCGTTCAGCCGGTTCTCGGCGATCAGCAGCAGCCCGTAGTAGACGGCCGAGCCGGGCAGCAGCGGGCCGATGGCGGCCGTCACGTACGGCAGGGCGGAGGCGAACCGGTAGCGCGAGAAGAGCTGTCCGAAGAGGCCCACCAGCCCGGCCGCGATGGCCGTGGACGGAACGGGCGGGATGCCCCCCGCGTAGTGCAGGGCCCCGAAGGTGACCCAGGCGACCGCGCCGTTCAGGGTCACGATCCACACGGTGGAGCGTTCCTGCTGGAGCAGGATCGCGAAGGTGAACACCAGCACCATCGAGGCGGCGATCTGGATCAGCGGCCGCTGCTGGATCTGGAGGACCTCCTCCGGCCGCGGCGAGGCGTCGAACTGCAGCCCCACGTAGAGCACCACCAGCACGCCCATGATGATGCCGATGAAGAGGTACATGACCTCCAGCAGCCGGGCGGACGCGGTGATGTAGTAGCCGGTCAGGCCGTCCTGCACGGCCGCGACCACGGCCCGTCCCGGCAGCAGCGCGAACAGCCCGCCGGTGATCACGGCGGAGGCCTTGACGTCGATCGCGGTCATGTTCAGCGCCACCCCGATGGCGGCGGGCGGCATCGCGGCGACGACGAACTGGTAGAACTCGGGCAGCCCGCGCCCGGCGCACAGCCAGGCCAGGCGGTCACCGAGGACCGCGCCGATCGCAGCGGCGAAGAAGACGAGGACCCCACCGCCGACGAGGGTGGAGGCGGCCCCGGCGAGCAGTCCGGCGGAGGCCGTGAGCATCCAGCCGGGGTACGGGTGCCGGTTGCGGCGGATCTCGGCGAGGCGCCGGTAGGCCTCCTCCAGCGTCACGTCGATCTCGTGGGCGCTGATGTCGTCCACGAGCCGGAACACGGCCGCGAGCCGGTTGTAGTCGGTGCCGCGGCGGCGCACGGTCCGGCTGGCCGTGACCGGGTCGCCCACCAGCGAGGGGTGGTGGGTGATCGACAGCATGGTGAAGGTGACGGTCGGCTCGCAGCGGTCCAGTCCGTAGGAGCGGGCCACCGCGAACATCGCGGCCTCCACGTCCTCGGCGCCCTCACCGCCCGCGAGCAGCAGCTCGCCGATGCGCAGGGTCAGGTCGAGCACGCGGCCCACGGCGGGCCCGCTCTCGCTGTGGCGCTGCACGAGCTCCGGCACGGGGCGTACGTCGACCGGCATGCGCAGCATCGTGCGCATGCGGTCCTGCCAGGGCGACTCCTTCATCTGCGCGACGGGAAAGCCCTGGCCGGGGGTGTAGGCGGGCGGGGACTGCGCGGCCCGGTAGGTGGCCGGGGCGGCGAAGGCCGACCCCTCGGGCTCGGGCTCCACAGGTTCGGCGCCCGCCGGACGGGCGAATTCCGAGGTGGGCTGGTCCTCCTCGGGAACGTCCGGCTCCATTCCGGGCGGCGGCGTGAAGGCGCTGTGCGCCTCGTCGGACTGGGGCTTCCTGTCCTCCGCCCCGTCGGCCTCCGCCACGCGTCCTCCAGTCCGTGATCATCCGGGGTATCAGTATGCGGAATCGTTTCCTCCTGCCGCATGCCCAGCACGTACCCGATACCCCGCAACGCCCGGCCCGACCGCCCCGCCCCGTCCCGCGAACACGACGGCGGGCGGCATCCCGGAGGGATACCGCCCGCCATGTCACGAGGGGCGCGGGGGAGTACCCCGGCCCGTCACCGCAGAGCGCGAGCTCAGTGGTGGCCGCCCTGCGCCTCCAGGCGCTTGAACGAGGCCTCGATCTCGGCCTCGGCCTCGGTGCGGCCGACCCAGTTCGCGCCCTCGACGGACTTGCCCGGCTCCAGGTCCTTGTAGACCTCGAAGAAGTGCTGGATCTCCAGGCGGTCGAACTCGGACACGTGGTGGATGTCGCGCAGGTGCTCGACACGCGGGTCGGAGGCCGGCACGCACAGCAGCTTGGCGTCGCCGCCCGCCTCGTCCGTCATGTTGAACATGCCGATCGCGCGGCACTTGATCAGGCAGCCCGGGAAGGTCGGCTCGTCAAGGATGACCAGCGCGTCCAGCGGGTCGCCGTCCTCGCCGAGGGTGTTCTCGACGAAGCCGTAGTCGGCCGGGTAGCTGGTCGAGGTGAAGAGGCGACGGTCCAGACGGATCCGGCCGGTCTCGTGGTCCACCTCGTACTTGTTCCGCGAACCCTTGGGGATCTCGATGGTGACGTCGAACTCCACGTCCTGCTCCTCCATGATCAGCTTCATTGCTTCGGGACTGCGTCGGTTCAACTGCGTGGGCGTCCGTCCCAGCCCTGCCGGGTGGGGTGCCATGCTCGCGGCAAGACGCAGTGGTTAAGTGTCCCTCACGCATATGTGTGATCGCGAAAGGGGCTGGTCCGAGGTGCCATTGGTCAAGACGTGGCAGCTCATCGCAGGGTCGGCCGTCGCCGGCCTCGCCCTGTCGGTGGCAGCGGTGACCGCCGCCGGTCCTTGGGACTCCGGCCAGCGTAAGGCCGAGCGGGACAGAGCCGCCTCCTGGAGCCGTACGGGTGGCACAGATCACGATGGAGGGCCCGGTTCCGGGGCCCTGCCCGAGGCGGCGCCCAGCGCCCCCGGGGTGCTCGGAGCGATCGGCCCCGGCGCACCGCGCGAACAGAGCGCCCCCGCCGAGCCCGCCTCCGCCGGGGGCCTGGCCGCCGCGCTGAAGCCGCTGCTGGCCGACCCCGCGCTCGGCACCGTCCGCACCGCGTCCGTCGTCGACACCGCCACCGGGCAGGTCCTCTACGAGTCCGGGGCGCGGGACGCGATGACCCCCGCCTCCACCGTCAAGATCGCCACCGCCGCGGCCGTGCTGGCCGCCCTCGGGCCCGAGCACCGGATCAGGACCACCGTCACGCCCGGCGCCGCCCCCGGGCAGATCGTCCTGGTCGGCGGCGGCGACCCCTCGCTCACCGCGAAGAAGAAGAGCCCCGCCGGATCCGGCGGCAGCCTCGTCGCCCTGGCCGCCGACACCGCGCAGGCCCTCAAGGCCGCCGGCACCGACACCGTGACCCTGGGATACGACGACAGCCTCTACACCGGCCCCGCCCGCCACCCGATCGGCGCCAACCCCAACATCGCTCCGGTGACCGCCCTGACGGCCGACGAGGGCCGCCCCGACGACTCCGCCTCCGGGCCCGTGGACCGGTCCGACGACCCCTCCGAGGACGCCGCCCGGGCCTTCCGCACCCTGCTGGCCGAACGCGGCATCAAGGTCACCGGCGAACCCGCGAAGGCCAAGGCCGCCGCCGGCGTCCAGCCGCTGGCCGTCACCCTCTCCACCCCGGTCGCCGGGCTCGTCGAGCGGATGCTGACCAACAGCGACAACGACATCGCCGAGGCCCTCGCCCGGCAGACCGCCCTCGCCTCCGGCCGTCCCGCGAGCTTCGAGGGCGCCGAGAAGGCCGTCACCGACCGGCTGACCACCCTCGGCATCGACACCGCCGGCTCCCGCTTCGCCGACGGCAGCGGCCTGAACCGCGCCGACAAGGTGAGCGCCGGCCTGCTCACCGGGCTCCTCAGCAAGGCCGCCGACCCCCAGCGCCCCGAGCTGAGACCCGTCCTCACCGGACTGCCCGTCGCCGGATTCACCGGAACCCTCAAGGCCCGCAACTCCGGCAGCTCCCCGGCGGCCGGCCTGCTCCGCGCCAAGACCGGCACCCTGTCCGGGGTGAACTCCCTCTCCGGGACGGTCGTCGACTCCTCCGGCCGGCTCCTCGCCTTCGCCTTCCTGACGGCGAACACCCCCGGCCCCGAGGGCGCCGAGAAGGCCCTCGACAAGCTGGCCGCCGCCGTCGCGACCGCTTCGTAGGGGGTCCGCCGGAGGGCCGGTCCACGTACGGTTGACGCATGACGAGCATCGGTGGTGCGGAGATGGTCGACTGGAACCTCGCGGTGGCGACCGCGACCCGGCTGGTACGACCCGGCCCGGAGGTCACCCGGGACGAGGCGCGAGCCGTCGTCGCCGAGCTGCGGCGGCACGCCAGGACCTCGGAACGGCACGTGCGCGAGTTCACCCGGATGATCCCCGAGGGGTCGGCCGTCCCCGACACGCCCGTCCTGGTCGTCGACCGGGCCGGCTGGGTCAAGGCCAACGTCGCCGGGTTCCGCGAGCTGCTCCAGCCGCTCCTCGGCAAGATGCAGGAGCGCCGGGCGGGCGCCTCCGGCGGGGCCGTCCTCGGCGCCGTCGGCGGCAAGGTCACCGGCGTCGAACTGGGCATGCTGCTGAGCTTCCTGGCCTCCCGGGTCCTGGGCCAGTACGAGACCTTCGCGCCGGTCTCCCGTGACCTGCCCGCCTCCGCCGCCGGCGGCCGGCTGCTGCTCGTCGCGCCCAACATCGTGCACGTGGAGCGCGAGCTGGACGTGCACCCGCACGACTTCCGGCTGTGGGTCTGCCTGCACGAGGAGACGCACCGTACACAGTTCACGGCCGTCCCGTGGCTGCGCGACCACCTCGAAGGCGAAATCCAGACGTTCCTCGGCGCCACCGAGGTGGACCCGTCCACCGTCCTGGAACGGATCCGCGAGGCCGCCCAGTCCTTCGCGGGCGCCCGCCCCGACGCCGAGCAGGGCGAGGAGGGGCGTTCGCTCGTGGAGCTCGTGCAGACCCCCGAGCAGCGCGAGATCCTGGGCCGGCTCACCGCCGTCATGTCCCTGCTGGAGGGGCACGCCGACTTCGTCATGGACGGGGTCGGTCCCCAGGTGGTGCCCTCGGTCGCCGAGATCCGCGAGAAGTTCCAGCAGCGCCGGGCCAGCGGCGCCGGGCGGCTCGACGCCACGCTGCGCAAGCTGCTGGGCCTCGACGCCAAGCTGCGCCAGTACCGCGACGGCGAGCGCTTCGTCCGCGCCGTCGTCGGCCAGGTCGGCATGGACGGCTTCAACCGGGTGTGGACCTCCCCGAACACACTGCCGACCAAGGCCGAGATCGCCAGGCCCGCCGACTGGGTGGCACGCGTGCACCGCAAGGGGAGCGAACCGAGCGAAGCGGAGTGACACACGGGGCGTAAACATGTCTCACTGGGGGAAGCAGCGTCACCCATCCGAGGGACCGTGGGCCGTGGAAGGGCGTGCGATGCTCGGGGAACGGCTCGGTTCTGTCACCATCGACGCACTCTGAGTGACATCCTCCCGTTCCGCGGGGGCAGCCGGGCAGCAGCACCCCAGCACACCACCCCAACGCCTCCGAGGCATCCGAACTCCATCGAAGGGCACCGGACATGGGTCCCCATCCTGCGGTCGCGGCGATACGCCTGGCGGTCCGCCGCGTACTCCACGACGTCCTCACCGACCTCACCGACCACACAGGCAGCCCCGCCGGCCCCCGCCGCGCCGCGGGCTCCCTGCCGCTCGTCCTCGTCGCCTGCTCCGGCGGCGCCGACTCCATGGCACTCGCCTCCGCCCTCGCCTTCGAGGCCCCCAAGCTCGGCATCCGGGCCGGCGGCATCACCGTCGACCACGGACTGCAGCCCGGCTCCGACCTGCGCGCCGCCGAGGTCGTCACCCGCATGACCGCACTGCGCCTCGACCCGGTGGAGTCCGTCGCCGTGCGCGTCGGGCGCGACGGAGGCCCCGAGGCCGCCGCGCGCGACGCCCGCTACGGGGCCCTGGACGAGGCCGCGGACCGCCTCGGCGCCGCCGCGGTGCTGCTCGGCCACACCCGGGACGATCAAGCCGAAACCGTCCTGCTGGGCCTGGCCCGCGGCTCCGGCATCCGCTCGCTCTCCGGCATGCCCGAGGTCTCCGGCGGTCCCGGCACCGCGCGTCGCACCAACCGCTACCGCCGCCCCTTCCTCCAGGTCGACCGGCAGACCGCCCGCAAGGCCTGCATGGTCCAGTCCCTCCCCGTCTGGGACGACCCGCACAACATCGACCCCGCCTACACCCGCTCCCGGCTGCGCCACGAGGGACTGCCCGCCCTCGAAAAGGCGCTCGGCAAGGGAGTCGTCGAGGCGCTCGCCCGCACCGCGCAGCTCTCCCGGGACGACGCCGACGCCCTGGACGCCTGGGCCGCCGAGGCGGAGACCGGCGTACGCGACGCGGACGGCCGCCTGGAGTGCGCCAAGCTCTACGCCCTGCCCCCGGCCGTCCGCCGCCGCGTGCTGCGCAGGGCCGTCGTCGCGGCGGGGTCCCCCGCGGGCTCCCTCTTCGCCCGCCACATCGAAGAAGTCGACCGTCTCATCACCGGATGGCGCGGTCAGGGCGCCATCAACCTGCCCGGCCGGGTCGAGGCCCAGCGGCAGGGTGGCAGACTTGTCATCCGGCAGGGCTGATTGGTGCTGAAACACGGCTGAGTCCTCCGGGGTCGCCCCCGGAGCCCCGGCCGACAACGAAAGTGATGCGGGTGGACGAGAAGGACATGGGCAGCGACCTCCAGTCGGTGCTCATCACCAAGGAAGAGATCGACGCGAAGCTGGCCGAGCTGGCCGCGAAGATCGACGCGGAGTACGCGGGCAAGGACCTGCTCATCGTCGGTGTGCTCAAGGGCGCCGTGATGGTGATGGCGGACCTGGCGCGCGCCTTGTCCACCCCGCTCACCATGGACTGGATGGCGGTGTCCTCGTACGGCGCCGGGACCCAGTCCTCCGGTGTGGTGCGGATCCTCAAGGACCTGGACACCGACATCAAGGACAAGCACGTCCTGATCGTCGAGGACATCATCGACTCGGGCCTGACGCTGTCCTGGCTCCTGTCGAACCTGGGCTCCCGCCAGCCGGCCTCCCTGGAGGTCGTCACGCTGCTGCGCAAGCCCGAGGCCGCGAAGGTCGCGATCGACGTGAAGTGGGTCGGCTTCGACATCCCGAACGAGTTCGTCGTGGGCTACGGCCTGGACTACGCGGAGAAGTACCGCAACCTGCCGTTCGTCGGCACGCTCGCCCCGCACGTCTACGGCGGCTGATCCGGCCACCGCTCCCGCTCCCGTCCCCGGGAACCCCGGCAGGCCCGCGGGGAACCTGGGGGCGATTCCCGCCGTTGGAGCAGGGGAAGGCGGGTCTGTCAGCCGTCCCACAGGGCCGCGGGTGACAATTCAGGGGTACATTCCGAAGAACAGTCTTTACTCACAGCAGCATTTACCTACGGGCAGGAGGGACGGGACGCCTGGCGTCCCGTATGGATGGACGTGAAGCGATACTTCCGTGGGCCGGTCATGTGGATCGTGCTGGCCGTCCTCGCCGTGGTCGTGTTGATGAATGTCGTCGGCTCCGGCGGCGGCTACAAGTCGGTGGACACCAGCGAGGTCATCAAGGCGATCAACACTGGCCAGGTGGAGACAGCCAAGCTGACCACCGGCGACAGCCAGATGATCAAGATTGAGCTCAAGCAAGGCGAGAAGCTCGGCAAGCACGACGGCACCAAGTTCCAGGCCAACTACATCGGGGATCAGGGCGTCCAGCTCGCCCAGAGCCTCCAGACCAAGTACGACGCCGGTCAGATCCCGGACGGGTACTCCGTCACCCCGGACAAGACCAGCCCGTTCCTGAGCGTGCTGCTCTCGCTCCTGCCGTTCGTCCTCATCGTCCTGGTCTTCCTGTTCCTGATGAACCAGATGCAGGGCGGCGGCTCCCGGGTCATGAACTTCGGGAAGTCCAAGGCCAAGCTCATCACCAAGGACACCCCGAAGACGACGTTCGCCGACGTGGCGGGCTCGGACGAGGCGGTCGAGGAACTCCACGAGATCAAGGAGTTCCTGCAGGAGCCGGCGAAGTTCCAGGCCGTCGGCGCCAAGATCCCCAAGGGCGTGCTGCTGTACGGCCCGCCCGGCACCGGTAAGACCCTGCTGGCGCGTGCCGTCGCGGGCGAGGCCGGTGTCCCCTTCTACTCGATCTCCGGATCCGACTTCGTCGAGATGTTCGTCGGTGTCGGTGCCTCGCGTGTCCGCGACCTGTTCGAGCAGGCCAAGGCCAACGCGCCGGCGATCGTCTTCGTCGACGAGATCGACGCCGTCGGCCGGCACCGCGGTGCGGGCCTCGGCGGCGGTCACGACGAGCGCGAGCAGACCCTCAACCAGCTCCTGGTCGAGATGGACGGCTTCGACGTGAAGGGCGGCGTCATCCTGATCGCCGCCACGAACCGCCCGGACATCCTCGACCCGGCGCTGCTGCGCCCGGGCCGCTTCGACCGGCAGATCGCGGTCGACCGCCCCGACATGCAGGGCCGTCTGGAGATCCTCAAGGTCCACCAGAAGGGCAAGCCGGTCGCCCCGGACGTCGACCTGGGCGCCGTCGCCCGTCGCACGCCCGGCTTCACCGGTGCCGATCTCTCCAACGTCCTGAACGAGGCCGCGCTGCTGACGGCCCGCTCGGACAAGAAGCTGATCGACAACCACTCGCTGGACGAGGCGATCGACCGCGTCGTGGCGGGCCCGCAGAAGCGGACCCGGATCATGTCGGACCGGGAGAAGAAGATCACCGCGTACCACGAGGGCGGACACGCCCTGGTCGCGGCGGCCTCGCCGAACTCGGACCCGGTCCACAAGATCACGATCCTGTCTCGCGGCCGGGCCCTGGGTTACACCATGGTCCTGCCCGACGAGGACAAGTACTCGACCACGCGCAACGAGATGCTCGACCAGCTGGCGTACATGCTGGGCGGGCGCGCGGCCGAGGAGCTGGTCTTCCACGACCCGACCACCGGCGCGGCGAACGACATCGAGAAGGCCACCGCCACGGCGCGGGCCATGGTCACGCAGTACGGCATGACCGAGCGTCTCGGTGCGATCAAGTTCGGCGGCGACAACACCGAGCCGTTCCTGGGCCGCGAGATGTCGCACCCGCGGGACTACTCGGAAGAGGTCGCGGCGCTGGTCGACGAAGAGGTCAAGAAGCTCATCGAGACCGCGCACAACGAGGCCTGGGAGATCCTGGTCGAGAACCGCGACGTCCTCGACAACCTGGTTCTCGCGCTGCTGGAGAAGGAGACGCTGAACAAGGAGCAGATCGCCGAGATCTTCTCCACGATCGTGAAGCGTCCGGCCCGCCCCGCGTGGACCGGTTCCTCCCGCCGTACCCCCTCCACCCGTCCGCCGGTGCTCTCTCCCAAGGAGCTCCAGCTGACGAACTCGGCGAACGGTACGTCGGCCGCGGTCACGCCCGTCTCCACGGAGAAGGGCATCGAGGTGGCCCCGGAGGACCGCCCCGAGTAACCAGGGGCCCCACCCCACCCGGAATGGAAGCCGCGCCCCCCAGGTTCTAGCCTGGGGGGCGCGGCTCATTCGCAAGACCGCGTGTGCGGACAGGAACGAGGAAGAGATGACCGACCCAGTGACCTTGACCGGCGACGAGGGCACGATCGGCGTGTTCGACGAGAAGCGCGCCGAGGCGGCGGTCCGTGAGCTCCTGATCGCGGTCGGCGAGGACCCGGACCGCGAGGGCCTCCTGGAGACCCCGGCGCGCGTGGCGCGCTCGTACCGGGAGATATTCGCCGGCCTCTACCAGAAGCCCGAAGAGGTCCTGACCACGACGTTCGACCTGGGCCACGACGAGATGGTCCTCGTGAAGGACATCGAAGTCATGTCCAGCTGTGAGCACCACCTGGTCCCCTTCCACGGGGTGGCGCACGTCGGCTACATCCCGTCCACCGACGGCAAGATCACCGGCCTGTCGAAGCTGGCCCGCCTCGTGGATGTGTTCGCCCGCCGCCCCCAGGTGCAGGAGCGTCTGACCACGCAGATCGCGGACTCCCTGATGGAGATCCTGGACCCGCGCGGGGTCATCGTGGTCATCGAGTGCGAGCACATGTGCATGACCATGCGAGGCGTCCGCAAGCCCGGCGCGAAGACCATCACCTCGGCGGTCCGCGGCCAGCTCCGCGACCCCGCCACCCGCAACGAGGCCATGAGCCTGATCATGGCTCGCTGACCGGTGCCCGGGCCGGACGGCTGGGAGCCCCTGGACGAGGACGTACGGCGGACGCTCCAGCTGCTGCTGGCCGGGGATTCGGACGACGAGCGGCGCTTCCGGGCCCAGATCCCGCACACGGTGATGCGCGCGAGCGACTGCGCGTGTCCGTGCGTGTACCTGAGCGTGGACACGGACGCCGTGCCGGCGGTTGCGACGGAGAGGCGGACGGCCGTGGTGGCCGGGGCCGCCCTCTGTGACGCCGACGGGGGGTACGACGGCGAGGTGTCCCTCTTCGCGGTCGACGGGGCCCTCGCGGACCTCCAGTTCTGCGACTGGGAGGACAAGGGGCCGGGCGGCCGCAGGCTCTGGGAGTGGCTGGGGTACGTGTACCCCGGGTAGTCCCCGTCGGCCCCGGCCGGGGCCGACGGCGCCCCCTAGGCCGTGTTTTAGAAGTGGGCTCGTTCCCTCGTCTCGCGCCGTGATGATCTCGGGGTGGGGCGAGGGGATCTTTCTGACGAGCAGTGGGCGGTGCTGGAGCCGTTGCTGCCGGTGGCGGTGGTGGGCAGGCGGTCGCTGGGTCGGCGGAAGCTGATCGACGGCATCCGGTGGCGGGCACGGACTGGTGCTCCGTGGCGGGATCTGCCACTCGAATACGGGCCGTGGCAGACGGTCTACGGACTCTTCCGCCGCTGGCAGCGCGACGGGATCTGGCACTTGCTGCTGACCCGGCTGCAGGCTCAGGCGGATGCAGCCGGGCTGATCACGTGGGAGATCAACGTCGACTCCACGATCTGCCGGGCCCATCAGCACGCCGCAGGCGCCCGCCGCGACGGACAGGCCCAGAAGGAACCGCCTGGCGGAACCCGCACCGAGCCCGACGACCACGGCCTGGGCCGGTCCCGGGGAGGTTTCACCACCAAGATTCATCTCGCCTGCGAGCAAGGCCAACGGCCGCTGTCCTTGCTGGTCACCGCAGGTCAGCGTGGTGACAGTCCTCAGTTCGCCGCTGTCCTGGAAGGCATCCGAGTCCCTCGCACCGGACGAGGCCGTCCCCGTGTCCGGCCGTTGCGAGTGCGGGGCGACAAGGCGTACTCCTCCCGCGCCAACCGAGCCTACCTGCGGAAGCGGGGAATCCGGTGCACGATCCCGGAGCCTGCCGACCAGGCCGCCAACCGCAAACGGCGCGGGAAGGCCGGCGGGCGGCCCCCGGCTTTCGACCGCGAGGACTACAAGGCCCGGCACGCGGTCGAGTGCGGGATCAACCGGCTCAAGCGCAACCGGGCGGTCGCCACCCGGTTCGACAAACTCGCGGTCCGCTTCGAGGCCACCGTCCTGATCGCCGCGATCGGCGAATGGCTATGACCGCTCTGAGCTGTCGGTTCCTCATGCCATGCTGACCGCGACCCAGGTGAACAGGCGAGGGGAAGGCAACGATGGGGGCTCAGTACTACGGCGCCGACAGCGAGAGCGGCGACCGCATCGACGACCCCTCCGAGGATGCGCTGTTCATGCTGATCAGCGAACTCAACGACTCCGACAACACCTTCGTGGTCGTCCAGCCCGACGAGGACGACCCTGTCTGGTTCGCCTCCGTGGCCGTCCTGGACGAAGGCGGTTACGAGATCGTCCGCCGTGACACCACGCGCAACGAGCACGAGGTCACCACGGCGACCAGCATCAACGACATCGCCCGCGACCTCACCATCTGGATGGCCGCCCGCGACTTCCCCGGAAGGCCAACCAGGCAGGTCAGCGAGTTCTAAAACACGGCCTAAGCCTTGGCCGGGGCCTTGGCCGGGTCCTCGTCCTCGGGGAGCTTCAGTACGTGCTCCAGGAAGAGGGCGGCGGCGATGACGGCCGCTCCCGCCAGGACCGAGGCGCCGGCGTACCAGGCCTGGTCGCGGCGGGCGGGGATGTCGAGGGAGTCGGTCAGCAGGAAGACGCCCACCCCGCCGTACATGCCCGCCACCAGCGCCGCCACCAGGGCACTGGCCTGGCCGAAGACCACCGCGCGGGCCGCCATCAGCGGCTCCACGCCCTTGGCGCCGGGGCGGCGCTCGCGCTGGGCCTTGAGGCGGGCGCGCATCGACAGGGCCGTGGCCAGCAGCACCGCCGCGATGATGCCCAGGACGATCGGAGCGGCCAGCGGAACGCCCGGCAGGGTGCCGTAGGCGTTCCACAGGCGTGCGCCCGCCCAGGACAGGATCCCGGCGACCACGAAGATGCCCGCCAGGACCCCCGGCCTCAGTTGCTTCACTTGCCTGTTCCCCACTTTCAGCGAGTAGCCGTGAACAGGCTAACGACTACTCGGGGAGGTGGAGTTCCAGGTCGGGGCGCGGCGTCACGCCGACCAGGCCGATTTCGGCCAGCAGCGAGGTGACCGGTCCGTGGCCGGGGATCCGGGCCTCCGGGTCGATGTCGTGCCAGGGGGCCAGCACGAAGGCCCGCTGGTGGGCGCGCGGGTGCGGGAGGGTGAGGACCGGGTCGTCGGAGACGCGGTCGGCGTACGCGACGATGTCCACGTCGATCGTGCGGGGGCCCCAGCGCTCCTCGCGGACGCGGTCGAACGCCTCCTCGACGGCGTGCGCGCGCTCCAGGAGCGAGGAGGGCGGCAGGGTGGTCTTCACGGCGACGACCGCGTTGAGGTACGAGGGCTGCGAGCCGGGCTCGACGCCCCACGGCTCGGTCTCGTAGACCGGGGACACGGCCTTGACCCGCATGCCGGGGGTGTCACCGAGTGCGTCGATGGCGCCCTGAAGGGTCTCCAGCCGGTTGCCGAGGTTCGCGCCGAGCGCGATGACGGCCCATTTGGGGTTGGACAGGGTCACGTCCGCCGCGTCGACCGTCTCGACGACGGAGGCGGGTACCGGCTGGACGGTGGGGTCGCTCGGTGCGTTCAGTCCGTTGTTCATGCGCGGCTCCGGGTGATCGTGATGGTCACGTCGTCGAAGGGGACGGTGATGGGCGCGTCCGGCTTGTGGACGACGACCTCCACCTGCGCCACCGCTTCGTGCTTGAGGCACTGCTGGGCGATCCGCTCGGCGAGGGTCTCGATGAGGTCGACGGGCTCACCCTGGACCACGTCGACGACTTCCTCCGCGACTACCCCGTAATGCACGGTCTTAGCCAGGTCGTCTCCGGCCGCCGCGGGGCGGGTGTCGAGGTGCAGCACGAGGTCGACGATGAAGGTCTGGCCTTCCTCGCGTTCCCGGGGGAAGACGCCGTGGTGCCCGCGAGCCTTGAGGCCGCGCAGCGCGACACGATCCACGCGAATCACTCCTGCTTTCGTAGGTGCTTCCGGTCCCGGGGCTCCCCGGGGCCATGGCTGCGCCGAGTGCGGTCGGCGTCGTCCGTCTTCGAATTTACCTGCGAAATAGTCCGCACCCCGCCGGAGGGGTCAGGAGGCGTCGTCTTCCTCGTCGTCGTCGGACTCCGTGAGGACGGGAGAACCGTGGTGGGACCAGAGCCGCCAGCCCTCGGATGTGCGTCGGAACACATTCGTCGCGACGACCAGCTGACCGACGAGCGGGCCGAGTTCCCCGCCGTCCTCGGCGGGGCCTCCGCTGAGGATGTTCTCCGTACACGTCACCAGGGCGGTATCACCTATGACGGCCACTTTGGTGTCGGTGAGGAAGAACTGGATGTAGTCGGTGTGCGACATGATGAGCGCGTACGAGCGCAGGACCTCGCCGCGGCCCGAGAGCACCGGCCAGCCGGGGTGGACGCAGGAGATCTCGTCCTCCAGCCAGAGCGCCGACAGTGAGTCGAAGTCCCCCCGCTCCATTGCCTCGTAGAAGGCCGTGTTGACCTCTTCGACCGCCTCGATGTCGGTTCTGCTCACGGTGCTCCTTGTCGGTGGGTGACGATCAGAGTGCCCCTTCGACGGCCCGGGCAACCCGTACGGCGTCCGCGGTCGCCCGTACCTCGTGTACCCGTACGGCCCAGGCGCCCTGGTGGGCGGCGATCGCGGAGACGGCGGCCGTGGCGGCGTCGCGCTCGCGGGCGGGCGGCGGGGTGGTGCCGGTCCCGCCGGCCAGGACCCGGCCGAGGAAACGCTTCCTCGACGCGGCGACCAGCAGCGGGAAGCCCAGCGTGCGCAGCTCGGGCAGGTGCGCGACCAGGGCCAGGTCGTGCTCGGCATTCTTGGCGAAGCCGAGTCCGGGGTCGACGATGATCCGCTCGGGGGTGATCCCGCCCGCCACGACCGCGTCGATCCGGGCCCGCAATTCGGCGGTGACCTCGGCGACCACGTCCTCGTAGACGGCGAGGCTGTTCATGCCCTCGCTGAAACCGCGCCAGTGCATCACCACGAAGGGCACCTCGGCGGCGGCGACGGCCGGGATCATCCCGGGGTCGGCCAGGCCGCCGCTGACATCGTTGACCAGGGCCGCGCCGGCTTCGACGGCCCGGGCCGCGACGACCGCGCGCATGGTGTCGACGGAGACGGTGACGCCTTCCGAGGCGAGGCCGCGGACCACGGGGACGACCCGGCGCAGCTCCTCGTCCTCGTCGACGCGGGAGGCGCCGGGGCGGGTGGACTCGCCGCCGACGTCGACGAGGTCGGCGCCGTGCTCGACGAGGTCGAGGCCGCGCTTGACCGCGGCGGTGGTGTCGAACCAGCGGCCGCCGTCGGAGAAGGAGTCGGGAGTGACGTTGACGACGCCCATGACCGCGCAACGGTCCCGGTCCGGCAGACCTGCGACCCGGCCCCTGCCGGTGGCTCCGCGCTTCGTGTTCATAGGTCCAAGGGTAGGGCTGACCTGGATACGACAGGGCCCCGGCGGCCGTGCCCCGGCCCCGGGGGCCCGGCCGTACCGGGGCTCCCGGGCCCGTACGAGCCGAAGCCCGGCGCCCCGGGAACACCGGGAGCCGGGCTTCGGTGTGCCGGACGTGTACCCGTCCGGCCGGTTCTCATGCCGCCTGGACCTCACGCTCCGGCTGCTTCGGCACGGTCGTCATGTGGTTGTGCGTGCAGGTGCGCACCGGCTTGGGGCGCCGGCGGCTGGCGAACAGCCGGGGCAGGGCCAGCGTCACGAAGCCCTCGGCCTGCATCACGGCGAAGCCGATGCGGGGCAGGTCGCGGCTGTTGCGGTAGACCATGAAGCGCGGCTCCCAGCGGGGGCGGAACTTCTCGTTGAACTTGTAGAGCGACTCGATCTGGAACCAGCGGGAGAGGAAGACCAGCAGGCCGCGCCACATCCGCAGGACGGGGCCGGCGCCGATCTTCTCGCCGCGGGCGAGGGCCGCGCGGAACATCGCGAAGTTCAGCGAGACCTTCTCGATCTTCAGGTCGGGTGCGGCCTGGAGGGAGGCGACGATCAGCAGCTCGTTCATGCCGGGGTCGGCGGCGCGGTCGCGGCGCATCAGCTCCAGCGACATGCCGTCGGTGCCCCACGGGACGAAGTGCAGGACGGCCTTCAGGTCGCCGAACGGGCTGGTGTCGCCCTCCTCCACGCGGTGGGCGGTGGCGATGAAGCAGTCGCCGTCGCCCTCCTCGCCGACCCGGCCCAGGGCCATCGAGAAGCCGCGCTCGGTGTCGGTGCCGCGCCAGGCCTCGGCCGCGCCGCGGACCCGCTCCAGCTCCTCGTCGCTCAGCTCGCTGACCCGGCGGACCTGCGTGGTGTAGCCGTTGCGCTCGATGCGCTTCACCATCTGGCGGACATTGCGCATGGGGCGGCCCGCGAGGGAGAAGTCTTTGACATCGACAATCGCCTCGTCACCCAGCTCCAGGGCGTCCAGACCGGTCTCGCGGGTCCAGACCTCGCCGCCGGTCTCGCTGCAGCCCACGACGGCGGGGGTCCACGAGTGGGCCTTGGCCTCCTCCATGAACCGCTCGATCGCGCCCGGCCAGGCCTCGACGTCGCCGATGGGGTCGCCGGAGGCGAGCATCACGCCGGACACGACGCGGTAGGTGACGGCGGCCTTGCCGCTGGGGGAGAAGACGACGGCCTTGTCGCGGCGGAGCGCGAAGTGGCCGAGGGAGTCGCGGCCGCCGTGCTTGGCGAGCAGCTCGCGCAGCTTGTCCTCGTCGTCGGAGGTGAGCCGGGCGGCCGGGTGCTCGGGTCGGAAGGCCAGGTACATGGTGGTGAGCGCGGTCAGCATGCCGAGCGCGCCGAGCGAGTACCCGACGGTCCAGGACACCTGGCCGGCGTAGTCGACGGGGCCCTCGAAGCCGAAGAGCCCGTAGACGACGTGCGTGATCTGCTCGTACAGGCCCGGGTTGCCGACGACCCGGTTCGGGTGGACGTTCACGATGAGCAGGCCGAGCCCGATGGAGCCGGCGCTCATCAGTACGAAGTTGGCGAGGGCCTTCCAGCGGCTGCGCGGGTCGGGCAGCGCCTTGAATTCATTCTGGTGGCGCAGCAGCAGCACGAAGAGCAGCGCTGCGATGATCACACCGGGGATCGAGTGCCGGTAGAGGAACTGCGCCACGGCACCGGCCGGAAGCAGCACGACCGCCGCCCGCCAGGCCCGGCGCTTGCGGCGCTTGAGGCCGTGCGCGAGCAGCAGGAGCAGTACGCCCGCGCTGATGGCGAGGGCGGCTGCGAAGGGGCCGAACACCGGCAGCACCTCGGCGACCGCGTGGATCCGGCTGTGCCGGAATCTCGGGAACACCCCTGCCGCGACGTCCAGAAGGCCGACGATCATGACGGCCGTACCTACCAGGCCGGGCACCGACTCCGGCTGTGGGCCTCGGAGGATTCGGCGGACCCTGCTCGGAACCTGTCCCGACTTATCGCCATCTATCCTGCTAGACATCGCTTCCCGTTGCTCCGCGAGAGATCATGTGGCCGAAGGCCGCGACAGCCTCCGGTGTGTGGTGCGTCCCTTAGGACGACATCGACGAGGAGCGGGTTCACTCTTTCGTCGGAAAAAAACAGTCCTGCCACCAGAAAGTCGACTGACTGCTCATGGGTCTCACCAGTAATACGGTTCTGGCGCTGGCCATCATCGCCGGTGTGCTGCTCTTCGCGGCCACGGTGTGGTTCTGGCCGAAGCTCTCGGGCCGCACCTGGCGCGCGTTCGCCGGCCGGATCGGGCTGCTGCTGGCGACCCAGCTGGCGCTGTTCTCGGCTGTGGGACTGGCGGCTAACAAGTCGTTCCTCTTCTACGGTTCCTGGGCCGACCTGCTCGGTCAGGAGACGTCCATGGGCAAGGTCGTCGACCACTCGATGAGCAGCAAGGACATCAAGGTCGTCGACAAGCAGAAGCTGGACGTACCCGGTGGCGCCAAGCCCCAGGTCGGTGGTCAGATCCTGAAGGTTGCCATAACCGGGCAGAAGTCGAAGATAACGAGCCCCGGCTACGTGTGGCTCCCGCCGGAGTACTTCCAGCCGCAGCACAAGGACCAGAACTTCCCCGCGTCCATCGTCCTGACGGGCTACCCGGGCACCGCCGAGAACCTCATCAAAGGGCTCGACTACCCCATGAAGGCCTTCAGCCTGTCCAAGTCGGGCAAGATGAAGCCGATGATCCTGGTCATGCTGCGCCCGACCGTGGCGCCGCCGCGTGACACCGAGTGCGTCGACATACCCGGTGGCCCGCAGACCGAGACCTTCTTCGGCGAGGACCTCCCGCAGGCCATCACGAGCACCTTCCGGGTCGGCAAGAAGCCCGAGAACATGGGCTTCATCGGTAACTCCACGGGCGGTTACTGCGCGCTGAAGATCGCCGCGCACTACCCGCAGACCTTCGGCGCCGCCGCGGGTCTGTCCGCGTACTACGACGCCCCGGACGACCCGACGACCGGTGACCTGTTCCACGGCGACGAGAAGCTGAAGAAGCGTGCGGACGTGCTGCACAGCATCGAGCACAAGAAGCCGACCGGTACGTCCTTCCTCGTGACCAGCAGCGAGAAGGGCGAGCCGAACCTCACCGACACCAGGAAGTTCATCAAGAAGGTGCAGGGCCCGGACCGGGTCTCCTCCATCATCCTCGACAGCGGTGGCCACAACTTCAACACGTGGCGACGTGAGATCCCGCCGATGCTGATGTGGATGAGCGGCCGGATCGAGGCCTGACGACCCGGCCGTACGCGGCAGGAGCAGGGGCAGGGGCGCGACCACGGTCGGGCCCCTTTCTCATGCCTCCTGCAGTTCGGCCCGGCGCAGCGCCCGGTGGACGCCCTCCGGCGTCAGTACGCCGACCAGCGCGCCGGATCGCGGGTCCGTGACCCCGACCCGCCCCGAGTCCTCCTGGAGCAGGGCGGCGAGCGCCTCGCGCAGGGTCGCCCCCAGCTCCACCGAGACCGCCGGGTCCTCCCCCTGCGCCGCGGCCAGGTCGGCCGCCTCGACGGCGGTGACCGCGAGGCGCTTGAGCCCCCGGTCGGCGCCGACGAAGGAGGCCACGTACGCGGTGGCGGGCGCGGCGAGCACCGCCGCCGGGCGGGCGAACTGCTCGATGGTGCCCGTGCCGTAGACCGCGATGCGGTCGCCGAGCCGGATCGCCTCCTCCAGGTCGTGCGTGACCAGCAGGATCGTCTTGCGTACGGTCTTCTGCAGCGTCAGGAACTCGTTCTGCAGGCGCTCGCGCACCACCGGGTCCACCGCGCCGAAGGGCTCGTCCATCAGCAGCACCGGCGGATCGGCGGCGAGCGCGCGGGCCACGCCGACGCGCTGGCGCTGCCCGCCGGACAGCTGCTCCGGGTAGCGGCCCCCGTAGACGGCCGGGTCCAGGCCCACCAGTTCGAGGAGTTCGGCCGCCCGGGCGCGGGCCTTCGCCCTGGGGGTGCCGATCAGCTGCGGCACGGTCGCCGTGTTCTCCAGCACCGTCTTGTGCGGGAACAGGCCGACCTGCTGGATGACGTACCCGATCCGGCGGCGCAGTTCGACCGGATCGGCGGCCGCTATGTCCTCGCCGTTCAGCAGGATCCGGCCGGATGTCGGGTCGATCAGCCGGTTGACCATCTTCATCGTGGTCGTCTTGCCGCAGCCGGACGGGCCCACGAGCGTGACCAGCTCACCCTCCGCCACCTCGAAGGACAGGTCCTCGACGGCTGTCGTCCCGTCGGGGTAGCGCTTGGTCACTTGCTCGAATCGGATCACAAACCCATCTTTCCGTACTCCGGCCGCCGATTTGTGAAGGCCGTGTTGCCTGGCTGCGAAGGATTCCGGCCATTGAGGGTGGTGGGGGTTAGGGTCGCTGTGACGGGTGAACGTGAAGACGTGCGTTCGAGCGACGGGGGGTGAAGGGCATGGCGGCACAGAACTGCCTGGTGGCGAACGACTGGATCTGCTGGGACTACGTCAGCTCCCGCTCCCAGGAACTCACCGACGCCACCCTCGAACACATCTGGATCACAGGCGTGTCGGTCCTGATCGGCATCGCCGTGTCCGTGCCGCTCGCCCTGCTGGCCCGGCGCGGCCGCCACTGGGCGGCGCCCGTCCTGGGCCTGACCACCCTCCTCTACACCGTCCCCTCGCTGGCCATGTTCTCCCTGCTGCTGCCGGTCTTCGGACTCTCGGCGGCGCTGGTGGTGACCGGGCTGGTGCTGTACTCGCTGACGATCCTGGTCCGCAACGTCCTGGCCGGCCTGGAGGCCGTCCCCGAGGACGTACGGGAGGCCGCGCGCGGCATGGGATACGGTCCCGGGCGCCTGCTGTGGCAGGTCGAACTGCCCCTCGCGCTGCCCGCGCTGCTCGCCGGCGTCCGGATCGCCACCGTCTCGACGGTCGCGCTGACCACCGTCGGCTCCATCGTCGGCAAGGGCGGCCTCGGCAATCTCATCGCCCCGGCCGTGAACAGCTCCTTCAAGGCCCAGGTGCTCACCGCCTCGGTGCTGTGCGTGCTGCTCGCGCTCGTGGCCGACCTGCTGCTGCTCGGCGTACAGCGGCTGCTCACCCCGTGGACCCGGGCCGGTGGCCGGCCCGCGGCCCGGGCGAAGGGGGCCTGAGGCCGTGGACGTCTTCACGGGAGCCTGGGACTGGCTGGCCAACGGCGCCAACTGGTCGGGGGAGAGCGGTGTCTGGCACCGGCTCGGCGAGCACGCCTACGTCAGCGCGGTCGCGCTCGCGATCGCCTGCGCGGTGGCGCTGCCGGTCGGCCTGTTCCTCGGCCACCTAGGCAAGGGCGGCACCCTCGCGATCAACATCTCCAACATCGGCCGGGCCGTGCCCGTCTTCGCGGTGCTGGCGCTGTTCATGGTCTCCCCGCTGCGCAACGCCGGGTACCTGCCCACCATCGCCGCGCTCGTGCTCTTCGCCGTACCGCCGCTGCTGACCAACGCCTACGTCGGCATGCGCGAGGTGGACCGCTCCGTCGTGGAGGCCGCCCGCGGCATGGGCATGTCCGGGATCCAGCTGTTCCTGCACGTCGAGCTGCCGCTCGCGCGCGCCATGGTGATGACCGGGCTGCGCTCGGGCGCCGTACAGGTCATCGCCACGGCCACGATCGCCGCCATGGTCGGCCAGGGCGGCCTCGGCCGGATCATCACCGCCGGCTTCAACACGTACAACACCCCGCAGGTCGTCGCGGGCGCCCTGCTGGTGGCCGCGCTCGCCCTGCTGGTGGAGGGCGCGCTCGTGGCGGCGGACCGGCTGCTGCTGCCGCGGGCGGCGTCCCGCTGATTCCTGTCCATCGCCTCGAACGGAGTACCTCCATGACCAAGACCACGCGCGTCCTCGGCGCGTCCCTGGGCGCCCTGGCCCTGACGGTGTCGCTGGCCGCGTGCGGCGGCGACAGCCTGGAGAAGAGCAAGGACGGCGGCCCGGCCGCCGACGCCTCCTCGTCCGGAGGCGGCGGCAAGGGCAGCCTGGTGATCGGAGCGGCCGGGTTCACCGAGTCGAACGTCCTGGCCGAGCTGTACGCGCAGGTCCTGAAGGACGCCGGCTACAGCACCTCGGTCAAGACGGTCAACAACCGTGAGCTGTACGAGCCGTCGCTGGAGAAGGGCGAGATCGACATCGTCCCGGAGTACGCGGCCACGCTCGCGGAGTTCCTCAACGCCAAGGTCAACGGCCCGAAGGCGCCCGAGGAGAAGCCGGTCGCCTCCAGCGACGTCGCGGCGACGGTGGCGGGTCTGGAGAAGCTGGCGGCCCCGCTCGGCCTGAAGGCGCTGACCGCCGGTGAGGCCGTCGACCAGAACGCATTCGCCGTGACCAAGGAATTCGCCCAGAAGAACAACCTCAAGACCCTTTCCGATCTCGGCAAGTCCGGACTCAAGGTGAAGATCGCCGCGGGCGACGAATGCAGCGTCCGTCCCTTCTGCGCACCGGGGTTGACGAAGACGTACGGAATTCAGGTCTCCGGGGTCGACCCGAAGGGCGTCGGCACCCCGCAGGCCAAGCAGGCGGTCAAGGACGGCGCCGACCAGCTCGTGCTCACCACGACCACCGACGCCACCCTCGACAGCTACGGCCTGGTCCTGCTGGAAGACGACCAGAAGCTCCAGAACGCCGACAACGTCCTGCCCGTGGTCAACGCCAAGGACGCCGGAACGCCGGAGGTCGCGGCCGCGCTGGACAAGCTGACCAAAGCGCTCACGACGGCCGATCTCGTCGACCTCAACCGCAAGGTGGACGCCGAGCGCGCCAAGCCGGCCGACGTCGCCAAGGCCTATCTGGAGTCCAAGGGCCTGCTGAAGAAGTAGCGCGCACGGGGTCGGCGGAGAAAAGTGCTCAACTGACCGGGAAGAGTTTGCCGGGCGGGTATCCCACTCGACCCCCATGCCCTGTAAATTTCGGGCCATGCCCCGTGGACGCCACCGCAATCCCGAACCCCTGCACCGGCTGCTCACGCCGACGACCGTGGCCGGTGTATCCGTCGTCGGCGCCGGCGCGGCCTGGCTGCTGGCGGAACCGATGGCGCTCCGGCTCCTCGTGGCCGTCACGGCGGCGGCCGGGGTCGCCGGCGCCGTCGTCATGCGCGCCTGGGACCGCTCGGCGGGCCGCCGCGTCGCCGAGCTCGGGCGCGAGCGCGTCAAGGACGAGTGGCGGACGGACGAGCGGATAGCCGAGCTCGAATCCGACCTCGAGGAGGCCCGGATGCTGCGGGCCAGGCTCGACGCCAAGCTGCGCGCCAAGCGGGTCGAACTGGCAGGCCTGCGCGGCGAGCACGCGGCGCTGCTGCGGCGGTACGCCACCGCCGAGACCGAGCGCGCCAGTGCCCTGGAGGGCCGTCGGCTGCTGGCCATCGAGGCCTCCGCCGCGCCGGCCGCCGCGCCGAAGGAACTTCCGGCCGTCACCGAGGAGCGCACCTCGGCGGGCGCGCCCACCGCGGTCGGCTACGCCCGGGCCCACTCGGCCCTGGAGGCGCTGGCCCGCAGGCGTCAGGAGGCGCGGGCGCTGCCCGCCGGGCCGTCGGCCCCGGAGCCCGACCCCGGCCCCGGCCGCGGCCACGCTCCGGCCCCCGCGGCCGCCTCGCTCCCCGCGCGCCGTCCGGCGGCCGCGGTGGCCCCGTACGCGGCCCAGCGGCGTACGGCCTCGCGCGTCGAGGGCGGCTTCGACTTCTTCGGCACCAAGAACGCGGCGCAGGCGCGCGCGGTGATCGAGGCGGTGCAGAACGAGGACCTGGCCGACGTGGTCGGCGCGGAGGCCCTCGCCGTGCACAAGGCGGAGTCCGCCCAGGCCGTGGTCGAGCCGGAGTTCAAGCCGGCGACCGACGAGACCCGCGCGGTGGGCCAGGTCATCGACCTGACGGCCCACGACGAGACCGAGCCGATCGACGTGGCCCGGCTCCGCACCGCGATCTCCTAGGGGGTGTCTTGCCGATCAGGGCGGGCTCGCGGTGGTCGGCACCGCGCCTCGCCGCGTTGTCCTCGGTCGGCGACGCTCCGCGTCGCCTCCCTCGTCCGCCTTGCGATCCTTCCCCTCGGCCCTGGCGGGCCTGGGGAGACCCCATGGCACCGACCACCGCTCCCTGATCCACCCTGATCGACAAGACACCCCCTAGCGCCCGTGCCCGGGTCCGGACCCGGGCACGGCGTCAGTCCCGGTACGAGGCCACCAGCCGGGCCAGGTGCCGGCCCGCCACCAGGAGCGGGGTGCGGCTCATCGTGACCTGTGAGGTCGTCTCGGCGCCCTCCAGAGTGCTGATCACGGTGATCGCCAGGTCGCGGGCGTCCGGCTCCGCATAGCCCGACGCCAGGAGCTTCGCGGCCACCAGGTGCTGCCAGTTGGCGAACGCCCGGGCGCAGGCCGCCTGGAGCTCCGGCAGACGGCCGACCGTCTCCAGGGCCGTGGCCGTCACCGGGCAGCCGTCCCGCCAGTCGGAGGCCTCCAGCGCCTGCGCGAGCACGGCGGCCACGCCCTCGACCGCCTCGGCGGGGTCGGCGTGAGCGGCGAGCCCGGCGCGGAGCAGCTCCGCGAACTCCTCGTCGCCGAAGTGGATCGCGGCCACCGCGAGTTCCTGCTTGCCGCCCGGGAAGAAGTGGTACAGCGAGCCGAGGGTGGCCTCGGCCTCGCGGACGAGCTGCTTGACCGGGGTGTTCTCGTATCCGCCGTGCTGCATGAGGCGGGATGCGGTGCGCACCAGCCGGTCGCGTGTCCCGGGCGCTGTGGTCGTCGCTGCTGTTGCCATGGGCGTGATCCTACCGCCGAATCTGGATAGAGCGTTCGTTCTAGCTCCGTGCTACGGTCGTCCCGAGCGCTGGATAGAGCGTTCGTTCTAGACGATGTGTTGGGGGAGAACTCCGTCATGAACCAGATCCGTACCACCCGGACCCAGGGCGCCAGGGTCACCGTCGTGGGCCTCGGGCCGATGGGCCGCGCCATGGCCAACGCCTATCTCGACGCCGGCCACGAGGTCACCGTGTGGAACCGCAGCACGGGCAAGGACGACGAGCTCGTCGCCCGCGGGGCCCGCCGCGCCGCCGGCATCGCCGAGGCCGTCGCCGCGAGCCCGCTCACCGTGCTCAGCCTGATCGACGTCGAGGCCATGTACGGCACGCTCGGCGACACCGGCCTCGACGGCCGCGTGCTGGTCAATCTGTCCTCGGATGTCCCGGAAAAGGCCCGCGCCGCCGCCCGTTGGGCCGAGGCGCGCGGGGCCGCCTACCTCACCGGCGGGGTCAACGTACCGCCCGCCGGCATCGGGCAGGAGGGGTCCTCGATCTTCATCAGCGGCCCGCGGGAGGTCTACGAGGAGCACCGCGCCGCGCTCGACCTGCTCGCCGCCACCGACTACCGCGGTGCCGACCCCGGCCACGCGCAGCTCTACTACCAGCTCAACATGATCCTCTTCTGGACGGCCTACACCGGCTGGTACCAGGCCGTCGCCGTCGCCCGCGCCAACGGGCTGACGGCGGCCGACATCCTTCCGTACGCCGGCTACACGGCCGACACCATGCGCGGCTTCTACACCGGGGGCGCCCCGCTCATCGACGCCGACGAGCACGGTGGCGAGCACGAGCGCCTCGCGATGTGCGCCGCGAGCGTCGAGCACGTCCTGCACACGGCCGCGGACTCCGGTGTGGACACCGGGATCCTGGCCGCGCACGCCGCGCTCTACCGGCGCGGGGTCGAGGCGGGCTTCGGCGCCGACAGCAGCTCGCGCCTGATCCGCCTGCTGGGCAACGAAGCCACGACGGCCTAGCGGACCGAGTCGAACCAGCGGACGACCTCCGGTGCCGAGCGGACCGCGGTGGCCGTGTGGTCGGCGTCCGGGCCCTGGTCCACGACCTTCGCCCGGACCCCGTGGCGGGCCAGGTCGGCCGCGCAGGCGCGGGAGTTGGCGATCGGTACGTCGGTGTCACCCGTGCCCGCGTACAGGCGCACGGGCGCGGCCGGCTTCCAGTCGCAGACGCCGTCGTTGTCCCGTACGGCCTCCAGCAGGTCTCCGCGCGGGTTCCGGACGTTCTCGGCCCACTGCGGGGTCAGCAGCTCCTGCGGTGTCGCCGGGAGCGCGGCCACGATGTCCTGCGACTGGCGGCTCCCGTCGAACAGGCCCTCCACAGCCTGTGCGTAGGGCGCGCGGAACACCTCGGCCGGGTCCTTGTAGAGCGGGTGGAGCCGGTTCTGCGCCGTGAGGAAGTAGGAGAGGTAGAAGACGGCGACGCGCGGGTCGACCCGGCCGTCGGTGATCCCGGGGAACTGGGTGCCGAGCAGGTCGTGCGGTCCGGCCATCGGGGCCAGCGCCCGCAGCCGCAGGCCGTCGCGCCCGCGGGAGAGCTCCCGGCCCAGGGCCATCGCCACCTGTCCGCCCTGCGAGAAGCCGGTGGCGTACACGTCCCGGCCGACCGGGCGTCCCAGCCGGTCGGCGGCGGTGCGGGCGGCCTTCAGCATGTCGACGGAGGCCGTGACCGCGGACCGGGTGTCCATGTACGGGTGGCTGCCCGGGCCGCCGCCCAGGCCCAGGTAGTCGGGGGCGGCGACGGCCCGGCCGGCCGAGGCGTGCAGGTACGGGGTGAGCCGGTTGTAGCCGGCGCCCCCGGACGGGGCTTCGTCGCGGGTGGCGACCGTGCCGTGGGTGTCGGAGACCAGGTCGAGGCGGTGCGGGCCGCCGCGCGGCAGGACGAGCAGCCCGGTCGCGGTGGTGGGCCGGCCCTGCGGGTCCACCGTGGCGTAGGTCAGCCGGTAGGCGCGCACGCCGTACCGGACGGTCCCGGGGTCGATGCCCAGCGTGCCGAGTGCGGCGACGACCTGGTCGCGGTCGAGGGTGTCCAGCGGGACGACGGAGACCAGACCGCCCCGGGCGGTGGCCGCGGTGGCCGCGGTGGACGGGGTGGCCCGTGCGGCGGGCGCCGCCAGCGCCGCCGGGGCCGCGATCCCGCCGAGTACGGCGGCGAGCGCCACGGCCGCGGCGCCCCGCCGGAGCCACGGCCGGTGCCACTGCTTGCTGTGCTGCGTGATCGTCATACCGGGAACGCTACGGAGGCCCGCGGAGCCGGGACATCCGGGCGGCACCCGTGGGCCGCGGGGGGAAACCCCCGGGCGGCCGGTGGAGTACGCAGGGGGTCGGGGAAGGTCAGGGGAAGGCCAGGACGAGCAGTACGGCCAGTGCCTCCAGCGTCAACTGCGCGGCCAGCGCGACCCGTCCGGCCCGGACCGGCGCGGCCAGCGCGACGACGAAGGACACCACCAGGGCGGCGAGCAGTGCCCCGAAGGCGCCGACCGGGAAGGGAGCGCAGCTGACGTCGTTCACGAAACAGCGGCCACCCCTGTCGGTGCTCAGCATCAGGAGCTTCGCGACGAGGAGGGCGGGCGGGAACAGCAGGGCGGCGAGGCCCGAGCGCGACCGGATCCGGGAAGCGGCCGTCACGGACGCGGAGGACGGGGCGGGGAGGGCGGCGGGCGCGGGCTTCCGGGTCATGTCACCACGGTGCCGCGGGGGCCGCCGCACGGGGATCCGCGCGGGTACTCAGCCCGCGCGGGCCCGTACTCATTTCCGCGGAGCCCGGAGCCCGGAGCCCGGAGCCCGGAGCCCGGAGCCCCGATGCCCGGCGTCCTAGAACAGCGGGAGCTGCCCGGGGTGTTCGGACAGCACGAAGCCGTCCAGCGTCGGCGCGGAGGCGCCGAGCAGCACCCGGGCGCGGGACCCGGGGCAGGACACCAGGTCGCCGCGTCCCCGCCCGGAAGGTGGATCGTGGCGGGCGATCCGTCCGGCGGTGACGGCGCAGTCGCGGCCGCAGGAAGGGCAGGCCCGGCGGGGAGAGTGGGACATGCCGCCCAGTCTGCCCTGCCGCACCGACATCAGCTCTGCTGGGAGGCGAGCCACGCCTCGTGCGCCCGCTGCACCCGGTCCCACAGCTCGGCCCGGTCCGCCGCCGTCAGGTCGTCGAGCTCCCGCCCGAACACCGTGGCCATGACCTCGAAGAGCTCCTCCGGGGAGGCCAGTTCCCGCTTGTCGCGCCCGCCCCGCGGGTCGATGTGGAGCAGGAACCTGCCGTGCAGCCGGTCGACGGCCCCGGCGTTGCGCCGCAGCATGAAGAAGGACTGCAGGAAGGGGGAGTCCTCGGCCGTGGACAGCCGCAGGTGCTCGGCCTCGAAGTCGGCCGTGGTCGCGGGGGCCGAGCGGAAGTTCATCGCGGGGAAGGGCGAGTCCTCGTTGAGGAAGGTCCAGCCCGTGTCGGGCCCGTCGGCGCTCCCGAGCGGCCGCAGGCCGTACCGGAAGCCCCGCTCGTAGCGGCCCTCGCGCAGGGGCAGCGGCTCCGGCGGACCGTCGCCCAGGCCCACGTCCACGAAGTAGGCCTCCCCGTCGACCCGTACGGTCAGGGTGAGGTGGTCGCCGCGGACGTCCGTGGTGACGGTGTCCGCAGCCATGCCTCCGACGTGGCGGGTCACGTCGTACCCGAGTTGCTCCAGCAGGGCCGCGAAGGCGCCGTTGAGGTGGAAGCAGTAGCCGCCGCGCCCCGCGGCGAGGCGGCGTACGCACAGCTCCGGGTCGATGCCCGGCGGCCGGCCCAGCTGGATTTCGGTGTTCTCGAACGGAATCCGCTCCAGGTGGGCCCGCGTGAGCGCGAACAGCCCTTCCACAGAGGGGGATCCGGGGTCGGTGATGCCGATCCGACCCAGGTATTCGGTGTAGATACCAGAGATCATGTTGATCACTGTAGATCCGGACATGTCGCCGGGGCCGGGCGGGACTACTTGTCGATGTCGCCGACCACGAAGAAGAGCGAGCCGAGGATCGCCACCATGTCGGCGACCAACTGCCCCGGCAGCAGCACCGCCAGCGCCTGGATGTTGTTGTAGGAGGCACTGCGCAGCTTCAGCCGGTACGGGGTCTTCTCGCCCTTGGACACGAGGTAGTAGCCGTTGATGCCGAGCGGGTTCTCGGTCCAGGCGTACGTGTGCCCTTCCGGCGCCTTCAGGACCTTGGGCAGCCGCTGGTTGATCGGCCCCGGCGGGAGGTCCGCCATCCGGTCCAGGCAGGCCACGGCCAGGTCGAGCGCGTTGTGGGTCTGGTCCAGCAGGCACTCGAAGCGGGCCAGGCAGTCGCCCTCGGTGCGGGTGATCACCTTCAGCACGTCCTGGAGCTCGCCGTAGGCCAGGTACGGCTCGTCGCGGCGCAGGTCGAAGTCGACGCCGGAGGCCCGGGCGATCGGGCCGGAGACCCCGTACGCGTGCACCGCCTCGGCGGACAGGACGCCGACCCCGCGCGTGCGGGCGCGGAAGATCTCGTTCCCGTGGACCAGCTTGTCGTAGACGTCCATCCGGGTCCGGACGTCGGCGATCGCGGCGCGGGCCCGGCCGAGCCAGCCGGCCGGAAGGTCCTCCTTGAGGCCGCCGACCCGGTTGAACATGTAGTGCATGCGGCCGCCGGAGATCTCCTCCATGACGGCCTGGAGCTCCTCGCGTTCCCGGAACGCGTGGAAGATCGGAGTGATCCCGCCCAGTTCGAGGGGGTACGAACCGAGGAACATCAGGTGGTTCAGCACCCGGTTCAGCTCGGCCAGCAGCGTCCGCATCCACACGGCCCGCTCGGGGACCTCCATGCCGAGCATCCGCTCGACGGCCATGACCACGCCCAGCTCGTTCGAGAACGCGGACAGCCAGTCGTGGCGGTTCGCGAGCATCACGATCTGCCGGTAGTCGCGGGCCTCGAAGAGTTTCTCCGCACCGCGGTGCATATAGCCGACCACCGGTTCGGCGCTGACGATCCGCTCGCCGTCCAGGACGAGGCGCAGGCGCAGCACGCCGTGCGTGGAAGGGTGCTGGGGGCCGATGTTGAGCACCATGTCGGTGCTCTCCGCCGCTCCGCCGATACCGACCGTGGTCTCCGTCATGCGGGCATTGTCTCAGCCCTAGTGTGGACGCATGGAAACGGGGACGATGGGTGAGACAGACGGACCCGCATGGGTCGGGCTGCCCGGCGGGCTGCTCACGCTGCGGCGGACGCTGCTGCTGGTGTGGACGGTGCTGCTCGCCGTCGTGACCGCCGTCGTGACGGGGCTGACGCTCGGCCCGGCGTGGGCGGCCCTCGGGGTGTTCTGGCTCGCGGTCCTGGCCTGGGGCTGGGTGCTCCTCGGCCGGAACTGGCGGTCCTGGCGGTACGCCGAACGCGCCGACGACCTGCTGATCAGCCGGGGCGTGCTGTGGCGGGAGCAGACCGTGGTGCCGTACGGGCGGATGCAGCTGGTCGAGGTCACCTCCGGCCCGCTGGAACGCCGCTTCGGCCTGGCCTCCGTACAGCTGCACACGGCCGCGGCCGCCAGCGACGCCAAGATCCCCGGGCTGGTGCCGGCCGAGGCGGAGCGGCTGCGCGACCGGCTCAGCGCGCTCGGCGAGGCAAGGTCGGCGGGCCTGTGAGCTCCGGTCCGCAGGGCTCCGACCCCCGCCCCGAGGTACGCGACGCGCAGACCGCACCCGGGCCGTCGGCAGCGGGCCGACCCGCCGCCGAGTCCGCCGCGGGCGGACAGGTGGAGCGGCGGCTGCACCCCTTCACCCCGCTGCGCCGCGCCTGGGTGCCGATCGCCGCGACCGTCGGCGTGCTCGCCCAGCAGGGCGACCAGGCCGGGAGGTGGGTGGCCGACCTGTCCGCCCTCCTGCGGGTGGCGGCGGTGGCGGGCCTGATCCTGGTCTTCGGCGCGTACGGATTCCTGAGCTGGTGGTTCACCCACTACGCCATCACCGACACCGAACTGCGCATCCGCACCGGGCTCTTCTTCCGGCGCACCGCGCACATCCGCC
The DNA here is from genome assembly GCF_016755875.1 of Streptomyces spororaveus. Classification (NCBI taxonomy): domain Bacteria; kingdom Bacillati; phylum Actinomycetota; class Actinomycetes; order Kitasatosporales; family Streptomycetaceae; genus Streptomyces; species Streptomyces spororaveus. Next base: position 3,972,465 of record NZ_BNED01000005.1, on the reverse strand, counting down.
TCGACCGGCTCCAGGCCGTGGACGTCACACGCCCCCTCCTGGCCCGGCTGACCGGCGTCGCCAGCCTCCGGCTCGACGTCATCGGCACCGAGGAGAAGGACCAGCTGTCCTTCCTCGGCGAGCAGGAGGCCGTGGCCCTGCGTGCCGAGCTCCTCGCCCGCGCGGCCGGCTTCGCCCCCGAGGAGGCCGTGAGCCTGGGCGAGGCCCCCGAACGCGAACTGCTGCACGTGACCCCGCGCGAGCTCGTCGTCTCGCTGCTCCTCAACCTGGGCGTCTGGGTGCTGCTGGTTCCCGGGCTGGCCGTGCCGGCCGTCGTGTGGTGGCTCAGCTCCAGCCCGTGGGCGGCCCTCGCCGCGGTGCTCCCGATGCTCGGCGCGGTCTGGGCGGGCACCGCGGGCCGCTTCCTCACCGAGTACGACTGGCGGGTCGCCGAATCCCCGGACGGGCTGCGCCTGGACCACGGACTGCTGGACCGGGCCCACGAGACGGTGCCGCCGGGGCGCGTGCAGTGCGTACGGATCGTGCAGCCGCTGCTGTGGCGCCGGCGCGGCCTGGTCCGGGTGGAGCTGAAGGTGGCGGGCTCGAACAACACGGTCCTGGTCCCCGTGGCCTCGAAGGACGCCGCCTTCGCCGTCGTCGCCCGGGTGCTGCCCGGGGTGGACCTGGCGGCCCTGTCCTTCTCCGGCTCCCCGCGGACCGGGTCCCGCTGGGTGGTCCCGGTGTGGTGGAAGGGCTACGCCCTGGCGCTGTCCCCGGAGGTGTTCGCCGCGCGGCACGGCCGCCTGTGCCTCCGTACGGACATCGTCCCGCACGCCAAGGTGCAGAGCGTCCGCTTCACGCAGGGCCCGTGGGCCCGCGCCCGCGGCGTCGCCGACGTCCACGTGGACACCGGCGCGAACTGCACGGTCACGGCCCGGCTCCGTCCGGAGCCGGAGGCCGCGACGCTGCTGTACGACCAGGCCGCCCGCTCCCGCACCTCCCGGGCCACGGCCCGCCCGGACCGTTGGATGACCGAGCCCGGCCCGGAGGCGTGAGGCCGTCCCGCCACGATCCCGCGCCCCGCGTCAAGGGAATCTTGACAAAGTGATCACGTCAAGGTTTCCTTGACATATGTTGATCTTGCGATCGAAGGACCACCGGAACCTCCTTCCCGCCACCCCGTCCATGGCCGCCGCCGTGCCGCTCGGCGTGGGTCTGCCCGCCCTGACCGCGGTGTCCGGCGACCGGCTCGGTACCCCCGCCACCCTCGCCCTGATCCTCGTGGGTCTGGCGCTCATCGCCTGCACGGCCGCACTGGCCGCCCGGGCGGCGGCGCGCTCCGAGCGGGCGCGCCGCGACGAGGCGGTCCTCGACGCCCTCGAACCCCTCGCCGGACTGCGCCGATGAGCGGCGAACCGCTGCTTGAGCCGGTGGAGATGGACCGGATCCGGGAAGGGATCGCCGCGGCCGTCCTCGGCGCCCCGGAGGGGCTGGCCGAATCGCTCGAACACGACCCCCACGGATACCTGCGCCTGGTGGACGCCTCGCGCGTCGGCGCCGAGGAGGCGAGCCGGCTGCTGCGCGAGGCCGTTCAGGGCGCCAGGGCCGCCGGCCACAGCTGGGACGCGGTGGGCCGCGTCCTGGGCGTGAGCCGCCAGGCCGCCCAGCAGCGCTTCGCGGGCAAGGCGGCCGGTGGCGCGGGCTCGTCGGCGCCGCCCGCCGGGGGGCCGGACTCCCCCAAGCGCCGGACCCTCGGGGGCCTGTCCGCCTTCAACGAGATGGCCGCCCTGGACGAGGCCGGCCGCGACGGCTGGCACGTGGTCGGCTACGGCCCCTTCTTCCACGAGGTGGAGGCCTCCGACCACCCCTGGGAGCACTGCCGGGTGACGCTCCCGTCCCTCGCGCGGCACCGGCGGATGGAATCGGAAGGCTGGATTCCGGTCGGTGCGGGCTGGTTCCCCTGGCGCTACTACAAGCGGCCCCTGGGCCCGGGCGGCTGAGGGGTTCCGCCGAAGCGGCCGGACCCCGGGCCGGCCCCGCCCGACGGGGGCGGCCGGGGCCGGCTAGCCGGCTCCGCCGCCCGCGCGGACCAGGCCCGTCTCGTAGGCCAGGACCACCACCTGGACCCGGTCGCGCAGCCCCAGCTTGGTCAGGATGCGGCCCACATGGGTCTTGACCGTCGCCTCCGACAGGACCAGCCGGGCCGCGATCTCGCCGTTCGACAGGCCCTGCGCCACCAGCAGCATGACCTCGCGCTCGCGCTCCGTCAGCCGCTCGACCTCCTTGTTCTGCGGCTCCTGCGTGGTCGTCGGCAGCATCGGCGCGAAGCGGTCCAGCAGGCGCCGCGTCGTGGACGGGGCCACCACCGCGTCCCCGCTGTGCACCGAGCGGATGGCCGCGAGCAGCTCGCCCGGCGGGACGTCCTTCAGCATGAACCCGCTCGCGCCCGCCTTCAGGCCCGAGAAGGCGTACTCGTCCAGGTCGAAGGTGGTCAGGATGATCACCTTCGGGTGCTCCTCCGGCTCGCAGATCCGCCGCGTCGCCTCCACCCCGTCCAGCCTGGGCATGCGGACGTCCATCAGCACCACGTCCACCTTCGTGGCCCGCAGCACCTCCAGCGCCTCCAGGCCGTCGCCCGCCTCGGCGACGACCTCCATGTCCGGCTGGGCGGCGAGCACCATCCGGAAGCCGGTGCGCAGCAGCACCTGGTCGTCGACCAGCATCACTCGGATGGACATCAGTTACCTCGTCCTCGTCATCTCTTCTTCAGGGGAAGCAGTGCGCTGATCCGGAAGCCGCCACCGGGCCGAGGCCCCGCGTCCAGGGTTCCGCCGACCATACCGATCCGCTCGCGCATGCCGATCAGCCCGTGCCCGGCGCCGTCCGCGCCGCCGTCCTCGTACAGCTCGTGGGCCGCGCCCCGGCCGTCGTCCTCGATCAGCAGGCCGAGCCCGTCGTCGAAGTAGACCAGCCGGACGCTGGCCTTCGCGTCGGGGCCGCCGTGCTTGCGGGTGTTGGTCAGCGCCTCCTGCACGATCCGGTACGCGGTCAGCTCGACGCCGCTGGGCAGCCGCCGGGGCGCGCCCTCGACCTCGAAGTCCACCGCGAGCCCTGCCACCCGTACCTGCTCGACCAGGACTTCGATCTGCTCGACGTCCGGCTGGGGCACGTAGTCCTCGGACTCCTGCGGCTCGCCGGTCCGCAGGACGCCCAGCAGCCGCCGCATCTCGGCCAGGGCCTGGCGGCCGGTGCCGGAGATGGTCTGGAGGGCTTCCTTGGCCTGTTCGGGGGCCGCGTCCATGACGTACGCGGCCCCGTCCGCCTGGACCACCATCACCGAGACGTTGTGCGCGACGACGTCGTGCAGCTCGCGGGCGATCCGGGCGCGCTCGGCGGCGACGGCCACCTTGGCCTGGGCCTCACGCTGGTTCTCCAGGCGCTGGTTCCGCTCGACGAGCTGGGCGTAGTACGCCCGGCGGGTGCGCAGGGAGTCGCCGAGCACCCAGGCGAGGGCGAACGGGACGATCGCGAAGAGCACGAAGAGGGCGTTCTCGCGGAGGTTGCCCTGGTCCACCGCGAAGCGCACGGCGTACACGGGGGCGGCGAGGAATCCGATGGCGAACGCGGTACGGGACATCCGGCGCGAGATCTCGGAGGAGGCGGCGACCGTGTACAGGATGATCAGCATCGCGACGTCGGCGGTGTTCGCGTCGGTGTGGGTGATCAGCTGGTAGACGCCGGTGGCGGCGGCCAGCCAGAACATCGCCCGGGTCCACCTGCGGCGCAGGGCCACCACGATGCTCATCGCCACCACTACGGGGACGGCGAGCATCCGGGCGGTGGTGCTGCTGAAACTGTCGTCGGCCACCTGCAGCATCCCGATCCCGAAGAGGAAGACAGCCCAGAAGCTGTCGACGCCCGTCGGGTGTCTGCGGAGGAAGTCGTAGAGGCGCTGCACGTAACCCAGAGTAGGGAACGCGGATAGGTGCTGGAGTCAACCAGAGGTCCGAACCTGACCCCCGCTGCGTACTCCCAGAGGTGGACGGAAGCTTAGCCTTTGTCCGGTGAGCTCTCAGGGTGCAGAGGCGGGTCCGGTCCGGTGGCGCGACGCGATGGAGGCCGCGCTGTACGGGCCCGGCGGCTTCTACGTACGCCCGGGCGGCCCCGGACCCGCCGGGCACTTCCGTACCTCCGTGCACGCCTCGCCGCTGTACGCCGCGGCCGTGGCCCGGCTGCTGCGGTGGGTGGACGAGGAGCTCGGACACCCGGCGGAGCTGGACCTGGTCGACGTCGGGGCGGGCCGGGGGGAGCTGCTGGCCGGGGTGCTCGCCGCGCTGGAGCCGGGGACGGCCGCGCGGGTGCGCCCGTACGCCGTGGAACGGGCGGACCGGCCCGCCGGGCTCGACCCGCGGATCCGCTGGGTCCAGGCCGTGCCGGAGAGGACGACGGGCCTGCTCTTCGCCAACGAATGGCTGGACAACGTGCCGCTGGAGGTCGCCGAGGACGGGCGCTACGTGCTGGTCGCCCCGGACGGTACGGAGAGCCCGGGCGGCCCGCTGGACGGCCCGGACCGGGCCTGGCTGGACCGGTGGTGGCCCGGCGGCGGCCGTGCCGAGATCGGCCGGGCCCGCGACGAGGCCTGGGCGGGCGCCGCGGGATCTCTGGAGCGGGGTCTGGCGGTCGCGGTGGACTACGCCCACACCCGGGGCGCGCGGCCCCCGTACGGCACCCTGACGGGCTTCCGGGGTGGCCGGGAGGTCCCGCCGGTCCCGGACGGCTCCTGCGACGTCACCGCCCACGTGGCCCTGGACTCCTGCGCGGGGCCCGGGGCGGTCCTGCTGACCCAGCGCGAGGCCCTGGCCGCGCTCGGCGTCTCGGGCGCCCGGCCCCCGCTGGCCCTGGCCTCGGCGGACCCGGCGGCCTACGTACGGGCCCTGTCCTCGGCCGGTGAGGCGGCGGAGCTCACGGACCGCGCCGGGCTGGGCGCCTTCGGCTGGCTGCTCCAGCCGGTCGGCATCACGGCCCCCGCGTGGCCGGGCGCCGGGGGCCCGCCGGCGGCGCGCTGACCCTGCCCGGAACGCGGAGGGGCCGGGACCCGCTGGGGACCCCGGCCCTGCCGCTCTCCGCCCGCCCGCGTGCCTACCGGGTCAGCTCGTCGTGGCCCTGGTGCAGGCCGCCGCCGCTGCCCGAGCCGCTCGTCGGCTGCGAGACGACCGGCTTCGACAGCGGGGCCAGGTCGAAGGCGTAGTGGCCGACCGCGTCCGCGATGACGTCGACGTTGATGTCGAGCGCCTTCTGGTCGATGTTGGTGATGTCGTCACCCTTGCCGTGGTAGTTCACGTCGTAGGCGACGCCCGCCTGGCCGCCGAACTTCGCGGCCTGCTCCGGGGTCTTGATGCCCTCGGCGCCGGTGAAGGTGCCGCCGGACGGGATGCCCACCTCGATGAAGGGGCCGTAGTCCGAGCGGCCCGAGAAGTCCGTGCCCTCGTGCGGGATCTTCTGCGAGTCGAGGAAGTCGTTGATCCCCTTCTCCAGCTGGGCGGACCCCTGGGGGCCGGGGCCCGAGCCGGTCGCGTCCGAGTCGTCGCCGTCGTAGACGAAGTACGCGGAGTTCGGCGAGGCGATCATGTCGAAGTTCAGGTAGAGCTTGATCTGCTTCTTCTGCGCGTCCGTCAGCCCGGCGACGTACGCCTCGGAGCCGAGCAGGCCGAACTCCTCCGCCGACCACCAGGCGAACTTGACCTTGTTCTTGACCTTCGTCTGGCTGCTCGCGAGGCGCTGCGCGACCTGGAGGATGCCGGCCGAGCCGGAACCGTTGTCGTTGATGCCCGGGCCGGCCGCGACCGAGTCGAGGTGCGAGCCGAGGAAGACGGTGTTGTTCTCGTCGCCGCCCTTGGTCTCGGCGATGACGTTGTACGTCTTGCGGTTCTCGCGCAGCTGCCGGATGTCGAGGGTGACCTCGACCGGGCCGGCCGCGGCCTCTGCGGCGAGCTTCTCGCCGTCCGCCTGGGTGATGCCACCCGTCGGGATCTTGCCCGCGTTCGGGTCGCCGAGGGTTCCGTTGAGGGCGCCCGCGGTGTTGTTGTAGATGATCGCGCCGACGGCGCCGGCCGCCGCCGCGTTGGCCTGCTTCACCGCGAAGGTGCAGCCGCCGCGCTTGACCAGGGCGATCTTGCCGGTGAAGGTGCCGGAGGCGAAGTCTCCGGGCTCGCAGCCGTTCGTCCCGTCCGCGTCGACCGGGGCGACGGCGACGCCGGCGGTCACACCGCCCTCCGGGCTGCTCGCCGTGTAGGACATCAGGTGGATGGGCACGTCGCGCTGGTTCGCGCCGCCCACCGTCAGCTTCTCCTCGATGGTCTCGACGTACACGAAGTCGAACTCGTTCTTCGTGACCTGGTAGCCGGCCGCCTTCATCACGGCCTCGACGTACTTGGCCGACTGCACGTGCCCCTTGGAACCGGCCGCGCGGTTGCCGTTGTTGTAGTCCGCGAGCGACTGCAGGACCTTGAGGTGGTTGTAGGCGCCCTTGCCGGTCGCTTCCTTGACCAGCTTCCTGGCGAGCGCGTCACCCCGGGCGGCGTCGCTCTGCGGGCTGCCGGTGGCTCCGGCCGGTCCGGCCAGCAGGAGAGGCGAGACGAGAGCCGCGGCGGCCAGGGCGGCGGTTGCTGCGGCTATACGGCGTGAGGGCATGAAGGTCCTTCCACGGTAAGAGCGAGCAGGGCAGGGCGGAACAGGGCACAGCGAGGCGGAGCGTTGTGGAGCAGGTGAGCAGAAGTGGTGCGTGTCACGTGAGGGAGCGGTGGACGCACGTTAGACAGCAAGTGGCCACCATGGCCAGAGTTTTAGCTGATTCCGGTTTATGAATTCCGTATATCGGTGAATACGGGCCGCCAGGATCCAGCCACCGGTGCGCCGAGCGCCCTAGCGGAGGACGCCCTCGATGAAGTCCGAACCGATACGTGCGACCGCCGGCAGGTTCAACTGGTGCTGTGCGTACCGGCCCTGACGGCGCGTGTGCATCAGGCCGGCCCTCCTCAGGACCGCCAGATGCCGCGACACCTCCGGCGCGGTGATCCCGTACACGGTCGCCAGCTCGCTCGTCGTGAACGGGGCCCGCGCCAGACTCCGGCACAGCATCATCCGCATCGGATGCGCCAGCGCCTCCATCCGCCGCTGGAGCAGCTCCACCGAGCCGGGCTCGGAGGCCAGTTCGGGGGTGCCGAGCGGATAGTGGACCACCGGCCGCCAGCCCGGCGCGTGCAGCACCAGCAGATGCGGCCAGCCGAAGTTGGTCGGCACGAAGACCAGGCCGGCGCCTATTCGGGGATCGGTCGCCGTCGTCGACCCGTTGACCATCTTGTCGGCGGTGATGGTGGTGGCGCCCTCGTCGACGCTCAGCGCCGCCGAGACCTCCTTCAGCACGGTCGGCAGCCCCTTGCGGCGCAGCACCTCGGTCTTGTGCCGGGCGTCGGCGCTCTGCCCGGGCTCGACGCGCTTCCACGTCTCGGCGAAGAAGGCCTCGTCGCAGTCCTCCAGGAGGCGCCGCATCCACACCCGTACGGCCGCCGTGTCGTCCAGGAGCCGCATGGAGAAGTCCAGCTGGCGCGGGCCGCGGGCGGCGGCCGTCTCCAGCGCCTTGGCCCGCGCCGCCGGGTTCGCCAGCGGTGAGGAGGACGGGCCGCCCTCGTTGTAGAGCGCCAGCCAGCACTGCTCCAGAGCGGCCCGCACGAACCGCTCGTCGTCCAGCCGGTCGAGGACGTCCAGCGCCTCGGCCAGGGTCGCGGCCGGCTGCCCGGTTCCGCCGGGCAGCCCGGCGAAGGGCATGAAGATGTCGGAGAAGGAGCTCCGCCACATGAAGTCGGCCTCCAGCAGCCGGTCCGCGAGGCACGGATCGAGCGAGGCGGCGGTGGCGGTGGTCCACGAGCTCAGCGCGGGGTGGTGCGCGGGCTGGGAGAGCGCGTGCAGGGCCATGCAGAGCTCGGCGAGCGGGGAGGGCGCGAAAGTGATCCGCTCGGTGGGCAGGCCTGCGATGTCGATCGTGACGCTCATCAGGCCATTCTGTCGTTCCGCGCACGACGGGGACGCCGGGGCGGGCCGTGCCGCCCCGCCGTACGAGTGGCCTCCGGCGGCCCGGCGCGGCGGCCGGACGAGTGATCATCCGCCACCCCGGGGGCGCTTTCACGCCGTCGATTGACGGGGAACGTCAACTGTCGTGCGCGATGCCGCCGACGGGGTGAGGCTGGAGTCATGACCGCCACCGAGCAGTACCTCATCGACACCTGGCGGGCGTCCCAGCAGGGCGCCCCGATGCCCCCGCCGCCCGGGCGCGACGACGTCGCCGTCCTCCGCTCCCTGCGCACGTACGAGCAGGCCAGAGCCGTGATGGAGGGCAGACCGGCCCGCCATCCCTGGCGCGCCGCCCTGCGCCGGATACTGGTCCGCCCGCGGGCGTGCTGATCCCCCCGCGGGCGTGCCGGTCCGGCGCGGGTCCCGAGCCGTTCCCGGCCCGGGTCCCCGTCGCCCCCGCTAGTCGAAACTCGGCGCGTTGCGCTGGTACACGAGCCGCAGCCCGATCAGCGTCAGCCACGGCTCGTGGTCGTCGATCACCGAGGACTCGCCCAGCACCATCGGCGCGAGCCCGCCGGTGGCGATGACCCGCACGTCGTCCGGGTCGCCGTGCGGTCCGGCCAGCTCCTTCGCCATCCGGGTCACGACCCCGTCGACCTGCCCCGCGAAGCCGTAGACCACGCCCGACTGCATCGCCTCGACCGTGGACTTCCCGATCACGTTGCGCGGCCGGGCCAGCTCGATCTTCCGCAGCTGGGCACCCCGTACGCCGAGCGCGTCCATCGAGATCTCGATGCCCGGGGAGATCACCCCGCCCACGTACTCGCCCTTCGCGGACACCGCGTCGAAGGTGGTCGCCGTACCGAGGTCGACCACGATCGCCGGGCCCCCGTAGAGCTCGACCACCGCGACCGCGTTCACGATGCGGTCCGCGCCGACCTCCTTCGGGTTGTCCATGAGGATCGGCACGCCCGTCTTGGTGCCCGGCTCCACGATCACCGCGGGCACGTCGCCGTAGTAGCGGCGGGTCACCTCCCGCAGCTCGTGCAGGACCGACGGCACCGCCGAGCAGATCGCGATGCCGTGGATCCCGTCTCCGAGCTCGCTGCCGAGCATCGGGTGCATGCCCATCAGCCCCTGCAACAGCACCGCCATCTCGTCGGCCGTGCGCTGCGGGTCGGTCGAGATCCGCCAGTGCTCGACGATCTCGTCACCGTCGAACAGGCCCAGGACCGTGTGGGTGTTGCCCACGTCGATGGTGAGGAGCACGGGTTACACCGCCTCGCGCAGATCGAGCCCGATGTCCAGGATCGGCGAGGAGTGGGTCAGCGCGCCGACCGCCAGGTAGTCCACGCCGGTCTCCGCGTACGCGCGGGCGGTGTCCAGGGTCAGGCGGCCCGAGGACTCCAGCACCGCGCGGCCGGCCACCAGGGCCACGGCCTCGGCGGTCTGCCCGACCGTGAAGTTGTCCAGCAGGATCAGGTCGGCGCCGGCCTCCAGGACCTCGCCGATCTGCTCCAGCGTGTCGACCTCGACCTCGATCGGGACCTCGGGGAAGGCCTCGCGCACGGCCTTGAAGGCCTGGGCGACACCGCCCGCCGCCACCACGTGGTTGTCCTTGACCAGCGCCGCGTCCGCCAGCGACATCCGGTGGTTGACGCCGCCGCCGCAGCGCACCGCGTACTTCTCCAGCGCGCGCAGGCCCGGCGTGGTCTTGCGGGTGTCGCGGACCTTCGCCGAGGTGCCCTCCAGCACGTCGGCCCAGCGGCGGGTGGCCGTCGCGATGCCCGACAGGCGGCACATGATGTTCAGCGCGCTGCGCTCCGCCGTGAGCAGGTCACGCGTGCGCGAGCGCACGGACAGCAGCAGCTGCCCGGCCTCGACGGTGTCGCCGTCCTCCGCGTGCCGCTCCACCTCGAAGGCCTCCGTGCACACCACGGAGAACACGGCCTCGGCGATCCGCAGACCGGCCACGACACCGCTCTCGCGCGCGACGAAGTCGGCGACGGCCTCGGCCTCCTCCGGCACGGTCGCGACGGTCGTCACGTCCACGCCCCCGTCCAGGTCCTCGGACAGCGCCATGTGCGCGATGTCCTCGACCTCGATCGGGTCCAGGCCCGCGTCCGCCAGCAGCTGCGCCAGCGCCGGGTCCAGGCCGCTCTCCTCGCCGTCGCCGCAGGCGCAGTCGTCGCCGCAGCCGCCGTCGTTCTGGTCGATCAGGGGAAGTTCGGGGGTGCTCACGGTCACTGCTCCAGGCTCGGGGTGCTCAGGGGGTGCACGGACGGGAAGTCCGCGGAGTCGGTGGGTACGACGACCAGGGCGCGCTTCTCGGTCGCCGAGAGCCGGACGACGAGGTGGCGGCGCCAGTGCGCATCGTCCCGCTCGGGGTGGTCCTCGCGCCAGTGGCAGCCGCGGGTCTCCACGCGCCGCTGCGCCGCGGCGACCAGGACCCGCGCCACGCACAGCAGGTTCGTGGCCTCCCAGGTGTCCACACCCGGCTCGGCGGTCTTGCCGTGCGCTTCCAGGTCGTTCAGGGCGGTGGCGTACAGCGCTTCCAGGGCGTCGGCCGCGGCACTGAGCGAGTCGGCGGAGCGGAGCACGCCCGCGCCCTGCGTCATGATCCGCTGGACCTCGTACCGGGCGCCGGCGGGCTGCAGCGGGCCGGTCGCCGGGACCGGTATGCCCGGGCCGCTGCCGGCGGCCCCCTCGGCGACGATGTCCTCGGCGATCCGCTCGGCGAAGACCAGACCCTCCAGCAGCGAGTTGGAGGCGAGCCGGTTCGCGCCGTGCACACCGGTGCAGGCGACCTCGCCGCAGGCGTACAGGCCGGGGACCGTGGTCCGCCCGTGCAGGTCGGTCCGGACGCCGCCGGACGCGTAGTGCGCGGCGGGCGCCACCGGGATGGGCTCGCTCACCGGGTCGATGCCGTGGGAGCGGCAGGCGGCCAGGATGGTCGGGAAGCGCTGCTCCCACATCTGCGCGCCGAAGTGCCGGGCGTCGAGGTACATGTGCTGCGCGCCCTGCTCCTGCATGCGGCGCATGATGCCCTTGGCAACGATGTCGCGCGGCGCCAGCTCGGCCAGCTCGTGCTGCCCCTGCATGAAGCGCACGCCGTCCGCGTCGACGAGGTACGCGCCCTCGCCCCGGACCGCCTCCGACACCAGCGGCTGCTGGCCCTCGGCGTCCGGGCCGAGGAAGAGCACCGTCGGGTGGAACTGCACGAACTCCAGGTCGGAGACCTCCGCGCCGGCCCGCAGCGCGAGCGCCACGCCGTCGCCGGTGGACACCGACGGGTTGGTGGTCGCCGAGAAGACCTGGCCCATGCCGCCGGTCGCGAGGATCACGGCGGGCGCGTGCACGGCGCCGACCCCGTCGTGCTGGCCCTCGCCCATGACGTGCAGGGTGACACCGGCCGTACGGCCCTGCGCGTCCTGCAGCAGGTCCAGTACGAGGGCGTTCTCCACGGTCTCGATGCCCGCGGCCTGCACGGCCTCGACGAGCGCCCGCGAGATCTCGGCGCCGGTGGCGTCGCCGCCCGCGTGCGCGATCCGGCGGCGGTGGTGTCCGCCCTCGCGGGTCAGTTCTATCTCGCCGGTCTCCGTGGAGGTGTCGAAGACCGCGCCGGTGGCCATCAGCCGCCGTACCGCGTCGGGGCCCTCGGTGACGAGCAGCCGGACGGCCTCCTCGTCGCACAGGCCCGCCCCGGCGACCAGGGTGTCGTCGAGGTGCTGCTCCGGGGTGTCGCCCTCGCCGAGGGCCGCGGCGATGCCGCCCTGGGCCCAGCGGGTGGAGCCGTCGTCGAGCCGGGCCTTGGTGACCACGACGGTACGGCGGCCCCCGGCGGCGCAGCGCAGCGCGGCGGTCAGACCCGCCACGCCGGAACCGACGACCACGACGTCGGCGTCGAGGGACCAGCCGGGGGCCGGTGCGTGCAGCCGTATACCGGTGCCCGCGCCTGCCCCGCCCGACGGAATGCCTCTGCCTGGGGTGCTCACGAGTGTGCTCCGAATTCCAATGGGATGTTGTCGATCAGCCGGGTCGAGCCCACCTTCGCGGCGACGGCCAGCACGGCCTGCCCGGTGAAGTCCGGTCCGGTCTCGGTGAAGTCCAGCGGGTCCACCAGCGCCAGGTAGTCGAGCACGATCGGCGGCTCGTGGCGGCCCGCCTCGTCCAGGACGTGCAGCGCGGCGGCCCGTACGGCGTCCGGCAGCCCGGCGCCCGCCGCCGAGACGGCGTGCGCGTCGGCGGAGGCGCGGATCTCGCCGAGGCGGGCCAGGGCGGTGGCCCGCTCGTCGCTGGCCGGGGACGCCTCCGCGCGGGCGCGCAGCGCCGCCTGCGCGGCGAGCCGGTCGCGCCCGGCGAACAGGGCGCGGGACAGCGCCAGGGCGGTGTGCCGCTCGGCCGGGGAGAGGTAGCGGTTGCGGGACGACAGCGCGAGCCCGTCCTCCTCGCGGACGGTCGGTACGCCGACCACCTCGACGGGGAAGTTCAGGTCGGTCACCATCCGCCGGATCAGGGCCAGTTGCTGCGCGTCCTTCTGGCCGAAGAGGGCCAGGTCGGGGCGGGTGAGGTGGAGCAGCTTGGCCACGACGGTCAGCATCCCGTCGAAGTGCCCGGGGCGGGTGGCCCCTTCGAGGCGCTCGCCCATGGGACCGGCGGTGATCCGCACCTGCGGGTCGCCGCCCGGGTAGACCTCGTCGACCGCGGGGGCGAACACCGCGTCGGCGCCCGCCTCCTCGGCGATCGCCAGGTCCGCGTCGAGCGTGCGCGGGTAGCGGTCGAGGTCCTCGCCCGCCCCGAACTGCAGCGGGTTGACGAAGACGGTGACGACGACCTGGCCCTCGGGCCCGGCCTGTTCGCGGGCCGTGCGGATCAAGGTGGCGTGGCCCTCGTGGAGGGCCCCCATGGTCATCACCACGGCCCGGCGGCCGGTGCGCGGCAGCTCGTACAGCTCCCGGGCGGTGTGCAGCAGCAGGTCGGTCACCGGTCGCCCCCGTCGGACTCCGTGTCGGCGAGCACACCGAGCAGGTCCTCGGCGAGTTCGGGCTTGAGCAGACCGTGCGCGAGGGCCCGGTCCGCGGTGGTGCGGGCCATCGCCAGGTACCCGGCGACCGCGCCCGGCGCGTGCCTGCGCAGCTCCGAGACGTGCGCGGCGACCGTACCGGCGTCCCCGCGGGCCACCGGCCCGGTCAGGGCGGCGTCACCGGAGCGCAGGGCGTTGTCGAGGGCCGCGCCGAGCAGCGGGCCGAGCATCCGGTCGGGGTGCTCCACCCCGGCCCGGGCCAGCAGCTCCATCGACTGGGCGACGAGGGTGACCAGGTGGTTCGCGCCGAGGGCCAGGGCCGCGTGGTAGAGCGGACGGTTCTCCTCCGCGATCCACTCGGGCTCCCCGCCCATCTCGATGACCAGGGCCTCGGCGGCCAGCCGCAGCTCCTCGGGGGCGGTGACGCCGAAGGAGCAGCCGGCGAGCCGCTGTACGTCCACCTCGGTGCCGGTGAAGGTCATCGCCGGGTGCAGGGCCAGCGGCAGCGCGCCCGCGCGGCGCGCGGGGTCGAGCACGGAGGTCCCGTACCGGCCGGAGGTGTGCACCAGGAGCTGTCCGGGCCGGACCGCGCCGGTCTCGGCGAGGCCCTCCACGAGGGACGGCAGGGCGTCGTCGGGGACGGTCAGGAGCACCAGATCCGCCAGCTCCAGCACCTGCGCGGGCGGTACGAGCGGCACATCGGGCAGCATCCGCGCGGCGCGGCGCACGGAGGTGTCCGAGACTCCGGAGACGGCGACGGGCCGGTGCCCGGCCTGCTGGAGCGCACACGCCAGCGCGGGACCGACGCGGCCGGCTCCGACGACGCCGACGGCGAGCCGGGCAGGGCGTGGCTGCTGTGATGGATTCACGCGGGGAGGGCCCTTCCGTTCCAGTCCGCGGGGGGTACCGGACGATACGCCGCCATGCTAGCCCCTGGGGCAGTTGGCCGGTCGGTGGCGACAGGAGCGAGGATCTTTGTCCATGAGTGACGACAGCGAGGACACGGAACGTACGAAGCGGCTGGTCGCGGCGTGGCGCGGGGCGGAGCGGAGGCTGTCCCGCAGCCTGCTGGAACCCACGGTGGGGGAGCTGCTCGGCTCGCTCGCCGGAGCCCCGTACGACATGGACGGGCCGGCCGACGTCTACGGCGACGGGGTCGTCGCCGAACTGGAGCGCAAGGTCGCCGGACTGCTGGGGACCGAGGACGCGGCGTTCTTCCCCAGCGGCACGATGGCGCAGCAGATCGCGCTGCGCTGCTGGGCGGGCCGGACCGGGAACCCGGTGGTGGCCCTGCACCCGATGAGCCATCCGGAGCGGTGGGAGGGGGACGCCCTGTCGGCCGTCTCCGGACTGCGGGTCGCGCACCCGACGACCGAGGCCCGCCAGCCGTCGGCCGCGGACGTCGAGGCCCTCCGGGAGCCCTTCGGCACGCTGATGGTGGAGCTGCCCCTGCGGGACGCGGGCTTCCTGCTGCCCACCTGGGAGGAGCTGGAGGCGCTCACCGAGGCGGCCCGGGAGCGGGAGGCGGTCGTCCACTTCGACGGGGCCCGGCTGTGGGAGTCCACCGTCCACTTCGGCCGCACCCTGCCCGAGATCGCGGGCCTGGCGGACTCGGTCTACGTCTCGTTCTACAAATCGCTCGGGGGCCTGAGCGGGGCGGCCCTGGCGGGGCCGCGGGGGTTCGTGGAGGAGACCCGGGTCTGGCGGCACCGCTACGGCGGCCAGGTCTTCCGGCAGTTCCCGCAGGCCCTCTCGGCGCTGGCCGGGCTGGAACGGGAACTGCCCCGGCTGCCGTCGTACGTGGCCCAGGCGCGGACGGTGGCCCGGGCGCTGCGCTCGGCGTTCGCGGACTCGGGGGTGCCGTGGGCCCGGATCAATCCGGAGGAGCCGCACACCCACCAGTTCCAGGTGTGGCTCCCGTACGAGCCGGACCGGCTGACGGAGGCGGGCCTGCGGCAGGCCGAGGAGACGGGCACGGTCCTCTTCCGCCGCTGGTCCGCCGACGGCCCGCCGGGCCTGGCGGTGACCGAACTGGAGATCACCGAGCCCGGCCTGTCCTGGACGGAGTCCGACGTCCACGAAGCGGTCTCGGCCTTCGTGGCCCGCATTTAGGGGGTGCGAGTCCAGCCCCGCCAGGCGTTTGAGGCGCGGGGTCCGGGGCGCGGCCGCGGGAAACGGCGACGGGGCGGGGCGGGGAGAGGACCAGCTCAGCGGTACCCGCACCGCCCCCCGGAAGGCAAGGGCGAAACGCCGAATTCCCGAAAGCCGCCGGCGCGGCCCGGCCGCGGAGTTACCGTCATTGACGGCAATTACCGGCCACCGTGCCCGGAGGAGACACCATGACCGCTCAGCCCGTGTGGCGGAAGTCCTCGTTCTGCAGTGAGGGCGACGCCTGCGTCTACGTCGCCACCGCCCCCGGAGCCCTCGTCAAGGTCGCCGACCGCGCCGACCCCGCCCACCTCGTGCTCGCCACCACCCAGGCCGCCTGGGCGGATTTCCTGCGCGCGGTGAAAGAGACCGGCTGAGGGACCCGCCGAGCGCGCCGCGCCCACGCTGAGGGGATTTTGTCCGATTAGCGCGTATCTTCGGCCCATGCCCACGCCCTACGGATCCTGCGGCGGCATGGCGTTCAGCGCCGCTGAGCTGCACCTGCTCAGGCGCCTCCTCGCCCACGCCCTTCAGTCCTCCTCGGCCCCCCTGGCGGCCGAGGAGGTCCAGGACTGCCTGCGCCTCGCGCAGTCGGTGGACGACGCGGTCCAGGAGGCGGGCCGGCTCAGAGCGTTCCTCCTCGCGGACCTCGCCCGCTACCGCGGCGCCCTGCCCGGCAGTCTCTCCGGCTACCTGGAGCTGCTGCAGGACGCACTGGCCGCCGGGTACGAACCGGAGCCCGACGACCTCGCCGCCCTGCGCGCGCTCCGCGCCAATCCGGTCGCCGCCGCACTGCTGGAACGGGCCCGCGCGGTCGCGGAGCGCTCCGTACGGCGGCGGCTGTCGACCGCCCCCGCGCCCCGGACCCGGCTGCTGGCCCTGGCCGGCGGCAAGGAGAAGGACGACCAGCCGGCCCGTCCGGCACCGCACCCCAAGGAGCCGCCGCGCCCGGAGCGGCCCATCCCGACCCCCGGTGAGGTGTTCCCGCCGCGCCGCAAGCCCACCCCGCCCCCGGCGGCCGGGCTGGCCGCCGGGTAGCTACGCTGTGGGGCATGGACTATGTCTCCGCGCTCGTGCCCCCCTTCGTGATGGCCGCGTTCTTCATCGCTCTCGTCGTGACGATCGTGAAGAGCCAGGGCGGTTCCAACAAGGCCAAGGAAGACGCGGCGGTCGACGCCGTGCTCGCCCGGGCCGAAGCCGCCCAGCAGCAGAAGTAACCCCTCCGGGCGTGCGGCCTCACCGGCTGCGCGCCCGATTTTGTTGCGCGTTGCCGAGTGAATAGTCGGGCAATTCCGCACAAGCCGCACTATCGTGCTGGTGTGCCTCGCCCCTTGGGAGAACTCGAAGACGCCGTCATGACACGGGTGTGGCAGTGGAACCGCCCGGTCACCGTGCGAGAAGTACTGGAAGACCTCCAGCAGGAACGGTCCATCGCGTACACCACGGTCATGACCGTTATGGACAATCTCCATCAGAAGGGCTGGGTCCGCCGGGAAGCCGAAGGCCGCGCCTATCGATATACGGCGGTCTCCACCCGCGCCGCCTACTCGGCCGCACTGATGAACGAAGCCTGGTCGACGAGCGACAACCCCGCGGCCGCCCTCGTGGCCTTCTTCGGCATGATGTCCGCGGAACAGCGGGAAGCCCTCCGGGACGCCGTGCGCGTCGTCCAGTACGACGACGGGTCGGGCGCCGACGCCGCCCCCGAACCTCCCGCTCCGCCCGTGGCCGAGGGGGAGTCCGGCGAGCACCCGCAGGAGCCGGGGCGATAACGTCCGCAGCCATGGGAGAGTTTTCCACTGCACATGCAGAAACAGTGACGATCCGCCGTGCCCGGACGCGTGATGTTCCCGCGCTGCGCCGCCTCCTCGACCAGTACGTGCAGCAGCGGATCCTGCTCGACAAAGCTCCGGTCGTGCTTTACGAGGACATCCAGGAGTTCTGGGTCGCGGAACGCGAGTCCGACGGACAGGTCGTCGGCTGCGGCGCTCTCCACGTGATGTGGGAAGACCTTGCCGAAGTACGCACTCTCGCCGTCGACCGGGGCTTGAAGGGTGCCGGAGTCGGGCATCAGGTGCTGGAGCAGTTGTTGCGCACGGCCCGAACCCTCGGGGTGAGCCGGGTTTTCTGCCTGACCTTCGAAGTCGAGTTCTTCGCGAAGCACGGCTTCGTCGAGATCGGCGAGACCCCGGTCAAGACCGATGTCTACATGGAGCTGCTGCGTTCCTATGACGAGGGTGTCGCCGAGTTCCTCGGTCTCGAACGAGTGAAGCCGAACACCTTGGGCAACAGTCGGATGCTTCTGCACCTCTGATCGATGGCCTCAGCTTTTCCGGCCCTCCGCGCACCTGTGGCCTATGTCCGAATCGCGTACGTTTCCCGCCCTGTTGCGGTCTCGAACCTCTCCCCGGGGGTTTGTGTTTTCCAGGCAAAAGCGGTTTCCTTTCCGCGTACTGCTTTTCGATGAAAGGAAATCCCGGTGGCACAGAAGGTTCAGGTCCTTCTTGTCGACGACCTCGACGGTGGCGAGGCGGACGAGACGGTGACGTTCGCTCTGGATGGCAAGACCTACGAGATCGACCTCACCACCGCCAACGCTGAAAAGCTCCGCGGTCTGCTCGACCCGTACACCAAGGGCGGCCGCCGCACCGGTGGCCGCGCGTCCGCCGGTCGCGCCAAGGGCCGCACGGCGGCGGCGTCCGGCAACCCGGACACCGCCGAGATCCGCGCCTGGGCGAAGTCCCAGGGCATGAGCGTCAACGACCGCGGTCGCGTGCCGCAGGACATCCGCGACGCCTACGAGAACCGGGGCTGACCCGTCAGGGACTGACCCGGCCGGCCCGTGAGGGAGGCCCGGCCACGGCGCTCCGCAGGGGCGTACGGCGCCGGAGCCGCGCGCGGTGGCATTCCGTCGCCGCCGCGGAGACCAGGCGCACGAGATCGGGCCCGGCGCTCACCCGCCCGGGACCGGCACCCTGTCCCGGACCGGACAGGGCAGGCAGAACTGCCTCGCACCCCTGCTCGGGGGGCCGTAGCCACACGGCGGCCCCCCGGGGACTCCCGTCCCGTACGGAATGTCCCGGCGGCAGCGGTGCGGTGATCCGGCCGCCCGCACCCAGGGCGGTGAGATCGAGGGCGACTCCGCCCCACTCCAGCCAGTCGAGCAGCCCGTCCAGCTCCTCCGCGCTCCCCGCGGCCACCAGGAACCGCATCCGGCGCCCCATCAGGGCCACCGGGCCGGTGTCGACGGGCCTGCGCAGCAGCGCGGCCCCCGCGTCGGACGGCAGCTCCAGCACGTCGAACCGGACCCCGGTCGCGAGCTGGGCGGGCGGCCCGCCCGTCACGGTCCAGCCGAGCACTCTCCGGTACCAGGAGGCGCACGCGTCCTCCTCGGGCGCCGGGCGGGACGGCGGCACGGTCAACGGGGCGAACGGCGGAAGGGTCACGGCCATGTCCGGAGCAACTTCCGAAACGCCCCGGGGTTACGCTCGATGTGACACACCGCACTCACCGCCGTGCGGAACGTAAACATCCGTGCAGTACGGAGTCCACATTCGGGACGCAACTGTGTTCGCCCTTAGCGGAGGGAACCGGTGCCACCGGCATGGAGTGTCAGTCCTTACGGGTAAGACATTCCTAGTGGATCGGGGCGACACGCTGATTTGACGGGCCTCCGTTCGCCGTCGGCGTACACGCATGACGGGTATCTGCCTGGCCTGCGGGAACATCGTCTCGCACCATCGAGTTGGAGCAGTTGTCGGCTCTTCAAGCCGGTTTTCCCGCTGATGCAGGGGTGAGCCGCAGACGGATGTCGGCAGTTGGAATGAGCTGTCCCGCCCCGCGGGACTAGCATGCGGAAGGACAGGGCGGGGACCGACCCCGAACTGCCCGACCGCTCTGAGGAGCGATAAACGATGTTCGAGAGGTTCACCGACCGCGCGCGGCGGGTTGTCGTCCTGGCTCAGGAAGAAGCCCGGATGCTCAACCACAACTACATCGGCACCGAGCACATCCTCCTGGGCTTGATCCACGAGGGTGAGGGTGTCGCCGCTAAGGCCCTGGAGAGCCTCGGGATTTCGCTCGAGGCTGTTCGCCAGCAGGTTGAGGAGATCATCGGACAGGGGCAGCAGGCCCCTTCCGGCCACATCCCCTTCACCCCGCGGGCGAAGAAGGTCCTGGAGCTTTCGCTCCGAGAGGCCCTCCAGCTCGGCCACAACTACATCGGCACCGAGCACATCCTGCTCGGCCTGATCCGCGAGGGCGAGGGCGTCGCCGCCCAGGTCCTCGTGAAGCTGGGCGCCGATCTCAACCGAGTCCGGCAGCAGGTCATCCAGCTGCTCTCCGGCTACACCGGTGGAGGCAAGGAGTCGGCCACGGCCGGCGGCCCGGCCGAGGGCACGCCCTCGACCTCGCTCGTCCTGGACCAGTTCGGCCGCAACCTCACCCAGGCGGCCCGCGAATCCAAGCTCGACCCGGTCATCGGGCGCGAGAAGGAGATCGAGCGGGTCATGCAGGTGCTGTCCCGCCGTACGAAGAACAACCCGGTCCTCATCGGCGAGCCCGGCGTCGGCAAGACCGCCGTCGTCGAGGGCCTGGCCCAGGCGATCGTCAAGGGCGAGGTTCCCGAGACGCTCAAGGACAAGCACCTCTACACGCTCGACCTCGGCGCCCTGGTCGCGGGTTCCCGCTACCGCGGTGACTTCGAGGAGCGCCTGAAGAAGGTGCTCAAGGAGATCCGCACCCGCGGCGACATCATCCTGTTCATCGACGAGCTCCACACCCTCGTGGGTGCGGGCGCCGCCGAGGGCGCGATCGACGCCGCCAGCATCCTCAAGCCCATGCTGGCCCGTGGTGAGCTCCAGACCATCGGTGCCACGACGCTCGACGAGTACCGCAAGCACCTTGAGAAGGACGCGGCCCTTGAGCGCCGCTTCCAGCCGATCCAGGTGGCGGAGCCTTCCCTCCCCCACACGATCGAGATCCTCAAGGGCCTGCGCGACCGCTACGAGGCCCACCACCGCGTCTCCATCACGGACGAGGCCCTCGTCCAGGCGGCGACGCTGGCGGACCGGTACATCTCGGACCGCTTCCTCCCGGACAAGGCGATCGACCTGATCGACGAGGCCGGCTCCCGGATGCGCATCCGCCGGATGACCGCACCGCCGGACCTCCGCGAGTTCGACGAGAAGATCGCGGGCGTGCGCCGCGACAAGGAGTCGGCCATCGACTCCCAGGACTTCGAGAAGGCAGCCTCCCTCCGCGACAAGGAGAAGCAGCTGCTGGCGGCGAAGACCAAGCGCGAGAAGGAATGGAAGGCCGGCGACATGGACGTCGTCGCCGAGGTCGACGGCGAGCTCATCGCCGAAGTCCTCGCGACCGCGACCGGCATTCCCGTCTTCAAGCTCACCGAGGAGGAGTCCTCGCGACTGCTCCGCATGGAAGACGAGCTCCACCGTCGGGTCATCGGCCAGAAGGACGCCATCAAGGCGCTCTCCCAGGCGATCCGCCGTACCCGTGCGGGCCTGAAGGACCCGAAGCGCCCGGGTGGCTCGTTCATCTTCGCCGGTCCGTCCGGTGTCGGTAAGACCGAGCTCTCGAAGACGCTCGCCGAATTCCTCTTCGGCGACGAGGACGCACTGATCTCCCTCGACATGTCGGAGTTCAGCGAGAAGCACACGGTTTCCCGTCTCTTCGGTTCGCCCCCCGGCTACGTGGGCTACGAAGAGGGCGGCCAGCTCACCGAGAAGGTGCGCCGCAAGCCGTTCTCCGTCGTCCTCTTCGACGAGGTCGAGAAGGCCCACCCGGATATCTTCAATTCCCTTCTCCAGATCCTGGAGGACGGTCGCCTGACCGACTCCCAGGGCCGGGTCGTGGACTTCAAGAACACGGTCATCATCATGACGACCAACCTGGGTACCCGGGACATCTCGAAGGGCTTCAACCTGGGCTTCGCGGCCCAGGGCGACACCAAGACCGGATACGACCGGATGAAGGCGAAGGTCAACGAAGAGCTCAAGCAGCACTTCCGGCCCGAGTTCCTCAACCGTGTCGACGACACGGTCGTCTTCCACCAGCTCACCGAGGAAGACATCATCCAGATCGTCGACCTCATGATCGCCAAGGTCGACGAGCGCCTCAAGGACCGCGACATGGGCATCGAGCTGAGCGGTGACGCGAAGCTCCTGCTCGCCAAGCGCGGCTACGACCCGATCCTGGGTGCCCGGCCGCTGCGCCGGACCATCCAGCGCGAGATCGAGGACATCCTGTCGGAGAAGATCCTCTTCGGCGAGCTGCGCCCCGGTCACATCGTGGTCGTCGGCAAGGAGGGTGAGGGCGAGAACGCCAAGTTCACCTTCCGCGGCGAGGAGAAGTCGGCTCTGCCGGACCTCCCCCCGATCGAGGCCACGGGCTCCGGCCCGGACCTGTCGAAGGGCGCGTAAGCGCGACTGAGCGGTAAAAGGGGCGGCCCCGGGACTTCGGTCCCGGGGCCGCCCCTTTTTCTGTCGTCAGGCCGACGGGTCACTGCTCACCCACGGGGCCGTACGGCTCCACCACGGCCCCCGGGAACCGCTCGCCCAGCCGCTCCTCCATCCCCGGCGCCAGCGTCCGGTCCCCGTACAGCTGCAGGGTCCGCAGAGCCGGCAGCCGGACGTGCCGGACGAGCCCTTCCAGCGCCTCCTCCGGCACGGCGAGCTCCTCCAGCCGCTCCAGCCGCGACAGCTCCGCCCAGTCCGCCGGGCCTGCCGGCCGCCAGCGGTGGCCGAGGTTCAGGACGCGCAGCTCCGTGTGCCGGCCCAGGTCCGTCACGTCCGCCGCCGGGGTGTCCAGGACCAGGTGCACCAGACGCGCCCCGGGGGCGAGCCTCCGGGCCGACCACGGCTGCGGCGAGTACAGCTCCAGGTGGCTCAGGTGGTCCCAGGTCGCGATGGCCTCGTGCACGCCCGGGGTGCCGAAGTCCAGGTGCGCGGTCCGCAGGGGCAGGCGCCGCAGGCCGCTCACGTCGGTGGAGGGGTCGCACCGGCTGATGCGCAGCCGTTCCAGTGACGTCTGACCGCGCAGGAAGTCGAGGTCACCGAGGTTCCGGTGCCCGTCGATACTCAGCTCCGACACCCTGACGCGCGAGAACAGCTCCGACAAGGCGGGCCGGGTCACCTCACTGCCGACCACGAGGCCCGGGGGCCCGGCGAAGGCGCACAGGGCGTCGGCCTGGGTGTCCGTGCGCACGAGCAGGCCGGTCGGGGGCGGGGTGAGGCGTGCGAGCACCTCCCGGGCGTACGCGCGGGTGTCGAAGCGGCCCCACAGCGAGACCAGGGCCCGCCGGACCTCCGGCGACGACGAGTCGTGGAAGCGCGCCAGGTAGGGGATCGCCAGCTCCGAGACGGTCTCGCCGGCCGCTGTGACGGCCATCAGGGCCTCGTGATCGTCCGCCGTGCCGGGGTCGGCGAGCAGCTCCAGCACCAGCGGGCCCGTCCGGCCGAGTTCCTGCGCCTCGTCGATGTTCCGCGGCGGCAGCAGGTGCCGTACGGCGGCCTCGGCCTCGGCGCGCAGCGCGGGGTCGAGTTCCGCCGCGAACTGGAGGGAGGCGTAGGCGAGGAGCACGGACCGGTCGGTGCCCCGGTCGAGGAGGGCCCGGATGATCTCGGTGCGCTCGCGCGGCCGCCCCTGGGCGACCGCCATGCGGATGACGTCCTCCCACTGGTCGTCGTCCGAGTGCCCGGCGAGCTCGCCGACCCCGCCCTCGTCGAGGGCGGCCCGGGCGCCCAGGTAGTCCTGGAAGGTGCGGTGGACGAACTCGACGGTGTCCTCGGTGGGCGCCCGCAGCAGTCCGGTGCGTTCCAGGAAGTGCCGGTACACCAGCGGCGCCTCGCCCAGGACACGGGCGACGGGGACGGCCGGCAGCGCGCCGGCGATCAGATCCTCGGCCCGGGACCGGTCCATCTCGGTGCGGCCGTTGCGGATCAGCCAGTGGGCGAGCCGTTGGAGCAGTTGCAGCTGGGGCTCCTCGGCCAGGTCGGGCAGCCGCAGGCCCCGCTCGCGGTCGCGTCGGTGCAGCAGCATCGACAGGGCGGCCGTGTACAGCTCCTTGCGGCCGGCCGGCAGGAATCCCCGGCGCTCGCGGTGCAGGGCGCAGATCAGTCCGCACAGCAGCGGGTTGGTGGCGAGGCGCGCCAGGTCCGGTTTGGTGCGTACGGAGTCCAGCAGCAGGTCCGCGTACCCCTCCGGGGCCGCCGCGGCGGTGTGCCAGCGCTCGATGAAGGCCCCGACGTTCGCCCAGCTCATCGGTGCCAGGGTCACCTCGGTGAAGTCCTCGTCCCGGAGCCAGTCCGGGCGGACCGCCGAGGGCCGTGAGGTGACCAGCCAGCGGTTGCCGGGGTAGGCGGTCATCAGGTTCGCGAGCCAGTCCCGGGCCCGGTCGCGTTCGGCCGCCGGGATCTCGTCGACGCCGTCGACCAGCAGGAGGGCGCGGCCGTCGCGCAGGACCCGGCCCTCCCAGCCTTCGGGGGCCTCCCCGGCCAGCGGGGAGCCGGCCTGGAACTCGTGGGGCGCGGGCAGCCGCTCCCCGTGCCGGGTCAGGCTGCGCAGCGGCAGGACGAAGGGGACGGTCCCCGCGCGGGGGTCCCGGGCGGCGGAGACGGCCAGCCACTGGATCAGGGTGGTCTTCCCGGATCCGGCCTCGCCGCGCAGCAGGACGCGGTGGTGCTCGGCCGGCAGCCGTTCGGCGGGCAGGGAGTAGGGGGCGGGGAGCGCCTCGGCCCGGGTCCCGGGGGCGGCGGTGACCTCCAGGCTCACGTACGCCGCGTCCAGCGGCCAGCGGGAGGATCCCGGCTCCAGGTCCAGGCCGAAGATGGTGAGGGCGCTGTGGCGCCGGGCCAGGTAGTCCAGGTAGCGGGCCTCGAAGGCGGTGTCCCGGCCGTCCTGGCGGGGGAGGCGGGTCAGCAGTTCGTCCACCTTGGCGATGGTCTCGGCGTGCAGCCGGCTCTGCTCGACCAGGGTCGACGCCACGAAGGTGGAACGCCGGGTGAAGAAGTTCAGGATGTGCAGGCAGGCCAGGTCCACCAGGCGGGAGTGGAAGAGCTCGGCGTCCCGGGAGAGTCCGGGGTGCGGTGCGGCGGCCCGGAGCTGCCGGGCGAAGGCCTGCGGCCCGAGGCGGACGGCCTCCACGTCGGACAGGGTGAGGTCGCCCAGCGCGTACAGGGTGGCGGCGAGGGCCGCTGCCACGCCCGCCTCTTCGCCGGGCGGCAGGGGCCGCTCCCCGGGGGCCCGTAACGCCTCCTCGACCAGTCGGTCTGCGAGCCGGCGCAGGTCCGCCGCGCCGAGGCCGCGTTTCTCGCGCCAGGCCACGTAGGAGGAGATGCGGTGCGGCCGGTCCACGAGCCCCGCGCCCGCCTCTTCCTGCCGGAAGAGCTTCCTGACGAGGGGGGTCACGACCCCCGAGGCCAGCCGGATCCCCACCACCGATGCGTCCACGACGCTGGAGCCTAGTGACGTGGGTCGCAAACCGTCCTGGCTTCGGTGACAAGCCGCACAGGACATATCGGACGTACTAGGTCGTTTCGTAGATCAAACAGGACCTGCCGCGGGACCTTTGTCCCTGGAGAGAGGCGTCAACGGGACGCGTCACACGGGCGCCGCTACGAGTTCCGCTAGTAATCGGGAGGTTTGGGGAAGTACCGGGGCGCGGGTTACCAAGGATGAGCCAGCCCGGCACTCGCTCGATCGTGCCGGGTCACTTCATGCCTCCGACAGGTGTGAAGCCCCCTGTCCCCGGCCCCGGAGGTCTGCACATGTTCGCGAAGCGCGTCTACACCCGTCGTACCCGTATCGCTGTCGGCACCACCGCTCTCGGTGCGGTGCTGGCCCTCGGGGCGGGCACGACCGCCGCGTTCGCAGACGCCCCGCAGACCGCCGTCACCGCCAAGGCCGCCGGCGCCGCCGGTGCCGCGGGCGCCTCGAAGACCGGTCTCTGGGACAAGCCGCTGGAGAAGTACACGCTGTCCGCGACCTTCGGCAAGGGCGGCACCATGTGGTCCCACAAGCACTCCGGCCAGGACTTCGCCGTTCCGGTCGGTACCCCGGTCAAGGCCGCGGCCGCCGGCGTGGTCGTCAAGGCGGGCCCCAACGGCGGCGGCGACGGCCCCGCGTACGGCAACGCCATCGTGATCAAGCACGCGAACAACACGTACTCGCAGTACGCGCACCTCTCGAAGATCCAGGTCCGGATCGGCCAGAAGGTCAACGCCTCGCAGCGGATCGCCCTGTCCGGCAACACCGGCAACTCCAGCGGCCCGCACCTGCACTTCGAGATCCGCACCACCCCGAACTACGGCTCCGCCGTCAACCCGGTGGCCTTCCTGCGCACCAACGGCGTCCGCGTCTGACCCGTGCCGCCCGCGGCACCCGCAGTACTCGCAGTACCCGCAGCACCCACGGCATCCGCCGCGGGTGCTGCACCCGTTGTACCGGCCGGCCCGCCCTGCTCACCGGTCAGGTGAGCAGCCAGGCATGGGTCGGCTTCGGCGACGGCTCGAGCTTTCCCTCCTTGTAGGCGGCGGCCTGCTCCGCCGTGAAGGCCATGTCGTAGGTCTTGAGGCTGTGCAGGGCGCCCTGCCAGGGACCGGTCCAGATGTTGTGGTGCTTGGAGCGGCCGAGCTGGAGCGGACCGGGGGCCTGCCAGATGGGCGGCACCGGGGTCTCGCCGGCCTTCTGGCCGTCGACGTAGAGCGCGATGGCCTTCTTCTCGGCGTCGTAGGTGGCCATCAGCAAGGTGGGCGTCTTCACCATGTTGAGCCCCTCGGCGGTGACCGTCCGCGTGGTGGCGGCGGCGCCCTTGTCGCCGGTCTGCACGCGGAAGATCCAGGCCTGCTTGCCGTTCACCTCGTTCACGCCCAGCTCGAAGGAGAAGGACTCCCCGTCGCCCTGGCTCATGATGATCCGCGAGCCCTTGGCGGCGGAGTTGTAGGCGCGGGCCGTGACGGTGAAGCTCTTGGTCACGTCCACGACCGGCTCGGCGGACTGCGCCCACGAGTTCCCGGTGCCCTTGCCGATGACCTGGAAGCGCTTGCCCAGTGGGCCGACCTTGAGGTCGGGGCCCAGCCGGATGCCCATGCTGCCGTAGCTGTCGCGCAGCAGGGTGTCGTCGCCCGCGACGGTCGCCGTGTAGGCGGCGGGCCCCTTCGCGTCCTCCGGCTCGGGCGAGGCGGAGGCCGAGTTCGAGGGCTGGGCGTCCTGTCCGTCGTCGTCGTTGCCCAGCAGGAAGAACGTTCCGCCGCCGGCCAGCAGCGCCAGTACGGTCACCCCGCCGCCCAGCATCCACAGCCGCTTCTTGCGCCGCTCGGCCGCCGAGCGGTCGGCCATGGCCTCCCAGTCCGGCTGCTGCGACGCCCCGGCCAGGTCCGGACCGGCCAGCCTCGTGAAGCCCGGCTGGGCCGGGGGCCACTGTCCGCCGCCCGCGTCCTGGGGGTAACTGCCCGTGTCCTGCGGGTAACCCCCCGCGTCCTGCGGGTAACCGCCGCCCGCATCCTGGTAACCGCCGCCCGCGTCCTGCTGGTACGGGTTGGGCTGCTGTCCCGCCTGCGGGTAGCCGTAGCCGCCCGCCGGGGTCGGGTAGCCGTAGCCGTCCTGCGCGGGCGGTCCCGGCGGGAACCCGTATCCGCCGCTCCCCGGGGCGGGCTCGGGCTGCGGGTGGCTCGGGGGATTCGTACCGTCGGTCATGCCACGGATGCTAAGTCACCGGCCTCCGGGCGGATACGGCCCGGTACCCGTCCCGCCCGACCCGCCCCGGTTCAGCCCTGCGGCAGCGTGAGGATCGGGAAGCTGCCCGTCGCCGTCGGAGCGTGCTCCGGCAGCCACAGGACCGCCACCGCGCCCGCCGCCGCGCCCGCGCGCTCCGAGCCGCCCCGGGCGGCCACGTTACGGAAGGTCAGCCGGGCGCCCAGCACGCGCGCCTGGCCCTCCGCGATGGTCAGCCCCAGTCCGTGCCCCACACCCGCGCGGTCCGTCGACCCGGTGCGGAAGCGGCTCGGCCCCTCGCGCAGCAGTGCCTCCGGGAAGCCCGGCCCGTGGTCCCGGACCCGGACGACCCGGCCCTCGACGTCGACCTGGATCGGCGGCTGCCCGTACCGGGCGGCATTGGCCAGCAGGTTCCCCAGGATCCGCTCCAGGCGGCGCGGGTCGGTGCTGACGATCTCGTCCGCGACGACCCGTACGGTCGCCTCCGGCATCAGCGACGTCACGCGCCGGCTCACGAACTCGCCCAGCGCCACGTCCTGGAGCTCGGCCCGCTCCGACGCGCTGTCCAGCCGGGCCACCTCCAGTACGTCCTCGACCAGCGCGCGCAGGGCCTGGGCCCGGTCCCGCACCAGCTCCGTCGGCCGCCCCGGAGGCAGCAGTTCCGCCGCCGTGAGCAGGCCCGTCACCGGAGTCCGCAGCTCGTGCGCGATGTCCGCGGTCACCCGCCGCTCGGCCTCCAGCCGCTGCTGGAGGGCGTCCGCCATGGCGTCCACGGCCCGCGCGAGGTCGTCGGTCTCGTCGCGTACGACACCGCCGACCGCGTCCCGTACGCGTACATCGGGATCGCCGTGCGCCACCCGCTGCGCGGCGGCCGCGGCCTTGCGCAGCCGGCGCGAGATCTGCCCGCCGATGAGCACGCCGAGCGCCGAGCCGCCGATGACGGCGGACATGCCGCCGATGACCAGGGCCCGGTCCAGGTCGGGGATCAGGTTGGCGCCCTCCCGGAACGGCGTGTGCAGCGACAGCACCTGCCCGTTCCCGAGCGGTACGGCGGCCCACACCTCGGGCAGCCCCTGCGGCCGCTCCTGGATGTAGGTCCCGCGCCGTCCCGACTGCGCCTTGTGCCGCAGTTCGGCGGGCAGTTCGGGGTCGTTGAGCTTGGCCCCCATGGGCGGCTTGCGTCCGGCGTCGACGTTGCGGGAGATGAACTGCACGCGGTCCAGTTGCACCTCGCGGGCGCTCTCCAGCATCGACACACGGGCAGCACTGTGCACCACCAGGCTGAGCGCGATCGTGACGAGGGCGCCCACGGAGGCGATGGCGACTGTGATCTTCCAGCGGATCCCCGTGCGGAGGGTGAACCGTCTCATGCCCGTCTTCTTGCGTGGAAAGTCCCGGCCCCGGCCGGGGGAGGAAAGGTGTTCTCGGCACAAGGCCTTGGAGCCGCAGGGTACCGGTGAGTGAGGTCTTGGCCAGAGCCGACCGTACCGGGGCGGTGCTCCCGCACGCGGCGGCCGCTGCCGTGCGCGCCGGTGGAGCGGGTGTCAGAGCTCAACGGGAGTCCTCCTCTCGGTCGTGTCGGTCCGTCATGAAGCGGGACATCCCGCCCGCGAGGGAGGGAAGCCCCCGGTCAGGGGAGGGGGTCAGGCCTTGAGCTTGTAGCCGAAGCCGCGGACCGTTTCGATCCGGTCCTGGCCGATCTTGGTGCGCAGCCGCTGGACGTGGACGTCCACGACGCGGGTGTCGCCGCCCCAGTCGTAGTCCCAGACCCGCTCCAGCAGCCGGTCGCGCGAGAGCACCGTGCCGGGCGCGGAGGAGAACTCCAGCAGCAGCCGCATCTCGGTCGGGGTCAGGGCCACGGCGGCGCCCGCTCTGCGGACCTCCATGCCCTCGGTGTCCACCTCCAGGTCACCGAAGGAGAGCACCCCCCGCTCGGGGTCCGAGCCGTTGTCGGCCGCGTTCGGTCCGCCGTTCTGCGGTCCGCCCGAGTGGTCGAAGCGGCGCAGTACCGCGCGGATCCGGGCCACGAGCACGGACCCGTCGAAGGGCTTGGTGACGTAGTCGTCGGCGCCCGCCTCCAGGCCCAGCACCACGTCGATGGAGTCGGCCCGCGCCGACAGCATGATCACCGGGACGGTGGACTCGTCGCGGATCCGGCGGCACAGGCTCACGCCGTCCATACCCGGGACCATCACGTCCAGCAGGGCGATGTCGGGCCGGTTCGCGCGGAAGGACTCCAGGCCGGACAGACCGTCGGGCATGGCCGTGACCACGAACCCGTCGCGTTCCAGCGCCAGGGTCGTGGCCTCACGGATGACGTCGTCGTCCTCGACGAACAGGACATGGGTCTCGGCCATGCGGGAGCCTCGCCTCGGTTCCTCTGTGCTCAGTTCTTCTGACTCGTGGCCGGGGCGGGCTGGACGCTGCCGTCGACCACGTTGCTGTACTCCGAGTGAACCCGGTCGTGCTCGGTGAACTTCTCCCCGTTCCAGCGGTACGTGATCACGTCCTCGCCCGACGGATAGGCGAGCGCGTCGCTCTTTCCGTAGACCTGCTTCGTGACCACCAGGTCCCCCCGGTCGATCTCCGCGTAGACGGGTGGCTGTTCGTCCGCGAACACATTCTCGTACGCGTCACCCTCCGACCGGTACACGTACGTGCCGCGGCCCAGGGCATCGGCGCAGGACAGGACGTTCACGACGATGTCCACGACGGGACCGCCGGTGACCCTCCCGTAGCTCACGTCCACCGGGTACTCCTTGCCCGAGCAGGGCTTGAGGTCCCGTTTGACCTCCGTGCTGACCTTGGGGTCCTTCAACAGCAGCCCGACGGGGTCGACCTTCTTCAGCGGCCGGCCGGACGAGGCCGACGCGGACTCGTCGGGGGTGGGCCCCGAGGGCGCCGCCTTGGACACGGCCTCGGTGCGGGCCGGCCCGCCGTCGCGCAGGCCGGTGCCGCCGGTGGCGCACCCGACCGCGAACACGGCTGTGCCGACGAGGACGACCGTCCCCGCCGACATCAGCACCAGAGAACCTCCGGACAAACCTTGGCCGTTCAGGCCGCGCACCGCTCACGCCCCTCGTACCGCATGGTGTGGTCACCGCGCTCCAGCGCACGCATGTCCAGGTCCCGGCTCTCCAGCTCCTGCCGGAGGCGGGCCAGCGCGCGGTGCAGAGTGCTCTTCACGGTTCCCGCCGACATTCCGAGCGCCGCGGCCGTTTCCTCGGTGCTCATCTGCTCCCAGTGTCGCAGGACCACCACGCTGCGCTGCTTGGGCGCGAGAACCTTGAGGATGTCCATGAGGAGCGCGCGGTCGGCGCGCTGGTCGGAACCGTCCTCGACGGAGGCGTCGGGGAGCTGCTCGGTGGGGACCTCTTCGAGCTTGCGGGCCCGCCACCACTCGGTGCGGGTGTTGATCATGACTCGGCGCAGGTAGGCGTCGGCCAGGGACTTGTCGGCGATGCCGTCCCAGCGGCCGTAGGTGCGTACGAGCGCGGTCTGCAGGAGGTCCTGGGCGTCGGTCGGGTCCGGGACCAGGCGCCGGGCGCTGCGCAGCAGCGCGTCCTGCCGGGTGCGTACGTACTCTTCGAATCCGAGTACCTCACCGTGCGCCATCTGAGACCGCCTCCACCCGTCCAACCCGTTCATCCCCGTGCCCTACGGATTCGAAGGTACGGAGGGGTTGTCACGGGCCTGTGCGAGCCAGCCTTCGGTGGGCGCACGGACACCCATAGGTTGTGTAACAGCCCCCGTGAGCTGGGGTTTACCGGCAGGAAGCGGAATCTCTGAGTCAGCTTCCGTCAGACCTGCGGGTGACCCGGCGTCTGCGCCCGAGGCTGCGTCCGTGCGTGAGGATCCGGCTGCGGCAGGGTCTGCGGCAGCCGGTAGAACCCGCCGTCCAGCGGCTCCACCAGCCCGTCCGAGACCAGCCCGTCCAGCGCCCGGGCCCGCTGCACCGGCTCGTCCCAGACCGTGTCGAGCACGGACTGCGGAACCGCGCCCACCGCCTCCCGGAGCACGGCCAGGAGCTTGCCGCGCACCTGGCGGTCGGTACCGGCGTACGTCTGCCCGCGCCGCGGCGGTCCCTCGTGCGGCGGCTTCCCGGCGAGCCGCCACGCGCACAGCCCGGCCACCGGACAGCGCGCGCAGTCGGGGCTCTTGGCGGTGCACACCAGCGCGCCGAGCTCCATCGAGGCCGCCGCCCAGCGGGCCGCGGTGCCTTCGTCCTCGGGCAGCAGGGCCCGCGCCAGGCGCCGCTCGGCGGCCGTCGTCGCGTTCGGCGGGTACTCGACCCCCGTCGCGGTGCGCGCGAGGACCCGGCGCACGTTCGTGTCCAGGACGGCGTGCCGCTGCCCGTACGCGAAGGAGGCCACCGCCGCCGCCGTGTACTCGCCGATCCCCGGCAGCGCCAGCAGCTGCCCGTGCTCGCGCGGTACGTCGCCCCCGTGCCGGTCCGTTATGGCGACGGCCGCGCCGTGCAGCCGCAGCGCGCGGCGCGGGTAGCCGAGCCGGCCCCAGGCCCGTACGGCCTCGCCGGGAGCCTCGGCGGCCAGGTCCGCGGGGCGGGGCCACCGGGCGAGCCACTGCTCGTAGACCGGCAGGACCCGGCTGACGGGCGTCTGCTGGAGCATGAACTCGCTGACCATGACCCCCCAGGGGCCGGCCTCGGGGCGGCGCCAGGGCAGGTCGCGGGCGTGCTCGTCGAACCACGCGATGACGGGGGAGTGCAGCGCGTGGGAGGAGTCGGTGGATACGGCCGGGGAGGAAGCGGGGGATGCAGTCATGGCAGACGGCATCCTGGCACGTTTCGCCTCTCCCGGCGCGCCGGACCGGGGCCGGTGAACCGGGCCGACCGCACCCGTGCGGGTGTCCGGCGGGCGAAGTCCGCGGCGACCCGCCGGCCGGATCTCGCCGCCCCGATTGCGCCCGCAGGATGATCATCGGCAAATCAAGTCCTCCGTGCGGCATGTGGGGCACTGATCGGGCCGCGAACTCTCGTAAAGTTCCGTCCGTGGGATCTCTGCGCAATCCGGTCGGGCCGCTCCCCTCCTCCATCTACTGGCGACGGAGGGCTGTGCTGGCTTCCGTCGTCGCGCTCCTGGCACTCCTCGCCGTATGGACCGTCAGTTCCGGTGGGGGGAGGACGAGTACGAACGGAAAGGGCCAGGGCGGCCCCGACCCCGTCACCTCGATCACCCCGGGTCCGGCCGGCACCGGACCCGCGATCAGCGCGGCCCCCGGCGGCCGCCCCGAGTCGGGCGGCGGCGGGAGCACCGGCTCCGAGGGCGGCTCCACGGGCGGCGCGGGCAAGAACGGCGAACCGGGCGGCGGTACGGGCTCGAACGGCGGCGCGGCCTCCGGCTCCGGCGGCGCCGCGGGCGGCCCGGCTCCGGTCCCGGCGGACTCCCCGCTCCCCACATGCGCACCGGGCGCGCTGCAGTGGGAGGTCAAGAGCGCGAAGAACGAGTACGAGGCGAACGAGAAGCCCCGCCTCGAACTGGTCGCCCGCAACACCTCGGGAACCACCTGCAAGATCGACCTCGGCCCGAAGCAGGCCGTCCTGACCATCCTTCAGGCGAGCAGCAGCAAGGCGGTCTGGTCCTCGGCCGACTGCCCGGCGGGCGCGGGCAACGCCTTCTACCGCCTCCCGGCACAGGGCGAGACCAAGCAGTCACTGGACTGGGACCGCAGGTTCAGCGCGGCCGACCAGTGCCAGACGCCTCCGCCGGGGTCCGCGGCGCCCGACACCTACGTGGTCGAGGTCAAGGCCCCGGGCATGCCGGTGGCCCGCACCTCGTTCGTCCTCAAGCAGGACTGACCCGGCCCCGCCCGGAACCTAGACGTACCGCTCCAGGATGGACGACTCGGCCAGCCGGGACAGTCCCTCGCGGACGCTCCGGGCGCGGGCCTCGCCCACCCCGTCCACCGTCTGCAGGTCGTCCACGCTCGCGGCGAGCAGCTTCTGCAGCCCGCCGAAGTGCTCCACGAGCCGTTCGATGATCGCGCCCGGCAGCCGCGGCACCTTCGCCAGCAGCCGGTACCCGCGCGGCGACACCGCCGAGTCCAGCGTCTCCGGCGAGCCCGTGTACCCCAGCGCCCGCGCCACGATCGCCAGCTCCAGCAGCTCCGGGTGCGTCAGCGCGTCCAGCTCCGCCAGCGCCTCGTCCACCGTGCGGGAACGCTTCGCCGTCGGCTCCGGCACGTAGTCCCGGATGACCAGCTCTCGCTCCTGCTCGATCCCGACCGTCAGCTCGTCCAGCTGGAGCGACAGCAGTCGCCCGTCCGTGCCCAGTTCGACCACGTACTCGGCGATCTCGGTCGCGATCCGGCGGACCATTTCCAGCCGCTGCGCGACCGCCGTCACGTCGCGGACCGTCACCAGGTCCTCGATCTCCAGCGCCGACAGCGTGCCCGCGACCTCGTCGAGGCGCAGCTTGTACCGCTCCAGCGTGGCCAGCGCCTGGTTCGCGCGCGACAGGATCGCCCCGGACTCCTCCAGGACCCGCCGCTCGCCGTCCACGTACAGCGCGATCAGCCGCATCGACTGCGACACCGACACCACCGGGAAGCCGCACTGCTTGGAGACGCGGTCCGCCGTACGGTGCCGCGTACCCGTCTCCTCCGTCGGGATCGACGCGTCCGGCACCAGCTGCACACCGGCCCGCAGGATCTTGGTGAGGTCCTTGTCGAGGATGAGCGCGCCGTCGAGCTTGCACAGCTCGCGCAGCCGGGTCGCGGTGAACTCCACGTCCAGGACGAAGCCGCCGGTGCACATCGCCTCGACGCTCTTGTCCATACCGAGGACGATCAGCCCGCCGGTGTTGCCGCGGACGATCCGTTCCAAGCCGTCACGCAGCGGCTGACCAGGTGCGACCGCACTCAGCGAGGCGCGCATCATGGCCTCCTGCTTGGAGCTCGCGCCCGACTTCCCGGATGCTGCTGCCCCGTCCTTGGCTGCCACTGCACTCCTCCGGTCGCGGGTTGCGCCGCCCAGCGCCGCGGGCACGAGGACGTGCGTACGGCCGGGCGGACCATCCAGAAGTCTACCGGCGTGCGCCACGGCCCCGCCGTGGCTTGACCGGGTACGGCCCGCGAGGGGCCCGTACGGGCCCTCTGACCAGGGGATCGTCCCCCCGGGCGTCCCCCGGGCGCCCCGGCTGCC
The DNA here is from genome assembly GCF_016755875.1 of Streptomyces spororaveus. Classification (NCBI taxonomy): domain Bacteria; kingdom Bacillati; phylum Actinomycetota; class Actinomycetes; order Kitasatosporales; family Streptomycetaceae; genus Streptomyces; species Streptomyces spororaveus. The sequence continues at coordinate 3,938,356 of NZ_BNED01000005.1, read as the reverse complement.
CCCGGGCGCGCTACTCCGCCGACCGCTCCCTGGCGGGGGTACGGGAACGGCCGCGCGGCAACACCCGTAGCGCGTCGCCCATGTCGGCCACCTCGATGACCTTCATACCGGCCGGCACCTTCCCCGGATCCGCCGGGACCAGCGCGTGCGTGAACCCGAGCCGGTGCGCCTCCGCGAGCCGCCGCTGCACACCGGTCACCCGCCGCACCTCGCCGGCCAGGCCGACCTCACCGATCGCGACGAGGTTCTTCGGCAGCGGGACGTCACTGGCGGCGGAGGCCAGCGCGAGCGCGATCGCCAGGTCGGCGGCCGGCTCGGTGAGCTTCACGCCGCCCACGGTGGCGCTGTAGATGTCGCGCTTGCCGAGCGCCGTGATCCGGCCGCGCTGCTCCAGCACCGCCAGCATCATCGACACGCGCGAGGTCTCCAGGCCCGAGGTCGTCCGCCGGGGGGAGGGGATCTGCGAGTCCACGGTCAGCGCCTGCACCTCGGCGACCAGCGGACGCTTCCCCTCCAGGGTCACCGTCAGGCAGGTGCCCGGAACGGCCTCGGCGCGCCGGGTCAGGAACAGCCCGCTCGGGTCGGCGAGCCCGGTGATCCCCTCGTCGTGCAGCTCGAAGCAGCCGACCTCGTCGGTGGCCCCGTACCGGTTCTTGATGCCGCGCACCAGGCGCAGCCGGGCGTGCCGGTCGCCCTCGAAGCTCAGCACGACGTCGACGAGGTGCTCCAGCAGGCGGGGACCGGCGATGGCCCCGTCCTTGGTCACGTGGCCGACGAGGAGGGTGGCCATCCCGCGCTCCTTGGAGGCCCGGATCAGCGCTCCGGCCACCTCCCGCACCTGGGCCATGCCGCCGGGCGCGCCGTCGATCTCGGGGGAGGCGACGGTCTGTACGGAGTCCAGGATCAGCAGGGAGGGCTTCACGGCGTCGAGATGCCCGAGGACGGCGGACAGATCCGTCTCGGCGGCCAGGTAGAGGTGGTCGTTCAGCGCGTTGATCCGGTCGGCCCGCAGGCGCACCTGGCTCGCCGACTCCTCGCCCGTCACGTACAGCGTGCGGTGCTCGTCGCTCGCCGCCTTCGCGGCGACGTCCAGCAGCAGGGTCGACTTGCCGACGCCGGGCTCGCCCGCGAGCAGGACGACGGCGCCGGGCACGAGCCCGCCGCCGAGGACGCGGTCCAGTTCGTCCACGCCCGTGCTGCGGGCGGTCGCGGTCCGGCCGTCGACCTGCGCGATCGGCACGGCGGCGGTCGAGACCCGGCCGGCGGCTGTGGTCCGCACGGCGGGCGCGCCCATCTCCTCGACCGTGCCCCAGGCCTGGCATTCGGGACAGCGGCCGAGCCACTTCGCGGTCGTCCAGCCGCAGTCGGTACAGCGGTAGGACGGCCGGTCCTTGGCGGATGAACGAGCGGTGCGGGCAGCCATGCCGTTCACGGTAGCCGCCCGCACCGACAGAGCGGACCGGGGTGCCGGCCGGGGCGGCGGTCGCGGTGCCGGTGCGACCGCGTCAGGGCCTGCGTCAGCACCCCACCGATCTGTTCACCCGTAAGGGCTAAAAGTGGCGAAGGCTTCCAGGGCGTCACCGGCGTGCCGCCTACGGTCGCCAAGTGAACAGCAGCAGCCAGGCACACTCCTCAGCGCGCACCGGCGCACACCGGGCGCACGGGCGCACGCCCCACGAGACCGAGCAGCCGCCGCCGTTCCGGCACGAGCCCTACCTGGACGGCCTGTTCACGTACTGCCTGTCGGTCCTGTGCGACCACGACACCGCGACCGACGTGCTCGGGGACGTCCTCGCCGTGGCCGAGCGGCATCCCAGCCGCTGCCCCGACGAGGGGGACCGGCGCGCCTGGCTCTACGCACTCGCCCGCTGGGGCTGCCTGCACCGGCTGGCCGAGCAACGGCGCGCACGACAGGGAGCGCATTCCGCCCGGCGTGCGCCGGAGCACGCCGGGCGTGACCGTGCGCCGGGTGGCGGAACGGAACCCGACCGAGGCCAGGACGCCCACCGGCCGCTTGACGTGAGCGCCTACCGCCGTACCGAGCTGGCCCGGCTCGCCTGGCCCGAAGCCGCCGGCACCACACCCGAGCAGCGCGAGGCCCTCGAACTCGCCGTCCGCCACCGCCTCGGCGTCCCCGAACTCGCCGCCGTCCTCGGCACCCCCGCGGCCGCCGCCCGCGAGCTGCTCTCCGGCGCCGCCTGCGAGGTCGAGCGGACCCGCGCCGCCCTCGCCGTCGTCGAGACCGGCAACTGCCCCAGCGTCTCCCGGCTCACCGGCGACGACGGCGACGGCAACGTCCTGCTCTCCAGCACCCTGCGCACCGAACTCGTCCGCCACGTCGACGACTGCCCCCGATGTCGCCGCGTCGCCGAACGCGTGGGCGCCGCGGGTCCCTGGCCCGGCTCCGGCGGCCTCGACACCGCCGCGCTCCCCCTCGTACCCGCCCCCCGCACCGCCGTCCACGCCGCGATGCTCCGCTCCGCCCGGGGCCGCGGCCGCGGGCCCGGACCGCGCTTCGACCGCACCGGCTTCCCCATGGACCCCAAGGACCGCGCGGCCCGCCGCGACCGGCTGCGCGCCCGCGTGGTGACCACGACCGTGGTCGCCACCGTCGTCGCCGCCCCGGTCCTGGCCCTGTGGGCGGCGTACCGCGGCGGCCACGAGACCGGCGAGCCCGCCGGCGGCGACGCCACCCGTATCTCCGCCAGCGAGTCCGAACTCCCGGCCGCACGGACCGACGGCCGCCCGCTGACCGCCTACGAGAACGCCGGGAACGCCGCCACCACCACCAGCGGCCCGGGCTTCGCCCCGAGCGACACCACCTCCGACGTCTCCGTCGAGGTCATCAGCACCGGCCCGCCCGCGACCCCCGACCACGCCGGCGACCCCGGCCGCCTCACCGTGGCCGCAGCCGCCCAGGGCGCCGTCACCCTGCTCACCCTCACCGCCTCCGGCGGCGCCCCGGTGGACTGGCGGCTCTGGTCCGACGCCCCCTGGCTGCGCGCGAGCCGCACCGCGGGCACGCTCGCCCCAGGAGAATCGGTCACCCTACGGATCAACGTGGACCCCGAGGGCCAGCCCGTCGGCGCCTGGAGCGCCCGGGTCGGGGTCGACCCGAGCGGCGCGGTGGTCTCCATCCAGGGCCGCGGCCGTCCCGCCGCCACGCCCGCGCCCACCCCGGACCCGACGCAGCCCGCGACCCCGGCACCCTCGCCGGACCCGACCCCGCCGCCCACCCCGACACCGACCCCGACGGAGCCGACGATCCCTCCGCCGTCCCCGACGCCGGCGCCGACCCCGACGGAGGGCTCAGGCGGAACGGTTTCCCCCGCCCCGGACCCCGCCCCGTCGGTGTCACCCGGACCCTGAGGGGCCGCGGTCAGCCCTGAGCGGGACCGCGATCAGGCAGGATCCGCGGGATGCGGGGCCATCGGCAGCAGCGAGGCGAGCCGCGCCTCGCACAGCTTCACCAGCTCCTCGTAGCCCTCCTTGCCCATCAGCTCCGTCAGCTCGGGACGGTACGACACGTACACCGGCTCCCCGGCACCGTGCGCGGAGGTGGCCGACGTGCACCACCAGTGCAGATCGTGGCCGCCCGGCCCCCAGCCGCGGCGGTCGTACTCACCGATCGACACCTGCAGCACGCGCGTGTCGTCCGGCCGGTCGATCCACTCGTATGTCCGGCGGATCGGCAGCTGCCAGCAGACGTCGGGCTTGGTCTCCAGCGGCTCCCGGCCCTCCTTCACCGCGAGGATGTGGAGCGAGCAGCCGGCTCCGGCGGGGAACCCCGGCCGGTTCAGGAAGATGCACGCGCCGTCCCAGCGGCGGGTCTGCTTCTCCCCGTCGTCGTCGGCCTGCGTCCACCCGCTCTCGCTGCCGACGTCGTGGAACTGCCACAGCTCGGGCGTCAGCCGGGCCACGTGCTGCGCGACGCGCTTCTCGTCGTCCTCGTCGGAGAAGTGCGCGCCGAGCGTGCAGCAGCCGTCGTCGGCCCGGCCCGCCTGGATGCCCTGACAGCCGCTGCCGAAAATGCAGGTCCAGCGGGAGGTCAGCCAGGTCAGGTCACAGCGGAAGACCTGCTCGTCGTCGGCGGGATCGGGGAACTCCACCCAGGCCCGGGGGAAGTCGAGCCCCTTCTCGTCGGCCGCGATCACGGCCTTGTCCTTACCGCCCTTGGTGCCGGCCTTCGCCTTGCCCTTGACGGTGTCCTTGGTGTCCTTGCCCGTGTCCTTCTGCGACCGGGTCTTGTTGGCCTTCTTCGTATTTGGCACATACCCAAGCCTATGCGCCCCTTACACAGCCCCCGAGTCTTCCTCGCAGTAGCGTTTCCCCCTATGAGACTCGGTGTGCTGGATGTGGGTTCGAATACGGTCCATCTGCTGGTGGTGGACGCGCACCCCGGCGCGCGCCCGCAGCCGGCGCACTCGCACAAGGTGGAGATCCGGCTGGCGGAGCTGCTGGACGAGCGCGGCGCCGTCACGCCCGACGGCGTCGAGCGCCTCGTATCGGTGATCCGCGACGCGGTCCAGGCCGCCGAGGACAAGGGGTGCGAGGACGTCCTCCCCTTCGCGACCAGCGCCGTACGCGAGGCCACGAACGCGGACGAGGTCCTTGCCCGGGTCAAGGCCGAGACCGGCGTCGACCTGCCGGTGCTGAGCGGCGAGGACGAGGCCCGGCTCACCTTCCTCGCGGCCCGCCGCTGGTTCGGCTGGTCCGCCGGGAAACTGCTGGTCCTGGACATCGGCGGCGGCTCCCTGGAGATCGCGTACGGCATCGACGAGGACCCGGACGCGGCCGTCTCCCTCCCCCTGGGCGCGGGGCGCCTCACCTCGGGCTGGCTCCCGGGCGACCCGCCGGACGCGCTGGACATCCGGGCGCTACGGCGGCACGTGCGGGCGGAGATCGCCCGCACGGTCCGCGAGTTCAGCCGCTTCGGCGCGCCGGACCACGTGGTGGCGACCTCGAAGACCTTCAAGCAGCTGGCCCGCATCGCGGGCGCGGCCCGCTCGGCGGAGGGCCTGTACGTACAGCGGGATCTGACCCGCAAGTCCCTGGAGGAATGGGTCCCGCGCCTGGCGGCGATGACCACCGCCCAGCGCTCGGCCCTCCCGGGCGTCTCGGAGGGCCGGGCGAACCAGCTCCTGGCGGGAGCGCTGGTCGCGGAGGGCGCGATGGACCTCTTCGGCGTGGAGGAACTGGAGATCTGCCCGTGGGCCCTCCGCGAGGGCGTGATCCTGCGCAGGCTGGACCACATGCCGGCACCGGAGGCGTAGGGGCGGGGGCTCCGGAGGGGCTGTTCCGCTCGGGCGGGGTCGGGTGGTGGGGCGGTGGCTACGGAGGGGCTGTTCCGCTGGGGCGGGGTCGGGTGGTGGGGCGGTGGCTCCGGAGGGCGGGAGCTGCTCGGGCGGCGGTCAGTGATGTGTATGGGGGTTTCCCGTCAGTCTCATCGTCTCTGCGTGTCGGGCCGGTCCCTCAAGGGCGCTCCTTCGTCGCGTCGCTTCGCGATGGCCTGACGGCCACCCTTGACCGACCGTCCCGCCCCGGAAATCCGAAGACTGCCGAGAAGCCCCCAAAAGAACGAGCCGGGCACTCAAGGATCAGGACGGGGTGGTCGGAGATGCCCTGCCCGGACGGGAGTGGGGGACGACCGACAGACGGGGCCCATCCAGACCCGGACCCGGATCGGGGGAAGCGCACCACATCGCTACGCGCTCCCCACGTCTCAGCGTCCGACGACCGTCCTGGGCTGGACATAGGCCGCCCACGACCTCGATCCGGCGCTCGACCTGCGTCCGACGACCGTCCGGGGCTGATGAGAGCCGCTGAGAGGGACTGACGGCCGGTACCTCGACTATGTCGTCGTGGAACCGGGTCAACGCCGGCACGACACCACAGACTCGCTCCCAGATCGGGCCAATTGGGGCAAATCGTCAGCTCTCAAGGTCAGTCGCGTGCGTTGACCCGCTTCCACGACGAAATAGCCGTTGTTCCACGCTCAGCCACAGGCGGTCCCGCAACCGACCGTTCAGGGTTTGCGTCGCGTAGATCATGGGACGTGAATGGTTTGTCTCCCTCATCCCGCTGACGCTCGGCATGGGGTTTCTCGCTGTCGGCGTGGTCGGCCTGCGCCACCTGAGTCTGCTGCGGCGCAAGGGTGTGACCGCCGTGGGTCGAATCGTTCGACACGAAGCCCACAAGGGCAGTGAGGGCGACACGTACTACCTTCCGGTCGCAGCGTGGACCTCCCAGGACGGGAAGGCCTGCGAACACAGGTCCAGGTACGGTCGCGGATCGGTCGGAAGCGCCTTCCGCGTGGGGGCCACCGTCACGGTCCGGTACGACCCGGAGAACACACGCCGGTTCTCGATCGTGGGCATGGACGGGAGGGGGCTCTATCTGTTGTTCACCACGATCGGGGCGACGTTCACGCTCTGCACGGTGACGGTGCTGCTGGTACGGCTGGTCACCCTCTGAATCCGATGCGCAACGGTCCTGTCGCCGCAAGACCGTCCTCACCGGCCCCGGGCCTTGGGCTGCCTATGTCCAGCCCAGGACGGTCGTCGGACGCTGAGACGTCAGGAGCGCGTAGCGATTGGACGCGCCTCACCCGACCCGGGTCCGGGTCTGGATGGGCCCCGTCTGTCGGGCGTCCCCACCCCCGTCCGGGCAGGGGGTCTCTGACTACCCCGTCCCTTAAAGCTTGGACCGGCTCGTTCTTTTGGGGGCTTCTCGGCAGTCTTCGGATTTCCGGGGCGGGACGGTCGGTCAAGGGTGGCCGTCAGGCCATCGCGTAGCGACGCGACGAAGGAGCGCCCTTGAGGGACCGGCCCGACACGGAGAGACGATGAGACTGACGGGAAACCCCCATACACATCCCTGACCACCGAATGAGCGGATCGGCCCTTCCGGAGCCCCGCCCCACCACCCGACCCCGCTCAGCCACCTCCCCTCGTCCCCCCAGCCCGCCCCTCCGGAGCCCCGCCCCCGCCCTCGTGGTCGTTGTCACGGTCAGGTGTCGTCCCGGGCCCGTACCCTGTCTCCGTGGCAGAACCAGTCCGTGTCCCGACCGCGAAAATCGCCCTATCCACCGCCTCCGTGTATCCGGAGTCGACGGCGACCGCCTTCGAGATCGCCGCGCGCCTCGGTTACGACGGCGTCGAGGTGATGGTCTGGACGGATCCGGTCAGTCAGGACGTCGACGCCCTGCGCCGGCTGTCGGACCACCACGGGGTGCCGATCCTCGCCGTGCACGCGCCCTGCCTCCTGATCACCCAGCGGGTGTGGTCCACCGACCCGTGGACCAAGCTGCAGCGCGCCCAGGCGGCGGCCGAGCGGCTCGGGGCGAGCACCGTGGTCGTCCATCCGCCGTTCCGCTGGCAGCGCCAGTACGCGCGGGACTTCGTCACCGGCATCTGGCGGATGGCCGACGAGACCGACGTCCGGTTCGCCGTGGAGAACATGTACCCGTGGCGCTACCGCGACCGCGAGATGCTCGCGTACGCCCCCGAGTGGGACGTGACCAAGGACGACTACCGCCACTTCACCGTCGACCTGTCGCACACCGCGACCGCTCGTACCGATGCCAGCGCGATGATCGACCGCATGGGCGACCGGCTCGCGCACATCCACCTCGCCGACGGGAACGGCTCGGCCAAGGACGAGCACCTGGTTCCCGGCCGCGGTACGCAGCCCTGCGCCGAGCTGCTGGAGGGCCTCGCGCGGACCTCGTTCGACGGGCACGTGGTGATCGAGGTCAACACCCGCCGGGCGATGTCCTCCGCCGAGCGCGAGGCCGATCTCGCCGAGGCGCTGGCCTTCACCCGCCTGCACCTCGCCGCCGGCCCCACCGCCGGCCCCACCCCCACCGCCGAGCGTGACAGGGCCCGCCGACCGTGACCGATACCCCGGACGCCCCCAAGCCGCGCCGCCGCGGCCCCGGCCGGCCCCGGCAGGACGAGGCCGACGACGGCCCCGGCACCCCGGAGCGCATCCGGCTCGCCGCCCGTGAGGTGTTCGCGGAGCGCGGGTACGACAAGACGTCCGTGCGCGGCATCGCGAGGGTCGCCGGTGTCGACCCGGCGCTGGTGCACCACTACTTCGGCAGCAAGGACGACCTGTTCGCCGCCGCCATCGAGGTCAGCATCGAGCCCGCCCTGGTGGTCCCCGCGATCATCGGCGAGGGGCCGGAAGGCATCGGCGAGCGCCTCGCCCGCTACTTCCTGGGCGTCTGGGAGAACCCGGTCACCCGGGTCCCGCTGCTCGCCGTGATCCGTTCGGCGCTCACGCACGAGGCCGCCGCGAAGGTGCTGCGCCAGCTGGTGCTGCGGCGGCTGCTGGAGCGCGTCGCCGCCGACCTGGACGTCCCCGACCCGACCTTCCGCGCCGAGCTCGCCGCCTCCCACATGGTCGGCATCGCGATCCTGCGCTACGTGGTCCAGGTCGAGCCCCTCGCGTCCGCCGACCCGGAGAAGATCGTGGCGCTCGTTGCGCCCACGCTCCAGCGGTACCTGACCGAGGAATGAGCCCGCCGTCCCGGCATCCGGACGCGGTGTCCGGATCGCGGGCGGTGGGCGTAGCCTCGTATCTGAGCCATATCCGCAGTCGCGGCTGACCGTACAGCCGCACTCATGGGGAGTGAAACCGCATGCCCGAGCTGAGGTCCCGCACCGTCACCCACGGCCGCAACATGGCAGGCGCGCGTGCGCTGATGCGCGCGTCGGGCGTAGCGAGCGCGGACATCGGCAAGCCGATCGTCGCGGTCGCCAACTCCTTCACCGAGTTCGTCCCCGGTCACACCCACCTGGCCCCGGTCGGCCGGATCGTCTCCGACGCCATCCGTGCCGCCGGCGCGATCCCGCGCGAGTTCAACACCATCGCGGTCGACGACGGCATCGCCATGGGCCACGGCGGCATGCTGTACTCCCTCCCCTCCCGCGACCTGATCGCGGACTCGGTCGAGTACATGGTCGAGGCGCACTGCGCCGACGCGCTGATCTGTATCTCCAACTGCGACAAGATCACCCCCGGCATGCTGATGGCCGCCATGCGCCTCAACATCCCGGTCGTCTTCGTCTCCGGCGGCCCGATGGAGGCCGGTCAGGCGACCCTCGTCGACGGCACCGTCCGCAAGCTGGACCTGATCGACGCCATGGTCGACGCGTCCAACGAGAACGTCTCCGACGAGGACGTGCTGCGCATCGAGGAGAACGCCTGTCCCACCTGCGGCTCCTGTAGCGGCATGTTCACCGCCAACTCGATGAACTGCCTCGCCGAGGCCATCGGCCTGGCCCTGCCCGGCAACGGCTCGGTCCTCGCCACGCACACCGCCCGCCGCGCCCTGTACGAGGACGCCGGCCGCACGGTCGTGGAGATCACCAAGCGCTACTACGAGGACGGCGACGAGTCCGTCCTCCCGCGCAACATCGCCACCCGCGAGGCCTTCGAGAACGCCATGGCCCTCGACATCGCCATGGGCGGCTCGACGAACACGATCCTGCACCTGCTGGCCGCGGCGCAGGAAGCGGGTCTGGAGTACGACCTCACCGACATCGACGCCGTCTCGCGCCGTGTCCCGTGCCTGTCCAAGGTCGCTCCGAACGTGGCGCCCGGCGGCACTTACTACATGGAGGACATCCACCGGGCCGGCGGCATCCCCGCCATCCTCGGCGAACTGCACCGCGGCGGTCTCCTCAACAAGGACGTCACCACCGTCCACTCCGACGGCCTGGAGGACTGGCTGGCGAAGTGGGACGCCCGCTCCGGCACGGCCACCGACACGGCCATGGAGCTGTGGCACGCGGCCCCCGGCTGCGAGCGCTCCGCCACCGCCTTCTCCCAGTCCAAGCGCTGGGAGTCCCTGGACCTCGACGCCGAGGGCGGCTGCATCCGCTCGGTGCAGCACGCGTACTCCAAGGACGGCGGCCTGGCCGTCCTGCGCGGCAACATCGCCGAGGACGGATGCGTCGTGAAGACCGCCGGCGTCGACGAGTCGATCTGGACCTTCGAGGGCCCGGCCGTCGTCTGCGAGTCGCAGGACGAGGCCGTCGACAAGATCCTCCGCAAGGAGGTCAAGGCGGGCGACGTGGTCGTCATCCGCTACGAGGGCCCGCGCGGCGGCCCCGGTATGCAGGAGATGCTGTACCCGACCTCCTTCCTCAAGGGCCGCGGCCTCGGCAAGGTCTGCGCCCTGGTGACGGACGGCCGCTTCTCCGGCGGCACCTCGGGCCTGTCCATCGGCCACGCCTCCCCGGAGGCGGCTTCGGGCGGCACCATCGCGGTCGTCGAGGACGGCGACCGGATCCGCATCGACATCCCGAACCGGTCCATCGAGGTCCTGGTCGACGAGGCCACGCTGGCGGCCCGCCACGCGGCCCTCGGCGGCGTCTACGCCCCGAAGAACCGCGAGCGCAAGGTCTCGGCGGCCCTGCGCGCCTACGCGGCGATGGCCACGAGCGCCGACAAGGGCGCGGTCCGCGACGTCACCCGCCTGGGCTGACCACCGACCCCGCCGGCGCCCCCGCACCCTCCGGTGCGGGGGCGCCGGCGTCTCACCACCCGCCCGGATCCGCCGCCACCGCGAACACCGTCCCGTCGGGCGCGCTCCCGAACACCCGCCCGTCCCCGGCCACCGGAGCGGGCAGGGTCGCCGCGTAGGTGGTGGCCTTGCCGTCGGTCATCCGCGGCCGGGTCTGCCCCGCGGGCCGGCCGCTGGCGGCGTCGACGGCCAGCAGCCGTCCGTCCGGCGCCATCAGACAGACCCGGCCGTCGGTGAAGACCGGCCGGGAGGCCACGGTCACGCCCGTCTCCGACCGCCACAGCTCCTTGTCCGCTCCGACCGCGACCAGCGTGCCGGAGGTCCCGAACAGATACGTGTTCCCGTCCGGGTCGACCGTCGCCTCCGCGTCGAAGAGCGGCGCCTTCGGCCGTACCCGGTGCACGGTGCGCGTCGTGAGGTCGGCGTGCACGACGGCGGTGGTCCTGGAGGACGCGTCGAGTTCCAGCAGGTACAGCCCGCCCCGCGCGGTGCCGACCGGCCGCAGCCGCCCCTCCGTCCGCAGCTGCCGGCGCACCGTCCCGTCGGCCGGGTCCACCGCCGCGATCTGCGTGGACCCGCCGCCGCTCTCGGGCGTCGCCACGTACAGCGCGGGCGTCCCGCCCTTCGGACCGCCGTCGCCCCACCAGACGGATCCGACCCCGCCGATCTGCCTGGTCCAGCGCGGCGTGCCGTGCGCCGGGTCCAGCGCCGTGACGCTGCCGCCCGTCCCCACCAGCAGGATCTGCCCGCCCGCGACCACGGCCTGCGAGCCGCCCGGGAGTTTGTGCCTCCAGCGCTCGGCTCCCGTGTCCGGGTCCAGTGCCTGGAGCGTTTCGCTGCCCGGCACCACGGCGAGGACCTGCCCGCCCGCGTGCTGGGGCGCGCTGAGGACCGTCGCGCCCTGCGCCGGTCCGGGCGCCTCCAGGGCCCATACCGTGGAGCCGTCCGCGGGGTCGAGCCGTGCGGCGACCAGGCCCGGTCCGGCGCAGTAGAGGGCCGCCTGCCAGGAACAGGCCCCGGTCCGGCTGCCGGTCGCGGGCTTGCCCAGGGGGACCGCCCACGGGGCGAAGCTCTTCTGCGGTGCCGTACCCGTCTTCGCCGCGATCTGGGCGGGCGGTCCGGGCGCCGTCCCGAACTGCTGGTATCCGGCGGCGGTCCCGCCCACGAGCAGCAGCAGCCCGACCCCGGCCCCGACCGCCATCCGGGTCCGCCGGCGGGGCGGCGCCTGCGGTGCGGCGGCGACCCGCTCCCTCTGGTGGGTGACCTGCTCGGCCTCGACGGGCCGCCGCGGCCGCGGGATGAAGGCCTGGGTGTCCTCGGCGGTCGGGTACGCGAGCGCGCGCATCTCGGCGATCAGTGCCTCGGCGGTGGGCCGCTCCGCCGGATCCTTCGCCAGGCACCGCGCGACGAGGGGGACGAGCCGCGACGGGAGCCCGGTCAGGTCCGGTTCGCTGTGCACCACTTGGTAGGCCACCAGGTAGTGGCTGTCCGAGTCGAACGGGCCGTGCCCCGTCGCGGCGTACACGAGTACCGCGCCCAGGGCGAAGACGTCCGCGGCCGTCCCCACCTCGCGGGGACGCTGGAACTGCTCGGGCGCCATGAACGGCGGGGTGCCGATCAGCTTGCCGGTCTCGGTCCGCAGGTCACTGTCCGCCGGGCGGGAGATCCCGAAGTCGATGACCCGCACACCGTCCGGAGCCATCAGCACGTTGCTGGGCTTCAGGTCCCGGTGCACGACTCCCGCACGGTGGATGTCCCGCAGCGCCTCGGCCAGGCCGGCGGCGAGACGGGCCAGTTCGGCCGGGTCCAGCACCTTTTCCCGTACGCGCTCGGAGAGTGTCGGTGCGTCGATGAACAGCGTGGCCATCCACGGCCGTTCGGCATCGGGATCGGCGTCCACGACGGGTGCGGTGAACGCCCCGCTGACCCGGCGCGCCGCGGCGACCTCCTGGCGGAACCGGGCCCGGAACTCCGGGTCGACGGCGTGCTCGGCGTGCACGATCTTGACGGCGAGTTTCAGTCCCGAGCCGGACGTGGCCAGATGGACGACGCCCATCCCTCCGGAGCCGAGCACCGATTCGAGCCGGTACTGCCCGGCGTACTCCGGAAATCCCGCGTAGTCCGCGCGCAGCGAATGCACCGATCACCACCCCCGCCGGAGCCTAGTCGATGACCCGTAGGAGTCTCCAAGGTCCTGCTACCCTGCGCGAGTTGCGCACGGCAACACCCATGGGGGGAGATTTCGTATGTCGGTGGAGAACGATTCAAGCCAAGTCCAGAGCCTGGCGTCCGGCTCGGGCTACCCGTCCTACCCGGTGGCCCCCGGCTCCCGGCTGAACGTCCGCAGCGGCCCCGGCACCAACTATCCGGTGATCGACGTCCTGCCGTACGGCGCGACCGTGACGCTCCGCTGCCAGTGCGACGGCACCACCGTCTCGGGCCCGTACGGCACGACCGACATCTGGGACTGCATCGGCAACGGCCGCTTCGTCTCCGACGCGTACGTGAAGACGGGCAGTGACGGCTACGTCGTCACCCAGTGCGGCTGACCGCCCGGAACGGGAGCGCGGTCCCGGGGACCGGGTGAAGGTCCGCGGTGGCGCGGGGCGGCGGCAGGGGCGACCCGCGCCCGCCCCGTCTGACACGTGAGACACACCGGGCCCGACCGGCCCGGCGAGGGATAATCGCTGCGTGAGCGACGACCAGCGAGACCAGACCCCCGCCGAGCCGGCCGCGCAGGCGGCGGTGCCCGCCGGCCCGCAGCCCGAGCCGATCCGGTTCTTCGGCACCACCTGGGTCGAGCACGACGGCGGCTACGCCCTGCGTCGCGTCGGCCTCGCCATCGGCTCCCTGGCCACCGCGATCTCCGCCGCCCTGCTGCTGCGCCTGTCCTACGAGGGGCTGGAGATCGGCAACGTCGGCCCCTTCCTCAGCATCTCGGTCGTCGTCCTCTTCGCGATCGCCAGCTCCATCGCCTTCACCAAGACGTGGGCCTCCTACAGCCGTCGCCCCGCCCCGTCCTCCGACGAGGCCGCCCTCAAGGGCCTCAAGACGATCGGTTTCATCGGCTCCCTGATCGCGTACTTCCTGCGCTGCCTCGGTGAGGCGCCGGGCGAGAAGCTCCGCCGCGCCGAGTACGAGCGCGCCCGGGCCGAGTACGCCCGCCGCCGCAGCACCCGTACCGGGAACCCGGCCGCCCGCCGGCCCAAGCGCAAGAAGTAGCCCGCAGCCCGGCGCCCGGAGCCCGCACCTCACTCCTCCCGGAGATTGACGTCCGGCACCCCCAGGAGCATTATTCATCACATGATGAATAAGCAGCCCGAGGGAGACCCGGCCGCCGTCCACGCCCATGACCTCACCGTCCGCCGAGGCACCGGCCGCACCCCCCGCACCGTCCTCGACTCCCTCGCCTTCGACGTCCCCCGCGGCCGCATCACCGGCCTCCTCGGCCCCTCCGGCTGCGGAAAATCCACCCTCATGCGCGCCATCGTCGGCACCCAGGCCCACGTCACCGGCACCCTCGACGTCCTCGGCCACCCCGCCGGCCACCCCCGCCTCCGCTCCCGCATCGGCTACGTCACCCAGGCGCCCAGCGTCTACGACGACCTCACCGTCCGGCAGAACCTCGACTACTTCGCCGCTGTCCTCGACCCCGGCCGCGCCGCCGCCGACCGCCGCGCCGCCGCCGTGAGCCGCGCCATCACCGACGTCGACCTCACCAGCCGCGCAGGCGCCCTCGCCGGCAACCTCTCCGGCGGCCAGCGCAGCCGCGTCTCCCTGGCCGTCGCCCTGCTCGGCACCCCCGAGCTCCTCGTCCTCGACGAACCCACCGTCGGCCTCGACCCCGTCCTGCGCCGCGATCTGTGGAACCTCTTCCACGACATCACCGCCACCCGCGGCGCCACGATCCTCGTCTCCTCCCACGTCATGGACGAAGCCGAGCGCTGCCACGACCTGCTCCTGATGCGCGAAGGCCGCATTCTCGCCCAGGACACCCCCGACGCACTGCGCACCCGCACCCACGCCACCACCGTCGAGGAGGGCTTCCTGCGCCTCGTCGACGAAGCCAACGCCGACGCCGCTGCCGCCACCAACGTCACCGCCATCCGGGAGCAGACCCGATGAACGCCGCCCGCACCACCGCCACCGCCGCCCGCGTCCTGCGCCAGCTCCGCCACGACCCGCGCTCCATCGCGCTGATGCTCCTGGTCCCCGTACTGATGCTCACCCTGCTGCGCTTCGTCTTCGACGGCAGCCCCAAGACCTTCGACGGCATCGGCGCCTCACTCCTCGGGATCTTCCCCCTCATCACCATGTTCCTGGTGACCTCCATCGCCACCCTGCGCGAACGCACCTCCGGAACCCTGGAACGCCTCCTCGCCATGCCCCTCGGCAAGGGCGACCTCATCGCCGGCTACGCCCTCGCCTTCGGAGCCGTCGCCGTCCTCCAGTCCCTCCTCGCCACCGGCCTCGCCCTCTGGGCCCTCGGCCTCGACGTCGTCGGATCCCCCTGGCTCCTCCTCCTCGTAGCCCTCCTCGACGCCCTCCTCGGCACCGCACTCGGACTCTTCGTCTCCGCCTTCGCGGCCTCCGAGTTCCAGGCCGTCCAGTTCATGCCGGCCGTGATCTTCCCCCAGCTGCTCCTGTGCGGCCTCTTCGCCGCCCGCGACACCATGCACCCCGTCCTGGAAGGCCTCTCCGACGTCCTGCCCATGTCCTACGCCGTCGACGGCATGACCCAGGTCCTCACCCACACCGACATGACCGCCGACTTCGTCCGCGACGCCGCGATCGTCGCCGCCTGCGCACTGCTCGTCCTCGCCCTCGGCGCGGTCACCCTCCGCCGCCGCACCCCCTGACGCCCACAGGCCGGACAACCCCGCCCCGTTCCTTCCACGGGTGAAAGGATGAGGACGCACACGTAGCGCGCAAGAAGCACCCCCGGCCACCGCTGGGGGTACCCCCAGGCGAGGTGAATCGGGCATGACCCAGACAGTCGCGGTCCTCGGTACCGGCAAGATCGGCGAGGCCCTGCTCAGCGGCATGATCCGCGGTGGCTGGCCCGCCGCGAAGCTCCTCGTCACCGCCCGCCGCCCCGAACGGGCCGAGGAACTGCGCACCCGCTACGGGGTCGAGGCCGTCTCCAACGCCGAGGCCGCCAAGCGCGCCGACACCCTCATCCTCACCGTCAAGCCCCAGGACATGGCCAAGCTCCTCGACGAGCTCGCCCCGCACGTGCCCGCCGACCGCCTGGTCATCAGCGGCGCCGCCGGCGTCCCCACCGCCTTCTTCGAGGAACGGCTCAGCCCCGGCACCCCCGTCGTCCGCGTCATGACGAACACCCCCGCCCTCGTCGACGAGGCCATGTCCGTCATCTCCGCCGGCAGCCACGCCACCGCCGAGCACCTCGCCCACACCGAGGAGATCTTCGGCGGCGTCGGCAAGACCCTGCGCGTCCCCGAGTCCCAGCAGGACGCCGCCACCGCCCTCTCCGGCTCCGGACCCGCCTACTTCTACTTCCTCGTCGAGGCCATGACCGACGCCGGCATCCTCCTCGGCCTGCCCCGCGCCCAGGCCCACGACCTGATCGTCCAGGCCGCCATCGGCGCCGCCGTCATGCTCCGCGACAGCGGCGAACACCCGGTCAAGCTCCGCGAGGCCGTCACCTCCCCGGCCGGCACCACGATCAACGCCATCGTCGAGCTGGAGAAGCACGGCGTACGCGCCGCCCTCATCGCCGCCCTCGAAGCGGCCCGCGACCGCAGCCGCGAGCTCGCCTCCGGCAACAGCTGAGACACCCGTACCGGTGGGGGCCCCGAGGCACGCGAGACCCCCACCCGTCACGGCTCCAGCAATCCGATGGCCCGGTACGCCCGGTCCACCACCGGCCGCGCCAGCTCCCTGGCCCGCCCGGCACCCTCCCGCAGCACCTTCTCCACCTGAGCCGGATCGCCCGCCAGCTCCGCGTGCCGCTCCTGTACGGGCCGCAGCACCTCGACCACCGCGTCGGCGACATCCCGCTTCAGCGCCCCGTAGCCGCCGTACCCGTCGGCGAGCACAGCCGGGTCACCCCCGGTACACGCCGCCAGGATGTCCAGCAGATTGGCGACGCCCGGCCGCGCCTCCCGGTCGTAGACCACCGCACCGTCCCCGCTGTCGGTGACCGCCCGCATCACCTTCTTGCGCACGGCCCCCGGCTCGTCGAGCAGATAGACGATGCCCGCCCCGCTCTCGTGGGACTTCCCCATCTTCGACGTCGGATCCTGGAGGTCCATGACCCGCGCGGCCACCTCCGGAAGCGTCGCCTTCGGCACGGTGAAGGTGTGCCCGTACCGCTGGTTGAACCGCACCGCCAGATCCCGGGTCAGCTCGACGTGCTGCCGCTGGTCCTCCCCGACCGGCACCTCCTGGGCGTCGTACGCCAGGATGTCCGCCGCCATCAGCACGGGATAGGTGAGCAGCGACAGCCGCACCCCCTCCCCGGAGAGCTGCGCCTTCGCCGCCTTCTCCTTGTACTGGATCATCCGCCGCAGCTCCCCGTCGGTGGCGGTGCACTCCAGGAGGTACGCCAGCCGGGTGTGCTCGTCGACATGGCTCTGCACGAAGAGGGTGCACCGCTGCGGATCGAGGCCGGCGGCCAGCAGCAGGGTCGCCGCCTGCCGGCTGAGCCTTCGTACGCGCGCCGGCTCGTGCTCGACGGTCAGAGCGTGCAGATCGACGACGCAGAACAGCGCCGACTCCGGCGTCCGGTCGGCGGCGACCCACTGCCGTACCGCCCCGAGGTAGTTGCCCAGCGTCAGATGTCCGGTGGGCTTGATCCCGCTGAAGATCCTCTTCGTCGTCATGTCCTGCTCTCCCTGGGTGTGAGTGGTGTCGGCGGCCACCGCGTCGGGCGACCGAGCCACTCCCCGGGAGGGGAGAAACAAAAACGGCCGCCGAAGCGGCGGCCGTGAGCGCATGCGTGCTCGCGTGGAAGGTCGGCCGCCGTCAGGCGGCCCACCAGCGAAGGCTGAGCGTGAGCGCATGCGTAGTCATGGGCCCAGCGTAGACCGATGGGTCCGGGGGCGGCGGGAGTTTTGCGGATCCGGCGTGGCGGGCCGGCCGGGGGTTGACACAGGTGTGCCCGGTCCGTAAGGTTCTTCGAGTTGTCCGAAGTGAGCGCCGACCCTGGTCGGTCCCCGGACGGCCATCCCGCACCACACATTCGAACGAACGACGCACTCCGTCGTCTCGTTTTCATGCGTATTTGCGAATGAGGAATCCGCGTTCCAGGACGCGGCCGCCGATTAGGTTCGGGGGCAAGGAATCCGCTACTGTCTCACTCGTCGAAAGGGCCCAACAGCCCGGAAGACAAGCCCCGCTGACTGGGGGTCAGGCCCGAAAGGATCTGATAGAGTCGGACTCGCCGGAAAGGGAAACGCGAAAGCGAAAACCTGGAAAGCGGAGCGGGACTGACTCTGATAGAGTCGGAAACGCAAGAACAGAACGAAAGCCCGGAGGAAAGCCCGAGAGGGTGAGTACAAAGGAAGCGTCCGTTCCTTGAGAACTCAACAGCGTGCCAAAAATCAACGCCAGAAGTTGATACCCCGTCCACTTCGGTGGATGAGGTTCCTTTGAAAAAGACCTGTAAGGCTCCGGTTCGCCGGTGCACTTGCAGGCAACAACACAGCGAGGACGTTGTGGCGCGTCGGTCATATTCCGACATGATGCGCCCGCTCTAAGTGATGTGTGCACCCGATTACGGGTAAACATTCATGGAGAGTTTGATCCTGGCTCAGGACGAACGCTGGCGGCGTGCTTAACACATGCAAGTCGAACGATG